>DATAVK010000001.1:0-26476 GCA_036267755.1 Mycobacteriales bacterium
ATGAGGGCACCGAGCAGGGCGGAGCCGCCGCCGGTCTCATAGAGCGCCCGCGCCCGGTCGTCGACGGCTTGTTGGGCGGCCGCGGCGGTCGCTTGCTGGTGCTGCAGCGTGCGCGAGGCGCTGACCTGCTTGCCGACCGCCTTGCTGAGTGCCGCCTCGGTCGCGTCGTACCGTTCGGTGGCGACCTCGGCACGAAGCTGGAGTGTCGCGACCGTCTTGGTCAGTGCTGCAGCCTGTGCCTTCGCATTGCTCAGCGGGTCGGCGGCTGCCGACGGAAGCGCGACGCTGCCGGCGACGGCGAGAATCGCGAGCAGCGTGGCACTGTGCCAGAGGGGACGACGGGTCATGCCGGGTTGTAGTTCGCTTGGCCCGATTCGGTGACCACGGTGAAGCGCTTCAAGAACCCGATGCGGGAGAACACCACCGTCTTGGCCGTCTTGCGCAGCTCGAGGGTCACGGTGTTGTCCTGGGCGATGCTGAAGCACTTCGCGCAGGCCAGGACCGTTTCCTTATCGGCCACCGTCGCCTGGCTGGCGGCGTCATAGGCCAGCACGACGTTGTGGTTGGTCTGCCAGTTCTCGCTTGCCGTGTTGGCCGCGTTCTGGGCGTCACTTTCGGTGGAGACGTGCGTCGCGAGAATGGCGACGCCGTCGTACCCGAACACGCCAATGACCGCCAGTACGATTGCCAGCTTCGCGATGTAGCTGACCCGCACGGCGCCGCTGTCCTTGCCGGTCGCTCGCATCGTCCCTCCTCTGATTGAGGATGTCGGCCGACGCGGGGGCCTCCTTAAGAGCTCAGCGGGCGGCGCGTGAATGAATCGGCACCATGCGGAGCAGTTGATCTAGCTCGCGGACCCGCATCCGGCGCACCACGATCCAGAAGATGACGAGCCCGACGCCGCCGGCAGCCACGATCGCGAGCAGGGCGGCCGCCGGACCTTTGCCCGCGTGGTCGGTCACGACCCTCGACACGAGGTACGTCGGAACCGCCGCGATGATCGACGCGACAACTAGCCGGACGTGGGTCCGGATCACGTGGGTGGGCCGGCTCGGTGTCATCCGATGACGGAGCAGAATGGCGAACCAGATCGTCCCCACCAGGTAGGACAGCGAGTAGCCGAGACCCAGCCCGATGATCTTGTCCCGGCCGTGCAAGGTGATGAGCAGGACGACGTCGGCGGCCAGGTTGACGGCGGTGACGCCGATGTTCACGAGCATCGGTGTCCGTGAGTCACGCACCGCGAGCCACGCCCGCAGCTGCATCTGGAAGGCCGAGAACGGCACCAGCCCGACGCCGAAGGCGGCCAGCAGCTCCCCGATCAGCCGGGCCTGCTCCGCGGTCGTGTTCCCGTGGTCGAACATGACGGTCGCGATCGGTACGCCGAGCAGCACGAGGAGCACCGTGGCCGGAACGAGCAGGACGCCGGCGACCGACAACCCCTCCGCCAGCGTGCCGACCACCCCGGGCTCGTCGCCCGCTGCCGCGCTGCGGCTCATGCCGGGGAACAGTGCCGTGATCACGGTCACGCCGACCACGGCGTAGGGAAGCTGGAAGACCACGAACGCGTACGAGTACCCGCCGAAGCCGATGCCGTGGCTGCCCTGTGCCTTGTCGGCGAGGTTCGTGATGGCGGCGAAGGCGAGCTGGTTGGTAACGACGTACCCGAACGCCCACGCGGCGAACGGACCGGCCCGGCGCAGACCAGCGCCTCGCCAGTCCCATCGGAACCGCATCCGGAACCCCGAGTGCCGAAGCGCCGGGATCAACGCGATGGTCTGGATGATCACCCCTGCGGTCGTCCCGATGGCCAGGATGTGGGTCTCGGTCGAGGTGAGCTCGCCGGCGCGGGCGCTCCGGTGGCTGATCACGAGGAAGAGCGCCCCGGTGCCGATCACTGTCAGGTTGTTGAGGACAGGCGCCCACATCGGGGCGGCGAACCTGCCGCGCACGTTGAGGACGGCCCCGATCGTCGCTCCCACGCCGTAGAAGAACAGCTGCGGCAGGAAGTAGCGGGCGAAGGTCGTGGCGAGCATCCGGCCGGTAGGGGTGAGCTGGTCGCCGTAGACCGCGATGACGAGCGGGGCAGCGACCACGGCGATGACCGCGACCACCGCCAGCGACACCGTGACCATGGTCAGCAGCCGCTGGGCGTAGGCGACGCCGTCGTCCTCGTCGTCGTGAGCCGCCTGGACCAGCAGCGGCACGACGACCGACGTCAGGACGCCGCCGAGCAGCAGGTCGTAAAGCGCGTTCGGCACCGTGTTGGCGACGTTGTAGGCGTTGGACAGCGTCGCCGAGCCGATCGCGGCCGCGATCACCAACGTGCGCAGGAATCCGGTGAGCCGCGACGCGACCGTCCCGAGCGCGATTACTGTCCCGCTGCGCGCCAACGTGGCCGTGGCGGACGGCGTCGCCTCGGTGGTGCTCACGGCGTGCTCACGCGGTGGCGCGCGCGGCGCGTTTCGCGTTCAGCGCCCGCCGGGTGAGCCGGATCGCGACGGCGATCAGCAGCGCGATGGTCGCGGCGGCGGTGATGACCAGGGTGATCGTGCCGTACGCCGTCGACCGGACGTAGAGCTGCACCGAGGCGCCGTACCGATGCAGGTTCGGGGTGAGCAGGCGCACCTGCATCGGGAAGACGCCAGACGTCTTGGCGGTGGCTCGGAGCGGAACCGAGACCTGGGTGTTCGCCGGGATGGCGATCACCGATGTCCGGCCGGCGTTGGCGACTCCGAGGCGCTGGTTGCGGTCGACCTGGACGATCACCCGCACCGGGGTGTCGAGACCGTTGGACACGGTGATCGGGACCTTGCCGTTGTGGCTGGTGAGCGTGACGAAGCTGCCCTTGGGAGTCGCGATCTTGACCTGGCTCATCTCGCTGTCCAGGTCGCCGCGGAAGGTGGTCAACGCGGTGTTGCGCGCCGCCGTGTCGGTCCGGTACGCCGAGGACAGCAGCCGCTGCAACGCCGCGTCGTAGTTCGCCGCCGCCGCAGCGTCGGAGGTGAGGACGGTCCCGAACCCGACCAGTTGACTGCGCAGCACGCGGACCTGCTGGAGGTAGGACTGGCGCAGCTCGGCGTGCTTGGCCGAGCTCGGATAGTCCAGCGCGCCTCGGTCCACGCGCGTGTACGGCGGGCTGAGCAGCACTCCAGGCAGCGAAGCGGGGGCGAGCCAGGGCACGTTCGCCGTGTCGTTGAGCAGGGCGCTCGCATAGCTGGCAGTGGGTTGCCAGCGTCGTACCGGCGCCACCACGACGCTGCGCTCCTGGGACGGAGCCTCGGCCTCGATCATCAAGGTCTCGGCGAGGAATCGCTGCAGGTCGAGAGCGGATTGGGTGTGGTTCGTCGCCCCCTGGTCAACGATGCTCGAGATCCCCGAGTCGAACACGATCGTGTTCAGCTCGCCGTCACCGGTCTGCTCCGGCGTGCGGGCGGACGGCGTCTCGCTCGGCTGGCCACCGACGATCGGCAGCGCATCGCTCGACAGCAGCACCGACGTGCTTCCCGTGGAGAACATCGTGGCGAGGGTGCGCGAGTCGGCGAAACCGTTGACTGGCCATGCCAGGTCCAGCAGGTGGCTGTCCGGCAGCTCCTTGCTGAGCTGATCACGGCCGGCGGCAGTCGCCACACCGACCTCGCTCGCGAGGCCGCCGCGAACCGCCGCGACCTGGTCGGGGTCGCCATACGGAAGCGGTACGACGTCGGCCCCCGCCAACGCACTGTTCAGCTGGCTCAACCATGCGGTTGCGGCGGCCCGGCCCTTGCCCGTCGTGGTGTGTCCGTTGGCGGCGCGGACCGTGTAGCCCTTGCTCATCAGCGTGGCGTCCTGGACCAGCATCGGGTCGATCGCCCACGCCACCGGCACCGCGGGCGCTGCGGCCCGATGGTGGCGATGATGACGCCCAGTCGGTGGGGGAGCGACTGGGTGCTCGGCGGCGTCCCCCGCATGCACCAGCCCCTCGAGCCGGCCCTGGCCGCTCAGCTCGGGCGCGAGGGCGTCGTCGAGCCACGCATTTCCCACCCCGCGGTGCGGTCGGTCGACCAGCGGCCATACCCAGGCCAGCTGGATCGGTGTCCCGCCACCGGGCACGCTCCGGGGCGCCCAGGGCAGGAAGGTGCGCAGCGTTCCCGACTCGCTGAGCTTCGCGGCGTTGAACCCGATAGCGACGATGCCCAGCTCTCGGACCTGCCAGGGACCGCCGGCGGGCAGCAGGCTGGTGAGGGTGGTGGCCGGCACCGTGATCTGAAAGCCGGCGGTCGCCCCGGCACCCAGCCGGTCGCTGCCGAGCGGCGTCGCGCTCCCGAGGCTCTCGAAGCCGTTCAACGACAGGCTGGCAGTGGGATCGTCGGCGAAGTCATCGAACTGGCTGCGCGAGCCCACCGGTCCGCCGATCGAGAGCTGGACGGCCGGGTCGTTGACGGGGGTCGCCGTCAGGTTGCGGACGGTGCCGCTCACGACGACGTTCTGGCCGGGCTGCGGCGCGATCGGGGTGAGGCCGGTGAGCGTGACGACCAGTGCCGGCGGGGCAGTCTGTTGGGCGGATGCCGCCGGCTCGCCGAGCGAACCCGACAGCGGCAGCGCGACCAGCGTCGTGGCCGTCAGCGCGGCGGCGATCCGCCGTGCCCTTCCGCTCACGCGGTGTCCATGAGCAGCGATGGCACCTGTTCGACCAGGCGCCGCTCATCGGCGTACGCCAGTCGATCACCGAGCTCGGCGAGCGGGACCCACTCCACCTGCTCGACCTCGATGTCCTCGTCGCTGAGCTCGCCGGCCTGCGCGAGCAGCAGGAAATGGTGCACGGTCTTGTGCACCCGCCGCCCCTCGGCGACGAACCAGAAGTCGATGGTGCCGAGTGGGGCGAGCACCCGGCCGGTGATGCCGGTCTCCTCGGCGACCTCGCGGACTGCGGTGTCCTCGTGGGTCTCGCCGGCCTCGACATGGCCCTTCGGGAGCGACCACAGCAGCCGGCCGCGCCGGTCGAGCCGTCCGATCAACGCGGCGCGCGGCTCACCGCCGTCGGCCACATCGACCACGAGGCCGCCGGCCGAGGTCTCCTCCACCCGCCGCAACCGGGGTCGAGACGGCGCTGGCATGACCCGATCGTAGGGCGACGCAACGGCAGGTCAGCGGCACTCACTCGTAGTCTCGTCGCGTGCCGTCGCAGACTCCGAAGTGGATCCGGGACGCCGCCAGGCGTGCCGTCCGCGAGCTGCTGCGCATCTCGCCGGTCACCGACCTGTTGGCGGGACCGTTCGCGGCGGCGGGCCACCAGCTCTGGATCGTCGGCGGTCCGGTCCGTGACGCGCTGCTCGGTCGTGAGGCCGCGGACCTGGATTTCACGACCGATGCGCACCCCGAGGTCGTCCTAGACCTGGTGTCCTCGCTGGGGCCAACCTGGACGACGGGGATCAGCTTCGGAACCGTCGGGGTGCATGTCGCAGGTCACCGCTGCGAGATCACGACGTTTCGCAGTGACGCCTACGACCCCTCGACCCGCAAGCCGGAGGTGGTCTACGGGACGTCGATCGAGACCGACCTGGCCCGCCGCGACTTCACCGTGAACGCGATGGCCGTCGGCCTTCCGCTCGACGCCGCCCACCCCATCGTCGACCCGTTCGGTGGCCTGGTCGACCTGGCGGCCGGCCGGCTACGGACTCCGGTCGAGCCGGCTCGTTCCTTCGGTGACGACCCACTGCGGATGCTGCGAGCGGCGCGGTTCGCTGCCCAGCTCGGTGCCACCGTCGACCCGGACGCCGTCGAGGCGATCCGCGAGATGGGTGGCCGGCTGGAGATCGTGAGCGCCGAGCGGATCCGCGACGAGCTCGACAAGCTGATGCTTTCGGCGCAACCGCGTCGCGGCTTAGAGCTGCTCGTCGACACCGGCCTCGCGCAGTACTTCCTGCCGGAGCTCAGCCGGCTCAAGGAGACGGTCGACGAGCACGGCCGGCACAAGGACGTCTACGCCCACACCCTCATCGTGCTCGAGCAGGCGATCGCCCTAGAGCCGGACGGCCCGGACCTCGTGCTCCGGCTCGCGGCGCTGCTGCACGACATCGGTAAGCCCAAGACGAAGTCGATCGAGCTGGACGGGAAGGTCTCGTTCCACTATCACGACGTCGTCGGTGCCGCGATGGCCCGCCAACGGCTCGCGGCGCTGCGCTATCCCCGCGAGGTCGTCGACGACGTGTCTCGGCTGGTCGAGCTGCACCTGCGCTTCCACGGCTACTCGGGCGGCACTTGGACCGACGCGGCCGTACGTCGCTACGTCCGCGACGCCGGGCCGCTGCTGGAGCGACTGCACCGGCTGACCCGCTCCGACTGCACCACGCGCAACGCCCGCAAGGCACGGGCATTGGCATCGGCGTACGACTCCCTCGAGGCGCGGATCGCGGAGCTGTCGGCCCAGGAGGATCTCGAGCGGATCCGACCGGATCTCGACGGCAACCAGATCATGGCGCTGCTCGACATCCCGCCCGGGCCGTTGGTGGGCAAGGCCTACCAGCACCTGCTCGGGTTGCGGATGGAGAACGGGCCCATGGACTACGACGACGCGGTGGCCGCGCTGCGCGAGTGGGGCGCCGAGAACCTGTTGCGGGACGCGTAGGCGACAGCGATCGCGGCGTACCCCACCGCCATGACGACGACGGCGAGCGGCGAGCGGCCCGACTCCGGCAGCAGGAATGCGGCGACGAGCGCCGCCGCGACGAAGCTGACGTTGAACAACGTGTCGTAGAAGGCGAAGACGCGGCCGCGGAAGTCGTCGTCGACCGAAGCCTGGACCAGCGAGTCGACGCAGACCTTGGTGGCTTGCGTGGCGAAGCCGAAGCAGACGGCCGAGCCGATCTGACCGGCCATCGTGACGGGGAGCTCGAGGCAGAATCCGGCGACGGCGAGGCCCGCCGTCACGATCCAGATCCACCGCTGGGTCCCGATCCGCGCGGTGATCCACGGCGTCACGGCTGCGGCGGTGACCAGGCCGATCCCGTTCGCCGTGACCACCTGGCCGAGGCCGACCAAGCCGGCGCGCAGCAGCCCGTGGCTGACGAACACGTTGCGATAGAGCAGGACGGTCATGATCGTCCACAACCCGTAGAACAACCGCTGGGCGCTGATCACGGCGAGTGCCCAGGCCGCCACCGGGCGGCTGCGCACGTGCCGAGCGCCGTCACGCAGGCCGGCGGCGACGGTGGTGAGCTGGGCGAGCAAGGGCGACGTGTCGAGGTCGCGAGGACCGAGGGAATCGGCTGGGAGCCGTCGGGCCAGGGCGGCCGAGCCGAGATACGCGGCGGCCGCGACCAATGTCACGAACGCGTCGCCGGCGGCGTCGCGACCGACGACCGTGCGCAGCGACAGGCCGATCAGGCCGCCGAGGATGGTCACCAACGTCCCAGCGGTCGGGCTCACGGCGTTGGCCAGCACCAGCTGGTCACCGGCCACGACATTCGGCAGTGCCGCCGACAACGCGGCGAGGTAGAACCGGTTCACCGACAGCGCCGCGAGGGCGGCCACCGTGAACCCGAGACCGGAGGGGCCTTCCTGCCGCAGCAGGAGCGCGGCGAGCACCACGATCGCCGCGCGGACCAGGGTGCCGCGCACCAGGATCCGCTGGCGTCGCCAGCGGTCGAGGAACACCCCGGCGAATGGTCCGATCAGGCTGTAGGGCAGCAGCAGGACGACGAAGCCTGTTGCTACCTGGATCGGGCCGGTCCGTTTGGTGGGGTCGAACACGACGGCGCTCACCAGGCTCGCCTGGAACAGACCGTCAGCAGTTTGTGAGCTCAGCCGGGTGACGAGCAGCCGGCGGAACAGCGGCTGCTGCCACAGCTCCCGCAACGCCGTCGCTCGGCTCACGGCATCACGCTAGACGCGACGACCCGGGTCCGGACGTGCGACGACCCGGAGCCGGTCGTGCGCTCCGGGTCGTCGGTGAGGCGGGTGGTGCCGCGATCAGTTCTCGACGGTGCCGTTGATGAAGCCGGTCACCGCGTCGCGGGCCTCGTCGTCGCTGTACTGCACTGGCGGCGACTTCATGAAGTACGACGACGCCGAGAGGATCGGGCCGCCGATGCCACGGTCCTGGGCGATCTTCGCCGCGCGGATCGCGTCGATGATCACGCCGGCAGAGTTCGGCGAGTCGTGCACCTCGAGCTTGTACTCGAGGTTCAGCGGGGTGTCACCGAACGAACGGCCCTCGAGCCGGACGTAGGCCCACTTGCGGTCGTCGAGCCACGGCACGTGGTCCGACGGGCCGATGTGGACATCCGCGCCACGCATCTCGTGAGGGATCTGCGAGGTAACCGACTGGGTCTTGGACAGCTTCTTCGAGGCGAGGCGCTTGCGCTCCAACATGTTCTTGAAGTCCATGTTGCCGCCGAAGTTGAGCTGGTAGGTGCGCAGCAGCTCCACACCGCGGTCCTCGAACAGCTTCGCGAGCACCCGGTGGGTGATCGTCGCGCCGACCTGGCTCTTGATGTCATCGCCGATGATCGGCACACCCGCGTCGGCGAACTTCTTCGCCCACGTGGGGTCGCTGGCGATGAACACCGGCAGGGCGTTGACGAACGCGACCTTCGCGTCGATCGCGCACTGGGCGTAGAACCGGTCAGCGTCCTCGCTGCCCACCGGAAGGTAGGAGACGAGCACGTCCACCTTGGCGTCCTTGAGCGCCTGGACGACGTCGACCGGAGCCTCGTCGGACTCGTCGATGATCTCTCGGTAGAAGTCACCGAGACCGTCGTAGGTGTGCCCACGCTGGACGGTGACGCCCGTGGGCGGCACGTCGGTGATGTGCACCGTGTTGTTCTCACTGGCCACGATCGCCTCGGAGAGGTCCCGGCCGACCTTCTTGCCGTCGACGTCGAACGCGGCAACGAACTCCACGTCACGGACGTGGTAGCCGCCGAAGTCGACGTGCATCAGGCCGGGCACCCGAACGTTCGGGTCGGCGTTCTTGTAGTACTCGACGCCTTGGACGAGCGACGAGGCACAGTTGCCTACGCCGACGATGGCGACACGAACTGAACCCATCAGCTGTCTTCTCCTTCTATTGCCGTGCCAGTCGTGGCAGGTGTGGTGTTGAGCCGGTGCGGCCGCGCGGCTACGCCGTCTCGTTCGGTGGCGATCAGCTCCTCGAGCCATCGCACCTCGCGCTCCACGGATTCGAGGCCGTGGCGCTGGAGCTCGAGGGTGTAGCTGTCGACCCGCTCGCGGGCCCGACTCAACGCCGAGGTGACGTTCTCCTGCCGCTCCTCGAGCCGGCTGCGCCGACCCTCGAGGATGCGTAGTCGCACCGCGGCATCGGTCTGCCCGAAAAAGGCGAACCGGACGTCGAAGCTCTCGTCGTCCCAGCTGGACGGGCCGCCTTCGGCGAGCTGCTCCTGGAGCCGCTCCTTGCCATCGGCGGTGAGCTTGTAGACGTGCTTCTTGCGGCGACCCGCACCTGACTCGCTCGCGCTGTCGTCGGTCGTGATGAAGCCGGCGTCGAGCAGCGAGGACAGGCAGGGGTACAGACTGCCGTAGGAGATCGCGCGGAGCGGGCCGAGCACGCCCTTGAGTCGCTTGGACAGCTCGTACCCGTGCATCGGCGACTCGTGGAGTAGGCCAAGAACGGCCAACTCCAGGACGCCTGACTTCCTGCTCACGGGATCACTGCTCCTCGGGATCGCTCCCAGATGTATCGGACTGATACATCGCTCACGGTAGCGGGTTGATGGCCGGCATGCAAACGCCAGGTGGACACAACTGGCTGCCAGGGCATCAATCGGGTCGTCATCCGCCCGGCGTACCCTGACGCGCGTGCTGACGCAGCGCTCACCCGTCGAGGACGTCGACGCGCGCTGCCTGGTCGACTACGCGCTGGCCCGGCGGGCGACGCTCACTGCGCTGCGACTCGGCCAGGTGCGCCGCGAGGAAGTGTGCGACGCCCAGGCCTACTTGCGCCGGGCAGCGCGCTACCACGGCGAGCCGGCGGGGTCACCGTGCCCGATCTGTGACGACGTCGGGCTCCTGCACGTGACCTATGCATTCGGCGAGTACTTCCCGAATGGCGGGAACGGCCGGGCCAGGGCGCGTCGGGAGCTGCGCGAGCTCGCCGGCGAGCTGCCGGAGTTCTCGGTGTTCGTCGTCGAGGTCTGCCTGGGCTGCGGCTGGAACCACCTGGTGACGTCCTATGTCCTCGGCACCGGCGAGATCCCCGCCCGCCGTCGCAGGGCAAAAGTGTGAAGCTCCTGCAGTTCGCGCCCACTCCCAAGCAGGTGCTGATCGGGCTCGCTGGCGCGGTGGTCGTGTTCGGCATCGCCATCGGTGTCACCTACGCCCGAACCTCAGTCCCCTCGCCGTCGGCAATCGCTACCGCGCAGACCACCACGCTGCTCTACAGCAACGGCAAGGACCGGCTTGCAACGATCGGTACGACGACCCGCACCGACGTCCCGCTGTCACAGGTGCCGCTGCACGTTCGACAGTCAGTGCTGGCGGCGGAGGACCGCAACTTCTACTCCGAGCCGGGCATCTCGCCGACTGGCATCATGCGTGCGCTGTATGAGGACGTGAAGGGCGGCGACGTCGCGCAGGGCGGCTCAACGATCACCCAGCAGTACGCCAAGAACGCGTACCTGAGTCAGCAGCGGTCGTTCACCCGCAAGTTCAAGGAGATCTTTATCGCGACCAAGCTCGGCCAGTCGCGATCGAAGGACTCCGTATTCTCCGACTACCTCAACACGATCTACTTCGGTCGCGACGCCTACGGCATCCAGGCCGCGTCGAAGGCCTACTTCGGCACCGGTGTCGCGCAACTCAGCGTCTCCCAGGGCGCGTTGCTTGCCGCCGTCATCCGCGGCCCGTCGCTCTATGACCCCCGCATCAACAAGGCCGCAGCCGTTGCCCGTTGGCACTACGTGATCTCCGGCATGGTGACGAAGGGCTGGCTCACCCAGGCGAAGGCGAATCAGCTGCATTTCCCGAAGACGGTCGAGCCCAGCAACGGTGCGGCCTGCGGCACCGGCCCGAAGCGCTTCATCTGCAACGCCGTCGAGGACGAGCTCAAGAACGCCGATGGCCTGACGGCGGAGCAGTTCGACCAGGGCGGCCTGCGGGTCGTCACCACGATCAACAAGACCGCCCAGACTGCCGCGGTCAACGCCGAGACCCAGATGTCCGGGGAAGACCACGGGACGCCGGAGACCGCCCTGGTCTCGGTCAAGCCCGGCGACGGGGGAATCGAGGCGTTGTACGCCGGTCAGAAATACTGCGACCCCAAGAACAAGAAGGACGGCTGCCAGGACCTCACCGGCCTGACCGACTCCTACGACCGGCAGCCCGGCTCGTCGATGAAGCCGTACACCTTGACCACGGCCGTGAAGCAGGGCATCAGCATCAACAGCGTCTTCCCGGGGCCATCCCACATCGATTTCCCGGGAACCAACGGGGTCGGTATCTCCAACTCCGGCGGCGAGTCCTGCAGCAACCCCTGCACGTTGGTCAAGGCGCTGGCCGAGTCGATCAACACGGTCTTCGTGCCGCTGGCGAAGCAGGTCGGCCCGGCCAACGTCGCCAAGACGGCACACGCCGCGGGCATCTCCCCGACGTACCAACTCGCCGACAGCCCCGAGATCACGTTGGGCACCGAGCCGGTGTCGGTGCTCGACCAGGCCGTCGGATACGCGACGATCGCGGCGGGCGGCATGCACGCGTCGCCGTACCTCGTGCAGTCGGTGAAGTCGGCCCAGGGCGAGACGATCTACCGGGCCCATCCCAAGCCGAACCGGGTGTTTTCTGCCGCCGTTGCCTCGGATGTGGAGTACGCGATGACCAAGGTGCTCGACTGCTCCTACGGCGGCACGGCGTGCGGGAAGGCACTCGACGGCCGGCCGGCGGGCGGCAAGACGGGCACGACGACGAGCAACGACGACGCGTGGTTCATCGGCTTCACCCCACAGCTGTCGACGGCGGTATGGCTCGGGAATGCGAATGCGCACAAGCCCGTGGTGAGTGGCGGCGCCGAGGTCTTCGGTGGTGACACACCGGCGCGGATCTGGCAGCAGATGATGAATCAGGCGCTGGCCGGCCAGCCGGTCCTGCAGTTCCCGTCGCCGGCGAACATCGGCCACATCATCAACAGTGCTTCACCTTCGCCGACGACGTCGAAGACGCCGACCAGCTCGCCAACGGCAACTCCCACGGTGACGCCGACCCTGACCCCGACGCCGACCGTGTCCCTGACCCCGACGCCCACCGCGCCGATCCCGCCGCCCACCTCGTCGCCGACCGCCAGCTCCATCCTTCCGGGCAACAGCCCAGACGCGCGCCGCTCGCGTCACTGACCCGGCCGGTGCGCCACGATGCAGCGGTGCCACTCGCCGTACCGTCCCGCGAGGACCCGGCCGTCGCAGGCGCGAGCCGCCTGATCGGTGGGCCGCGGGGACTGCACGCGATCGGTCCCACGTCGCGCTGGTGGACACCACTGCGGATCGCGCTTGGCCTCACGATCCTGGTCAGTCTGCTCGGCTACCTGCAGAAGACGCCATGCATCAGTCACGGGTACAGCAACGACTTCCAGTACACCCGGGTCTGTTACACCGACACCTACGCGCTGTACACCGCCGAGGATCTGAACGCGAAGACCAATGCGGCGGGAGCGGTGACCGGCCGGATCTCCGTGCCGTACCGCGATCACCCGGTCGAGTACCCGCCGATCCTCGGCGGCCTGATGTTCGTCGCCGCCGAGATCACCAACGCGGTGCACCCCGACCAGCCGGCTGACGGGGTCGACACCCGCAACACCACGTTCTTCGAGCTCACCGCGCTGGGTCTTGCTGCGTGCGCACTCATCTCGACGTGGACGGTCGCCAAGCTGGCGGGCCGCCGGCGAGTCTGGGACGCCGTGATGGTCGCGGCGTCGCCGGTCCTCTTGATGCACGTCGTGACCAACTGGGACCTCGCGGCGGTGGCGCTGACCGGGCTGGGCCTATGGGCGTGGAGTCGGGGCTCCCCGTTGTCTCAGGCGGTCGCCGGGATCCTGTTCGGCCTGGGGATCGCGACGAAGCTCTACCCGGTATTCGTGCTGCTGGCGATCGTGTTGCTCTGCATGCGTTGTCGGTTCTGGCGGCCGGCCGGTCGCGCGATCGCGGGTGCCGTGGTTGGGGTGGTGGCTGCCTATCTGCCGGCAATCCTGATCTCGCGATCGTTCCTCTTCCCGAGCACCGACTGCGCGGGCGCTCATCCGTTGGCCGGTTGGCGGTGGTTCGTGTCGCTGAGCCAGACCCGGGGCGCGGACTGGGGCAGCCTGTGGCTGGTGCTGCAGCAGATCCGCGGCAAGCCGCTCGGCGGTACGGCGGCGTGCGGTCAGGCGCCCGCGCTGCTCAACACCCTCACGGCGATCGCCGTCCTGCTCGTCGTGGCGGGAGTCGCGGCGCTCGTGCTACTTGCACCTCGCCGGCCGCGCGTCGCCCCGATCGCCTTCCTGCTAGTTGCTGGCTTCGTGTTGCTCAACAAGGTCGACTCGCCGCAGTACGCGTTGTGGCTGGTGCCGCTCGCCGTACTCGCCCGGCCGCGCTGGGCGGCGCTGCTGGTCTGGCAGGTCAGCGAGGTGCTGCTGGGCGTCGCGAACCTCTACACGCTCATCGCCGAGGACCACTCGGACCAGGGGCTTCCCCTCGACACCTACCTCCTCGTCCTGGTGGCCCGCGACGTCGTGCTCGTGTGGCTGATGGCGCTCGTGGTCCGCGAGGTGCTGCACCCTGAGCTCGACGTGGTGCGTCGCGACGGTGTGGATGACCCGGCCGGCGGCATTCTCGACGGTGCCCCCGATCCGCACGCCGGGCGCCGCGCGCAACCCGCCGCCTCCGTCGCCGGACCCGCGTGATCGAGGAGCCGGTCGAGACCGGCGACCGGACCGCGGCGATCCATCGAGCCGCACCGGTCGACCGGGACGCCATCGGGATCTGGGTGGCTTCGCGGGTCGGGGTCGCGCTCGCCGCTCTCGCCGGGATCTGGATGCTCGGCGATACCCCGGCCGGGCAGGCGCCGTCGTACCTGTCCCGATGGAATCAATGGGACAGCCAGCTGTTCATCGATGTCGCGCAGTTCGGCTACCGCGGCTATGCCGCGCACACCACTGGACGGCACCTGGAGGCGTTCTTCCCCGGCGAGCCGATCGCGCTGCGCGTCGTCCACGTCATCACCGGCGACTGGGTGGCCGCCGGATTGCTGATCTCCGCGGTCGCCGGGGCGGTGGCGATGGTCGCGTTGGCGCGGCTCGGCGAGCTGGAGGCGGTGGACTCACCCGGCTGCGGGTCGCGGGCGGTGCTCTACCTCGTGCTCTCGCCGTACGCCGTATTCCTCGCGGCTGGCTACTCGGAGGCGTTGTTCCTGTCCGTAGCGCTGCCCTCGTGGCTGGCTGCCCGACGCGGTCGCTGGCTGGCCGCGGGCCTGCTGGCCGGTGCGGCCGGGCTGATCCGGATCGACGGCGCCTTTCTCGGCGTCGCCTTGATCGTGCAGTGGGCAACCCAGGCCGGTGCGGAACGCCGGTGGCGGGACCTGCCGCCGCTCGCGGCTCCGTTCGTCGTCACCGCCGGGTATTTCGCCTACCTCGATCACGTCACCGGGGACTGGCTGGCGTGGTCGCACGCCCAGGCCGCCGGGTGGGGGAGACATCTGACCGCGCCGTGGACGGCGTTCCACACCTCGTGGTCGGCCGCCCGCTCGCCGGCGCAGGGGCTGCCGTACGCGTGGTCGTTCCGGGCCGAGGTACTGGCGATCCTGCTCGGGGTCGCCCTCACCGTGGTCCTGCTCGTCATGCGCCGGTGGGGTGAGGCGGTATTCGTCGGGGCTCAGGTCGCCGCGCTCGCGACGTCGTCGTACTACCTGTCGGTCGCGCGCTCGACGCTGCTGTGGTTCCCGCTGTGGCTGCTGCTCGCCCGGTGGTCGTTGAACCAGCGTTGGTTGCATGTCGCCTACATGTCCGTTTCCCCTGCCCTCATGATCGTCGGGGTGATCGCGTTTACGACCGGTCATTGGGTAGGTTGACGCCCGCATCCGGGGCGATGTGGCCCATTGACGGGGGGCGGCGCCATGATCCGAGCCGCGGTTTTCGCGGCTTTCGTGGTCGGCGGAGTTGCCATGTCGGTAGCCGGGGCATCGGCCTCAGGCGGGGTCTCCGGCGGATGCGCCCGCACCGTGACGGTGACCTCCGACGGCGGCCATCGGCTTGAGATGCAGCCGTCAGCGTCCCGGCTAAGCCGGGGCGAGTGCGTCCGGTTCGCCAATCCGACGCAGATCTTCGTGACCGTCCGGATCGGCAGCGGGTACGCCGTTGACCTCCCGCCTGGCACCCTGACCGGGCCACCCGGCCGGGCGGACTACCAGGCTCGGAACGCCGGCATCCACCTCGACACAGTCACCGACGTCAGCCCGGTCGCCACCCTGCCGAGCGGGACGGGAACGATCACGGTGGTCGCTGCGGTGAGCCGGGCCCCCTCGCCGACCGCGTCCCCGAGGCCGCCGTCGCCGACCGCGTCGCGCGTCGCGCCCGTGACGTTCACGTCGGCCAGCCCGACACCCAGCAGGCGCCGGGCACACTCCCGGTCGACCGCTATCCAGCCGTCCCCGGCCCATACCTGGGCGCTCGCCGCGGGTTCCCCGACGCCACTGGCGACGACGCTCCCCGGGCTGGCGGCGACGCGAAGCCCGGCGCCCACCGCTGCCGCGTTAACCGCCGCCAGCGGCGCGAGCGCGTCGAATCGCCGTACCCGACTGGTTGGGGTCGCGGTCCTGCTCATCGTCGTGGTGGCGAGCGCTCTGCTGCGGACGCAGGCCGCGCGCTGACCGATTTGCTCCGATTTGTCGACATCTGACCTGCCGAAATCACTGTGCTGGCAGGACTCTGCGTGACGTGCGTGGAACCAACAGGTGACATGACGCGTAAAAGTGGGCACGACAAATGTGTGAAACGCCACACCGCAGCCTCGACCCTGACCGTTTTGGCGCTCGCCTCGGGCGCCCTGGGCGTCGCCGCCGCAGCGGCGGTACCCGCCTCCGCCGCGAGTTGCTCCACGTCGACCGTGTCCTCCAGCTCCGGGGGTCTCGGCAAGGTGGTGCTGTCGGTCAGCTCCGTCACCGTCAAGCAGGGCGGATGCGTGGTCTTCCACAACGCCACGTCGGGTACGGCGAGCGTCACGGTCAACGGCGCCGGACGGACGGTCTCGGCCGGGAGCACCGGCGGTGAGTGGACAGCCTCCAGTGCTGGAGCCGCGGCCGTCGTTGCGACCGTGCCGGGGGGACTGCTGGGCCTGGTGCCCAAGGCGGGCCTCGCGACGATCACGGTGACCCCCAAGCCGGCGCCATCAGTTCCGGCGCCTAGCCCGACCACCGTGGCTGGCGGGACCGGTTCCGGCGGCTCCGGTGGGTCCGGCGGATCCGGTGGGTCCGGTGGGTCCGGGTCCGGTGGCTCAGGCGGTTCGAGCGGCGGCGGTGGCGGTGGCGGAAGCAGCTCGGGCGGTTCGGGCGGCTCCGGGTCGACTGGCCACAAGGGTCTCGGCACCACCCACCAGCGCGGTCCGGGTGCTATCGACACGGGCGGCCTGCTCGGAGGCACCGGCTTCTCGCTGCCGAGCATTCCGCTGGGCACCTTTGCCCACGAGGGCTTGGCCGGCGCCGGCATCGGCACCGCCCCGCAGATCGCCCCAGGGATCGGCGCGTCGACGGATGCCGCCGGCAACCCGTTGCCGCTGGTGAACGGTTCCGGCGCGCAGCAGATGGCGCTCGCCGGGGATTCTCACCCCTCCGGCAGCCAGAGCCCGATCGCGGATGTGGTGGCCGGTCTGGTGGTGCTCGGGACGGCAGCTGGGCTGCTGCACACGATGCGTCGCCGCCGGGCTGTGGATGGAGCCACCACCGCCGCCTCGCACCGGGCCTAGGCTGCCGCGAGGCCGTCGTACCCGGCGACCGCGCCGAACGTCTCCCATTGACCGCGCTTGCGGCTGCTAGCGTGGCTGACGCTCGACGCGAGCAGCCTCCTGTCACGGCAACACGGTCGTGACCGCCCCGCCACTTCGGTGTCGGGCCCGAGTCCAGAGGAGGTGGGTTGCACCTATGCGTCGCTACGAACTGATGGTCATCCTCGACCCAGATCTCGAGGAACGCACCGTCGCTCCCTCACTTGACCAGTTCCTCGGTGTCGTCCGGCAGGGCGGCGGATCCGTGGAGAAGGTCGACGTGTGGGGCCGCCGGCGGCTGGCCTACGAGATCGCTCACAAGGTCGAGGGCATCTACGCCGTGCTGGACGTCACCGCCGAGCCGGCCACGATCACGGAGCTGGACCGACAGCTCAACCTCAACGAGGCCGTGCTGCGCACCAAGGTGCTGCGCCCGGACGCGAAGTAGGCCCGCGATGGCACAAGGCGATGTCACCGTCACGGTCGTAGGCAACCTCACCAACGACCCGGAGCTGCGGTTCACCCCGAGTGGCGCCGCGGTCGCGAACTTCACGGTCGCCTCGACGCCACGGATCCTCGACAAGGCCACGAACGAGTGGAAGGACGGCGACGCGCTGTTCCTGCGCTGCTCGATCTGGCGTCAGGCGGCCGAGAATGTCGCCGAGTCGCTGCAGCGCGGCGCTCGCGTCATCGTGACCGGCCGGCTCAAGCAGCGGTCGTATGAGACCAAGGAAGGCGAGAAGCGCACCGTCGTCGAGTGTGAGGTCGACGAGGTCGGCCCCTCGCTGCGCTACGCCACCGCCAAGGTCGTCAAGGGTCAGCGCAGCGGCGGACAGCCGTCCGGAGGCGCGCCGTCGTACAGCGGCAACTCCGGGGCCGGCGCGCCCGCCAACGATGACCCCTGGGCCACTCCGGCTCCGTCCGGCGGCTTCTCCGACGAGCCACCCTTCTAGATCCCCTTTCCCCCGACCATCCCCTCGCCCCGCGGGGGGCTCGCACCGACTGGAGCACCACGATGGCCAAGCCCGTCTTGCGCAAGGTAAAGAAGAAGGTCTGTCAGTTCTGCAAGGACAAGACGACCTACATCGACTACAAGGACACGACACTGCTGCGGAAGTTCATCTCCGACCGCGGCAAGATCCGGGCCCGCCGGGTCACCGGCAACTGCTCGCAGCACCAGCGCGACATCGCGATCGCTGTGAAGAACAGCCGCGAGATGGCGCTGCTGCCCTACACCAGCACGGCCCGCTGAGAAAGGGGACGCTGCGATGAAGCTCATCCTCACCGGTGAAGTCACCGGTCTCGGAAGCGCCGGCGACGTCGTCGAGGTCAAGGACGGCTACGGCCGCAACTACCTCGTGCCTCGTGGCCTCGCGATGCTGTGGTCGAAGGGCGGCGAATCGCAGGTCGCGGCGCTGCGCCGGGGCCGCGAGTCCCGCGAGATCACGAACCTCGGCGAGGCCAAGGAACTGGCCGACCAGCTCGGGTCACTCACGGTGACGCTGACCCAGCGCGCTGGCCAGGGTGGACGGTTGTTCGGCTCGGTCACTGCTGCGGATGTTGTCGACGCGGTCACGGCCGCTGGTGGACCGTCGCTGGATCGGCGCCGGGTCGAGCTGCCGAGCTCGCACATCAAGACGGTCGGCACCCACCCGGTGACCGTCCGGTTGCACCCTGAGGTCACCGCATCGATGCAGGTCGAGGTCGTCGGCTCCGACTGATTCGCGGATGTCGACATGGCGTGTCGACATGTGGATGACACCCGGTCGGGATAGCGGTTAGTAATCTGTTTCCCACAGGCGTGGACAGTCGAAACCGCAGGTCAGAGTGCGTGTCGCAGTTGGCGAGGCGCAGGTTGTCCACAGCGGTGCACATCCCTGTGCACAGCGGCTCAGCGTGGCGTGCACATGTCGCGCACATCTGTGTCCACATGACAGCCAAACCCGACCCCCGCAATCCCGGTTTTCGTCCTACCTGGCCGCTACAACGGACAAGCACAGCGAGCCCGGATTGGTGGGAGTCCAGCAGTGAGCATGGCCGACGTCGTCTCGATGCCGAGTGGGGCCACCGGTACGGCGGAGGACCGCACCCCACCGCAGGACATCGTGGCCGAGCAGTGCGTGCTCGGTGGCATGCTGCTGTCCAAGGACGCGATCGCTGACGTCGTCGAGGTGCTGCGCCCGACCGACTTCTACCGACCGGCCCACCAGACGGTCTACGACGCGGTGCTCGACCTCTACGGCCGCGGCGAGCCGGCCGACCCGGTGACGGTGGCGGCCGAGCTCACCCGCGACGGTCTGCTCGAGCGCATCGGCGGTGCGCCGTACCTCCACACGCTCATCGCCTCGGTGCCGACCGCTGCGAACGCCGGCTACTACGCGGCGATCGTCCGTGAGCGGGCGGTGCTGCGCCGGCTGATCGAGGCCGGCACCAAGGTCGTGCAGCTCGGGTACGGAGCGGTCGGCGGCGCCGGCGGCGATGTCGACGAGGTCGTCGACCGCGCCCAGGCAGCGGTCTACGAGGTGGTCGAGCGGCGCAACAGCGAGGACTACGTCCCGCTCGAGACCGCGATGATGTCCACGCTCGCCGAGCTGGAGGCGATCGAGGGCCACGGTGGGGAGATGTCCGGTGTCCCGACCGGCTTCCGTGACCTCGACGAGCTGACCAACGGACTGCACCCGGGCCAGCTGATCGTCATCGCCGGCCGCCCCGGCCTGGGCAAGTCGACGCTGGGGCTGGACTTCCTGCGCAACGCCTCGATCAAGCACTCGCTCGCGGCGGTGCTGTTCTCGTTGGAGATGGGCAAGAGCGAGATCACGATGCGGCTGCTGTCGGCGGAGGCCCGGGTGCCGCTGCAGCGGATGCGCACCGGGCACATGAACGATGACGACTGGAACAAGCTGGCCCGCCGGATGGGTGAGGCAGCGAGCGCGCCGATGTTTCTCGACGACTCGCCCAACATGACCATGATGGAGATCCGCGCTAAGGCTCGGCGGCTCAAGCAGCGCCACGATCTGCGGCTCGTGGTCCTCGACTACCTGCAGCTGATGTCGAGCCCGCGTCGGGTGGAGAGCCGACAGCAGGAAGTCGCCGAGATGAGCCGGTCGCTCAAGCTGCTGGCCAAGGAGCTCGAGGTCCCGGTCGTGGCGATCAGCCAGCTGAACCGTGGCGCGGAGCAGCGCTCCGACAAGCGACCACAGCTTGCCGACCTGCGCGAGTCCGGCGCGATCGAGCAGGACGCCGACATGGTGATCCTGCTGCACCGCGAGGACGCCTACGAAAAGGAGTCCCCGCGCGCCGGCGAGGCCGACCTGATCGTGGCCAAGAACCGTAACGGCCCCACCCAGGACGTCGTGGTCTCCTCGCAGCTTCACTACTCGCGTTTCGTGGACATGCAGCAGACCTGATGGGGATACCGGCGGGACGTCACTCGCTGCGCCGAATGTCCCAGTTTGCCAAACCCGTGCTTTGGAAACCTTCACACCGACATGTCAGGGCGATAGATTCCGTTGCGTGACAGGTGTCCGGCTCCCGGATCCTTTGCAGCTCGCTCCGGTCGGACCGGCGAGCAGCCATGCCCGGGCGTATATCCGCACCGGTCTGCGGTCGCTCGGTCGTGACGCGCTCGTCGACAGCGCACAACTCGGTGTCACCGAAATGGTCACCAACGCCTGCCTGCACGCGCGGACCCCGATGGTCGTTGCGCTGCGGCTCATCGCACCGGACATCGTCCGGATCGAGGTCACCGACTCCTCACCGCGCGCTCCCGAGCTTCGCCCGCCCGACGCGATGGCGACGACCGGCCGTGGCCTGCGACTGCTGACGTCCTTCGGCCGGTGGGGTGTCGACCCGCTGACGCCGCCCGACATCGGCAAGACGGTGTGGTTCGAGCCCTGGGCCGAGCCGGTCGCGGGGTCCGGCTGGGATATCAGCGAGCCCGAGGAATGGGTCGGGGCGTAATGGCCGACGACCCGCCCGCCATCCTGGGCCGCTACCTCCAGCCAGGGGGCGACCGCCAGGTCACCGTGACGCTGCTGAACTTCCCGTTGCAGGTGTTCGCGGTGGCCCGCCAGCACCATGACGAACTGCTGCGCGAGTTCGCGCTGCTCGCGTTGCAGCCACCTCGCGAGGCGTCGGCCCGCACGCTCCCGGCTGAGCTGCTCGACCTCATCGACACGCTGGGGCGACGCTACGGCGGCGTCGGTGACCGCGCCGACACGGCTCGGGATGCCGCGCTGGCTCGGGGTGAGCTGAGCATGGACCTCAGCTATCAGGTGCCCGCATCCGTCGGCCCCGCGATGAGCGAGCTCCACCAGTTGATGGAAGCCGCGGACGCGTTCTGCCAGGACGAGCAGCTGCTGACGCTCGCGGCGACTCCGGTGGAGCGCCGGTTCCGACAGTGGTTCACCGAGCAGTTCATCTCGCAGGCGGCCGACGCCGAGCCGGTTCCCTGGGACGGCCCGCTCGCCGCGGACGAGCCCGCGCTTCGCTGACCCTGAGCTACCGCCTACCCCCGGGCCCTTTGGCGCCGGCCTCGGGACCTCCGCCCCTACCTCGAGCTGCCCGGACGCACGAGTGTGGAGTCGAGGCAAGGAGGCGGACCATGGTGGTCTCCCGAACAGGACCGGTTGTCGTCGTCGGCGTCGACGGCTCGCCGAACGCTGACGTCGCGCTGCAGTGGGCTGAGCAGTACGCGACGGACACCGGCGGATCACTCAGAGTCGTGATCGCCTGGGAGTGGCCGTTGTCGTACGGATATCCCCTGTCGTTCGACGGCTTCGACCCGAGGGCCGACGCAGTGCGGGTGGCCGAGAAGGCCATCGCCGGTCTGACGCTGCCGCCCAACCGGATCGAGTTCGAGACCCCAGAAGGATCCGCCGGCGCGGTTCTCGTGCGCGCCAGCGCTGACGCCGATCTGCTGGTCGTGGGAATGAGCGGGAACCGACTTGTCGCCAGCCTGTTGATCGGCTCGGTGAGCACGCACTGCGTGCACCATGCGCAGGTCCCGGTCGTCGTGGTCCCGCCGGACCGGTCATGACCCGGCTGTTGTGGTGTGCGGTCGGGGCGCTCGCACTGCAGATCGGCCTCGTCGCGTGGCTGGACCGTGAGACGGAGACGGCGAGCCGCCGCGATCTCGCGCAGTGCCACGAGCGAGCGGGCCACAGGGCGCACCCGCTGGTCTGAGCGCAACGGCCAGCACAGAGCGGGATTCGGGGCGGCGTGCCGGGGGATGGGAGTAATCACTACCATTGAGGATCCGCGCGCGTGCGACGCGCCAGCCAGACGAGGTGCGACGCAGCGTGCGCGACGAGTCCCAGGGGCCCCCGTTGCGGGTTGCTTTGCTGTCATATCGGTCCAAGCCGCACTGCGGCGGCCAGGGCGTCTACGTCCGGCATCTGGCACGTGAGCTGACCGTCCTCGGGCACCACGTCGAGGTGATCAGCGGTCAGCCGTATCCGGAGCTCGACCCAGGTCCCACGCTCACTGAGCTGCCGAGCCTGGACCTGTACCGCGAGCCCGACCCGTTCCGGACTCCGGCGCTGCGGGAGTGGCGGGACGCGATCGACGCCCTCGAGGTCGCCACGATGTGGACCGGCGGCTTCCCGGAGCCGATGACGTTCTCGCTGCGCGCCGCACGGATGCTGGCCCGCCGCCGGGGGGAGTTCGACGTCGTCCACGACAACCAGTCGCTCGGCTATGGGCTGCTGGCGATGCAACGCGCTGGACTGCCGCTCGTCGCGACCGTCCATCACCCGATCACGGTGGACCGGGCGCTCGAGCTCGCCGAAGCACCAACCCTCGGCCGCCGGTTGTCGCTGCGCCGTTGGTACGGCTTCACTCGGATGCAGACCCGGGTGGTACGTCGGATCCCGTCGCTGCTGACGGTGTCCGAGAGTTCCGCGTCCGACATCGTCGAGGCCTTCGGCGTACGGCGGGATGCCGTGCGAGTCATCCCGATCGGGGTCGACACGACGACGTTCCGGCCGCCAACCGTGCCTCGCGTCCCCGGGCGCATCGTCGTCGTCTCCAGCTCCGACAGCCCGCTGAAGGGCGCCCGGGTGCTGCTCGAAGCGGTGGCCAAGCTCCGCACCGGCCGCGACGTGGAGCTCGTCGTCGTGGGTCGACCGAAGCCCGATGGTCCGGTGGCCCGCGCGGTCGAGGATCTCGGCATCGCCGACTGCGTCCGCTTCGTCAGCGGCCTGCCCGACGCCGAACTCGCGGACCTGCTGGGCTCCGCCGAGGTCGCCGTCGTCCCGTCGCTCTACGAGGGGTTCTCGATTCCCGCGGTGGAGGCGATGGCCTGCGCGACACCGCTCGTCGCGAGCCGGGCAGGAGCTCTGCCCGAGGTCGTGGGGTCGGACGGCAGCGCCGCGGTCCTCGTCGAGCCGGGCGATCCGTCGGATCTCGCTGATGCGCTCGGTGGCTTGCTCGACGACCAGCCCCGTCGTACCGCCCTGGGTGTCGCCGGCCGGCTTCGGGTCGAGGCCCGTTTCACCTGGTCCGCCGTCGCCGTCGCTACCGCCGAGGCCTACACCGAGGCGATCGCCCGTTCCGGAGAGGGGACCCATCGTGCTTACCGTTGACTTCGAGAAGTTCCCGATCGAGCCGGGGGAGCGGGTGCTCGACCTCGGGTGCGGCGCCGGCCGCCACGCCTTTGAGGTCTACCGGCGAGGCGGTCACGTCGTCGCGTTCGACCATGACGCCGGCGAGCTGACCGCAGTCGAGGCGATGTTCCGGGCGATGGACGCGGCGGGTGAGCCACCCGCGGGCGCGACGGCGCGGGCCGTGCGCGGTGACGTGCTGGCGTTGCCGTTCCCGGATGGATCCTTCGACAAGGTCATCGCTGCAGAGGTGCTCGAGCACATCCCCGACGACGCGACGGCGATGGCGGAGATCGCCCGCGTGGTCCGCCCCGGCGGCCGGATCGCCGTCACGGTCCCCCGCTGGTGGCCGGAGCGAGTTTGCTGGGCGCTGTCGCGGGAGTACCACGACGTGCCGGGCGGCCACGTGCGGATCTACCGCGGTGACGAGCTCACCGATCGGCTCGGCGCCGCCGGGCTCACGCCGCGGGGCGGCCACCACGCCCACGCGCTGCACGCGCCGTACTGGTGGCTGAACTGCGCATTCGGCCAGCAGAGCCTGCCGTCCAAGGCGTGGCACCAGGTGCTGGTGTGGGACATCATCAAGCGGCCGTGGCTAACCCGCACCGCCGAGTCGCTGCTCAACCCGGTGCTCGGCAAGAGCCTTGTGGTGTACGTCGATAAGCCCGGGACCGTGGCAGGAGCGGCTAGTGCGGCTGCCTGAGCCGCCCGCGCTGTCGGGCGTTCTCGACGCTGCGGCGATGCGGGCCAGCGCGCGTTCGATCGCCTCGGTGCAGCTCGCCTCGGGCGCGATCCCGTGGTTCCCCGGTGGGCATGTCGACCCCTGGGACCACGTCGAGTGCGCGATGGCGCTGTCAGCCTGCGGGATGGTCGACGAGGCCGTCCACGCCTACGACTACCTGCGCCGCAGCCAGCGCCCGGACGGGTCCTGGCCGTCGCGAGTCACGGCGACGGCGGTCGAGGACGCCGGGTTCGAGACCAACCAATGTGCCTACGTCGCCGTCGGCTGCTGGCACCACCTGCAGGTGACGGGCGACGTGGAGTTCGCGCGATGGCTGTGGCCGACGGTGCGTCGAGCGCTCGACCTGGTGACGTCGCGTGCCACGGCCACCGGCACGATCGGCTGGGCGGTATCGGCCGCCGGGGTCGGCACCGACGACGCCCTGCTCACCGGCTCGTCATCGACGTACCACGCCTTGCGGTGTGGCCTCGCGCTCGCGGATTTGGTGGGCGAGTCCCAGCCGGAGTGGGAGATCGCGGCCGGTCGGCTCGGCCATCTGGTCGCTGCGCACCCTGAGGCGTTCCTCGACAAGGACCGGTTCGCGATGGACTGGTACTACCCGGTGCTCGGCGGAGCGGTCCGCGGTGCGGCGGCCCGGGAACGGCTGAGCGCGCGCTGGGACGACTTCGTGGTGGCCGGGCTGGGCAGTCGGTGCGTGTCGGACCAGCCGTGGGTCACCGGCGCGGAGACCTGCGAACTGGTACTAGCCCTGGACTGTGTCGGGTGGCGCGACCGCGCGGTCAGCCTGCTGAGCGACATGCAGGTGCTGCGTGACCGCGACGGGTCGTACTGGACGGGGTGGCAGTTCGCGGAGCGGGTGAACTGGCCGGACGAGCACTCCACGTGGACGGCCGCGTCGGTCATCCTCGCGGTCGATGCGCTGTCCCGCACCACTCCCGGCAGCGACATCTTCCGAGGCGAGGGGCTCCCGACCGGTCTCGACGCGGTGGACTGCCCCATCGGGGTGAGTTAGCGGCGCAAAACGCGCAGGCTGCCGACGTGCCGTACCTCGCGGAAGCCGTCGTCGAGCGCGCGCAGGTAGACGTGGTACGGCGCCTGG
Source organism: Mycobacteriales bacterium (assembly GCA_036267755.1). Lineage (GTDB taxonomy): Bacteria > Actinomycetota > Actinomycetes > JAFAQI01 > JAFAQI01 > DATAVK01. The sequence continues at coordinate 25,378 of DATAVK010000001.1, forward strand.
CCGCCGTCCGCTGGGTCGGGGAAGACGTCGTGCACCGCGAGTACGCCGTCCGGCATCACGAAGCCCGACCACCCCTCGTAGTCGTTCTGCGCGTGCTCCTCGGTGTGGCCGCCGTCGATGAACAGCATCGCGAGCGGCGTCGACCACAGCTGGCTCACCGTGGTCGAGCGGCCGACGACGGCCGTCACCACGTCGTCGAGCCCGGCAGCATGGACGGTACGACGGAAGAACGGCAGCGTGTCCATCAGGCCTACCGTCGGGTCGACGAGCGACGCGTCATGCCATTCCCAGCCCGGCTGGTTCTCCTCGGAGCCGCGATGGTGGTCGACGGTGACGACGCGGCCGCCGCGGTCCTTCGCGGCCGCACCGAGCCAGGTCGCCGACTTCCCGCAGTACGTCCCGACCTCGAGCAGCACGCCGTGAGGCGCCATCGCCCACGCGGCGTCGTACAAGGCCTCCGCTTCATCGGGTGGCAAGAAGCCGCGCGCGCCATCGGCAACCGCGCGTAGCGCCGGCTCGATCCGGACCGGCGCCGGAAGAGCCGGGTCGTCCGTCACGTGGCGGTCAGGGCGAGTTGGCGGGACTGCGCGACGAGCCGGCCCTGCGAGTCCCAGACCGCGGCCTCCTCGTCGAACCAGCCGCCGATCACGGCGCGGGTGCGGGCCTCGACCTTCAACCAGCCCGGGCTGGGAACGCCCCGAACGACAACGGTGAGCTCGACCGTGGGCGCCCAGCCGAACTTGCCGAGGTTGAACACCGTTGGTGGCAGGGCATCGACCGCCAGCAGTACGCCGAAAACATCGATCGGCTCGTCGTCGAGCAGGCGGAACCACGCTCGGACTACCGGATGCCCGCTCGGCGTCGGGAACGGAGCGGTTCGCGTATCGACCCGCAGGTCGATGTGGTTGAACAGCTCGACCTCGAAGTTCTCCGGAGGCGCGGTCGGGCAATCCTCCGGCGGTGTCAGGTCGGGCTCCGACAGGTCGGTCCAGTCCGGGTCGCTCGAGGCCGTCGGCGGTGCCCCAGCGCTGACCAGGGCGTCGAGGCACGGCTTCTGGTTCTGCCACAGCGTCGTCCGCGCCTGGGACACCCGTCGGCC
>DATAVK010000002.1:0-22599 GCA_036267755.1 Mycobacteriales bacterium
CTACTTCGGCACGGTCGTCCCCGATCCGGATGCCGGCAACGGCGGCAGCTCGATCATCTTCGGCCGGCCGTCGTACCAGAACCGGGTCGCTGGCCAGGTCGGAAAGCACCGCGGCGTCCCCGACGTGTCGATGAGCGGCGCCTGCAGCGGCCAGGTCGAGACCTACCAAAGCTTCCCGGGGCAGCCCAAGGGCTGGTACGCCGCCTGCGGCACGAGTGAGTCGACCCCGCTGTTCGCCGGGATCGTGGCGCTCGCCGACCAGCGGGCCGGCCGTCACCTCGGCCTGCTCAACCCGTCGCTCTACAGGCTCGCCGCGCACCACGCGGCCGGCATCGTCGACGTCACGCGCGGCACCACGACGGTGGAGTTCACCCGCAAGGGCAAGCTCATCACGATCCACGGGGCGAAGGCTCGAACCGGGTACGACGAGGCCTCCGGCGTTGGAACCGTCAATGGCGCGAAGCTGGTGCGGGAGCTGGCCGGGGCCTAGCCCTCGGTCGCGAACCGGTAACCCATGCCAGGCTCGGTGAGCAGGTGGACCGGGCGGGCGGAGTCCGGCTCGAGCTTGCGCCGTAGCTGGGCGAGGTAGACGCGCAGGTAGTGGGTCTCCGACTCGTACTGTTCGCCCCAGACCTCGCGAAGCAGCTGCTTCGCGGTCACCAGCCGGCCGCGGTGCCGGGCCAGCACCTCGAGGATCTCCCACTCGGTTGGGGTCAGCCGCACGTCCGTGCCGTCGGCCAGCCGGACCTGCTTCGCCGCCAGGTCGACGGTGAAGTCCGCGGTCGTGACGACCGGCTCGTCGCGGGTCGTCGACGTCGCCCGGCGAGCGGCGGCGCGGAGCCGGGCCAGCAGCTCGTCCATCCCGAACGGTTTGGTGACGAAGTCGTCGGCCCCGGCGTCCAGCGCCGCCACCTTGTCCGCCTCCTGCTCGCGGGCGGACAGCACGATGATCGGCACCTGCGACCAACCGCGGATGCCACGGATCACCTCGGCGCCGTCCATGTCGGGAAGCCCGAGGTCGAGGATCACGACGTCCGGACGGTCGCTGGACGCCAGCCGGAGCCCGGCCGTCCCGTCCGAGGCGGTGTGCACGACGTAGTCACGAGCCGTCAGGTTGATCCGCAACGCGCGAAGGATCGACGCCTCGTCGTCGATGACGAGCACTGAGGTCATGCGGACTCGTTGACCCGGTCACCGATCGATTCGACCATCGGCAGGTCTACGCGCATCGTGAGTCCGCCGCCCGGAGTCGCTGCTGCCGTCACGGCGCCGCCGGTCGACTCGATGAAGCCACGGGCCACGGCGAGTCCCAGCCCCACCCCTCCGCTGGAACGGCGGTCGCCGAGCTGTTGGAACGGCTCGAAGATCCGTTCGCGCAGCTCGGGGGGCACGCCGGGTCCGTGGTCGATGACCTCGAGGACGACGTGACCGTCTCCGGCCCGGGCGGCGAGGCGAGGCGGCTGGCCGGCGGGCGAGTAGCGCAGCGCGTTCGCGACCAGGTTCGCCAGCGACCGCTCCAGCAGTCCTGGGTCCGTGACGACCAGCGGCAGGGTGTCGGGGATGTCGAGCGTGAGCAGCCCGGCGTCGAGGCCGCGCAGTGCGAGCGGCGCGATCTCGTCGAGCGACGTCGGGCGCAGCAGTGGCTGCAGCGACCCGGTCTGGATCCGGCTCATGTCGAGCAGGTTCGCGATCAGGGCGTCGAGCCGGTCCGCGTTCTCCTCGATCGTGGCGAGCAGCTCGGCGCGGTCTGCCTCGGACCACTCGACGTCGGTCTGTCGTAGCGAGCTGACGCTTGCCTTGACCGACGCCAGCGGTGTCCGCAGGTCGTGGCTGACGGCTGCGAGCAGGGCGGTACGCATCCGGTTCCCGGCCGCGAGCATCTCGGCCTGCGCGGCCTGGATCCGCAGCCGCTCCCGGTCGAGGGCTGCGGCGCTCTGGACGGCGTACCCCTCGAGGATGCGGGCCGTGACCTCACCGCCGTCGTCCCCGAACAATCGGAGCCGTAGGTCGGCACGGACCGGCAGGATGTGGCCTGGTTCCTCGTCGGTGACGTCGCCGCCGACCGCGACCCGGACCCATCGACCGCCGATCAGCTCCTGCAGCTCGGCGCTCACCGCGAGCTCCTCCGACAGATGGTCGAGGATGTCGGCCGCCGTGTCGTGACCGCTGAGCACGGTCCGGGCGAGACCGAGCAGCGCACTCGACTCGGCGCGGCTGCGCTCGGCCAACGTTGCGCGCCGGGCGGCGAGGTGGACGATGCTGCTGACGGTGACGGCGACGGTCACGAACAGCAGCAGGGCCAGCAGGTTCTGCGGCGAGTCGATCGTCCAGTGGTGCAACGGCGGCGTGAAGAACCAGTTGAGCAGCAGGCTCGCGGCCACCGCGGCGACGACGGCCGGCCAGAATCCTCCGACCAGCGTGATGCCGACGACGGCGACCAGGTAGAGCAGCAGGTCATCGACCAGCGCCAGGTGGCCGCGTACGTCGGTGAGCAGCGCGGTCGCGATCGGAAGGCCGATGACGGCGAGCACGATGCCGAGCGCCTGGCGTCGACGACCGACAGCCGACGCGAGGTCGAGCATCCGGCGCGGTGCCCAGACGTCGGCGTTGACACGCGAGGACGCCTCGACGCCGTCAGGCGAGGACACCCCGACCGCGCTGTCGCCGTGCGTCACGCCCACCAGTGTGGACTGTTCTGCAAGCAATCGCCGTACCGCGAGACGTCTCGACCACGCCGCGGCGGCTGCCGGTACGACGGCACAGCCGACGAGCACCACCGCGACCACGAGACCGCGATGAGCCGTGGTCTGCAACTGGGCGTACGGCGGCCGCGAGAATCCGGTCACCGTCAGCCAGGCGATCGCGACCATCGGGACGATGGTGCGCACCTCGGCGATCGCGGCGACGACGGCGGTGATCAGCCCGGCGAGAACCAGGATCCAGTGCGGGCCCAGATGCCCGTGCAGCCCGGCCGCCGTCGCGCCCAAAATCAGCAGCGCGGTGAAACCGACGGGTAGGACAAAGGCACCGTCATACGCCCGCTCCCGGTGATGCATGAGACCAGTGAACGTCCGGGAGAGCCGCAGTTCCACGATCTTGACGGGATCTTGACGCCTGCCCTGGGAATCTTGACGAGCGCCTTACGCCGTGGCGACCACGGCGCTCCTAGCGTCGCCAGTTGTGAGCACCAGTGTGACCGGGCGACGGATCGGACCGCGTCGATGACGCGGCCGATCACCAGCGTGAAGCGGCTGCTGTTCGGCCGCCCGCTGCGCAGCACCCAGCTGCAGGAGACGCTGTTGCCGAAGACGCTGGCGCTACCGGTCTTCTGCTCCGACCCGATCTCCTCGGTCGCCTATGCCACCGAGGAGATCGTGCTGGTGCTGGCCGCGGGCGGTGCGGCGTACCTGTCCATGGCGAAGTGGGTCGCGGTCGCCGTGACGGCGCTGCTCATCATCGTCGTGTTGTCGTATCGACAGACCTGTTACGCCTACCCGAACGGCGGCGGTGCGTTCGCGGTCAGCCTCGACAACTTCGGCCCGAAGCCGGCCCTGATCGCGGCGTCGGCCCTGTTGGTCGACTACGTGATGACCGTTGCGGTCTCGATCGTGTCGGGCGTCGTCGCGATCACCAGCGCCGCGCCCTCGCTGCGCCACCATGCGGTGCTGCTGTCGGTGTTCTTCGTGACCTTGCTGGTGGTCGCGAACCTGCGCGGTGTGCGGGAGTCCGGCAAGGCCTTCGCAGTGCCGACGTACACCTTCATCGCGCTCACCATGCTGATGTTCATCGTGGCCATTGTCCGGGCAGCGAGCGGTCACCTGCCGCAGGCCGAGACCGCGGGTCAGACCTTGCACCGGACCGTGCAGGTCGGCGGTCTCGCGACCTTGCTCCTCGCGCTGCGGGCGTTCGCCTCGGGGTGTACGGCGTTGACCGGAGTCGAGGCGATCAGCAACGGCGTGCCGTCGTTCCGGCGCACGAAGGCCCGCAACGCCGCCGCCACGTTGAGCATCATGGGGGCGCTCGCCGTGTCGATGTTCGTCGGCATCACGGTGCTGGCGCTGCACCTGCACGCCCACGCCCAGCCGGACGGCAACCCGTCGGTGATCTCGCAGATCGCAGCCGCGGTCTACGGCCGTCACGCCGTCCTCTACTACCTCTACCAGGCAGCCACTGCCGGCATCCTGATCCTCGCCGCGAACACCGCTTTCAACGGCTTCCCGGTTCTCGCCTCGATCCTCGCCCAGAACCGCTATCTGCCACGGCAGCTGCACAACCGCGGCGACAAGCTCGTGTTCAGCAACGGCATCATCCTGCTGGGCGGCCTCGCGGTCGCTCTTGTCGTCGGGTTCGACGCCAACATCGACCGGCTGATCCAGCTCTACATCATCGGGGTGTTCACGTCGTTCACCCTCAGCCAGGCCGGCATGGTCAAGCACTGGAACACGTTGCTGCCTGACGTCGCGGGTCGTGATGCCCGACGGATGCGCACGTCACGCGTCATCAACCTGGTCGGAACCGTCTCGACGGCCGTCGTCCTGGTTGTCGTGCTCTACACGAAGGTGGTCCACGGCGCCTGGATCGCGATTCTTGCGATGGCCTTCCTGTTCATCACGATGCGCGGGATCCGCAAGCACTACGACTCGGTGAGCGCCGAGCTGGACATCGACGCGGTGGAGCCGCCGATGCTGCCGTCGCGTAACCACGCCGTGGTCCTGGTGTCGCGGCTGCACATGCCGACGCTTCGCGCGCTGTCCTACGCACGCGCGACCCGACCCAGCACCCTGACGGCGGTCACCATCAACCTCGACGACGACGACACGGCGCGGCTCGTCGAGCAGTGGAAGGCCCACGACATCCCGGTCGAGCTGGTGGTGCTGGACTCGCCGTACCGAGAGATCACGCGGCCGCTGTTGCGCTACATCCGCGACCTGCATCGCCGGTCACCGCGCGACCTCGTAACGGTCTTCATCCCCGAGTACGTCGTCGGTCGATGGTGGGAGCAGCTGCTGCACAACCAGAGCGCGTTGCGGCTCAAGGCGCGACTGCTGTTCGAGCCGGGCGTGATGGTGACGAGCGTGCCGTGGCAGCTGCAGTCCACGGTCAGCGCGCACAAGATCGACCCGGTCTCGCTGGAGTGACCGACGCGACTGGGATCATGATCAAGCCGGCACCCAACGTGCCGAGCGCCACTGGGGTAAGGCGAGGCGAGCTATGACGGCGGGCCGAGGCACGCTTCGGGTGTACCTCGGGTGTGCCCCCGGGGTCGGGAAGACCTACGCGATGCTCGACGAGGCCCATCGGCGCCGTGCCCGAGGGACCGACATCGTCATCGGCTACGTGGAGACGCACGGCCGGGCGAAGACGATCGCCATGGTGGGCGACCTCGAGGTGGTCCCACGGGCGACGCTGAGCTACCGGGGCGCGACGTTTGAGGAGATGGACCTCGACGCCGTCTTGGCCCGGCGACCTGAGGTCGTGCTCGTCGACGAGCTGGCCCACACGAACGTCCCCGGCGCGCAGCATGCCAAGCGGTGGCAGGACATCAAGGTGATCCTCGATGCCGGCATCACCGTCATCAGCGCCGTCAACGTGCAGCACCTCGAGTCCATCAACGACGTCGTCGAGAAGATCACCGGGATCCGGCAGCGAGAGACCGTTCCGGACGCCGTGGTGCGCGCCGCCGACCAGGTCGAGCTGATCGACCTCGACCCCGAGGCGCTGCGGCGCCGGATGGCGCACGGCAACATCTACCCGGCGGAACGCATCGACGCGGCGCTCGGCAACTACTTCAGGGTCGGCAACCTCACGGCGCTGCGCGAGCTGGCCCTGCTCTGGCTGGCCGACAAGGTCGACGACGCCCTCCAGCAGTACCGCGCGGAACACGAGATCGCCGAGACCTGGGAGGCCCGCGAGCGCGTCGTCGTGGCGCTGACCGGCGGACCGGAGGGCGAGACTCTGTTGCGTCGGGGCGCCCGGATCGCCGCTCGCGGCGGAGCCGACCTGCTCGCGGTGCACGTGACGCCGTCGGACGGCCTGGTCGGAGCGAGCCCGCTCGAGCTCGCCAGTCAGCGCCAGCTCGTCGAGTCGTTGGGCGGCAGCTACCACGAGATCGTCGGCGACAAGGTGGCCGCATCACTCCTGGAGTTCGCTCGCGCCCAGAACGCGACCTCACTGGTTGTCGGCGCGTCGCGGCGCTCGGCGCTGGCGACCTTCTTCACCGGACCCGGGATCGGTGCGACCACGGTCCGGCTCGCGGGCGACATCGACGTCCACATGGTTCCGCACGAACAGGTCGGCCGGGGTCGTGGGCTTCCCCGGTTGCACGGCGGCCTCACGCCCCAACGCCGGATCGCCGGTGCCGTGCTCGCGGTCGTCCTGCTCGTCGCGCTGACGGTTGGCCTCACACACGCCCGCACCCATCTCGACCTGACCAGCGACCTGCTGCTGTTCCTCGTTGCGGCGGTCGCGGTGTCGGTCGTCGGCGGCGTGTACCCGGGCCTGTTCGCGGCGGTCGTCGGCAGCCTCCTGCTGAACTTCTACTTCACCCCGCCGATCCACCACTTCACGATCTCCGAGCACGACAATGTCATCGCGCTCGTCGCGTTCCTGGTGGTGGCTGCCATCGTGAGCTCGGTCGTCGACCTGGCCGCGCGTCGTACCCGTCAGGCGGTGCGGGCGACGGCCGAGTCGCGCACCCTCGCCACGGTCGCGGGGAGCGTCCTGCGCGGAGATGACGCGCTCGGTGCCCTGCTCGACCAGGCGCGCGAGGCGCTAAGACTAGCGGCGGTCACCCTGCTCGCGCGTGACGCGGATGACCCGACGTCGTGGCATGTCGTCGCGAGCAGCGGGGGTGCTCCGATCAACTCCCCGGCCGATGCCGACGTGCAGGCGACGGCGGAGGACGGGATCGCGCTGGTCGCCCGCGGGCGGGTGCTGCCCGCTGAGGACGAACGGCTGTTCACCGTCTTCGCGGTGCAGGCGGCCGCGGTCCTGGGACATCAACGGCTCGCGGCCGAGGCGGCCGCCGCCCAGCCGTTGGCGGAAGCCGATCGACTACGCACCGCGCTGCTGGCTGCCGTCAGCCACGACCTGCGCTCGCCGCTGGCCTCGGCGTCCGCCGCGGTCGACAGCCTCACCAACGCCGATATCGCCTGGAGCGACGAGGAACGTCGAGAGCTGCTCGCCACGGCGCGCGAGTCGTTGCAACGGCTCACCCGGCTGGTCGAGAACCTGCTCGACATGAGCCGAGTCCAGGCCGGGGCGCTGTCGATGTTCTGTGAACCGACCCGGCTAGATGAGGTGGTGCCACTGGCCCTCGACACCCTCGGCTGCCAGGCGACCGACGTCGAGATCGCGCTGCCACACTCGCTGCCCGAGGTGATGGCCGACCCGGCTCTGCTGGAACGCGTGATCGCCAACGTTGTGGCGAACGCCATCCGCTACGCGCCGGCCGGAACTCATCCGTTGATCACGGGCAGCACCCACGGGTACGACGTCCAGCTCCGCATCATCGACCGCGGGCCGGGGGTGCCCGAGTCGTCGAAGGAGGCGATCTTCACGCCCTTCCAGCGACTCGGCGACCACGACCCGACCACCGGTGTCGGCCTCGGACTCGCGCTGGCCCGGGGACTGGTGGAAGCGATGGGCGGCCAGCTCAGCCCCGAGGAGACGCCGGGTGGCGGCCTGACCATGGTCATGCAGCTGCCCGCCGCTCGGCGTTCCACCGTGAAGCCGGAGTCGAGCGAGGTGCCGACCTCATGACCTCGGTCCTGGTCGTCGACGACGAGCCGCAGATCGTGCGCGCGCTCCGGGTCAACCTGCAGGCTCGCGGGTACGACGTCCTCGTCGCCTTGACCGGCAAGCAGGCGCTGGAGATGACGGCGCACCACCATCCCGATCTCGTCATCCTCGACCTGGGTCTGCCGGACATCGACGGCGTCGACGTGGTCCGCGGGCTTCGTGGTTGGACCACCGTTCCGATCCTCATCCTGTCCGGCCGTGATCACAGCGTCGCCAAGGTCACGGCACTCGACGCCGGCGCCGACGACTACGTCACCAAGCCGTTCAACGTCGATGAGCTGCTCGCGAGGCTGCGCGCCATCAGCCGTCGTACCGGTGACGACGCGGCAGAGCCGGTCGTGCGAGTGGGCGACTACGACGTCGACCTGCAGGCCAAGCGCGTCAGTGCGGTCGGCGGAGCGGAGCCGGCCGGCGAGGATGTCCGCCTCACTCCGACCGAGTGGCAGCTGCTGGAGGCCCTGGTGCGGCACCCCGGCCGGTTGATGACACAGCGCGAACTGATCCGGACCATCCGCGGGCCGACCTACGACGACGCAGCGCACTACTTGCGGCAGTACATGAACCAGTTGCGGCGCAAGCTCGAGCCGGACCCGACCCGGCCGCGGTATCTGCTCACCGAGCCCGGCATGGGCTATCGCTTTCAACCTTGACGGGGCAGCACTGACCGGAAACCCGGGGATGTCACCGGATCGGCGGATAGGCGAACCCGAGATGCCATGGCAGGCTGGCTGCGCCCGCCTCGGCCGCCTGCCCCCGTGGACGACCGAGGCGGGTTCAGCTTCAAGGAGGCGGGGGACGCTTCAGGGGGTTCAGAGGCAGTTTCAGGGGGGCCCCGGGGGGAAAGCCGCTCCGACGCCACGCCCCCGTAGTGGCGTCGGAGCAGCCTCTACTCACCTTCGGCCCGGGTGTCACCAAAAGCACTCCGCCGGATCGCGTCTCTTCGTTCCGCCGCTCGGTCTAGTGCCAACTGCACCAACTCGCGGGATTCAGGCGTTGGTGACGCGCTCGCCCATCAGGTGCTCGCGGAGCTTGTCGGCCGTGAGCGGCCGCGACAACAGGTAGCCCTGCACCAGGTCGCAGTCGGCGACCGTGAGCTCGTCGAGGATCTCGACGGTCTCGACGCCCTCGGCGGTGACGGTCAGCCCGAGGCTGTGACCGAGCTCGATGATGGAGCGGACGATGGCGGCGTTGCGCAGATCGTGGGTCATCGCGATGACGAAACCCTTGTCGATCTTGAGCTCCGTCACGGGCAACGATGCCAGGTAGGCCAGGCTGGTCTGACCGGCACCGAAGTCGTCGATGGACACCCGGACGCCGGCCTCGTCGAGCCGGGTCAGGTTCATCTCGGCGCGGCGGGCATCGGTGACCAGGGCGGTCTCCGTCACCTCGATGATCACACGCGTGGGGTCGATTCCGCTGCTGGCGATGATCGCCAGCACGCCATCGGCGAAGTCATCCTGCGCGAGGCTTCGGGCCGAGACATTGACCGCGATGTCAAGCTGGCCCGAGGAGTCGAACGATGGCAGCTCCTGCAGCGCGCGCCGGAGCACCCAGGCGGTCAGCGGGTCGACGAGCTCGGTCTGCTCGGCAGCCGGGAGAAACGCGTCCGGGTAGAGCAGCCCACGGGTCGGATGGTTCCAGCGGACCAGCGCCTCGACTGCCGTGATCCGGCCGGACCGCAGCTCGGTCTTCGGCTGGTAGTGGAGCACGAGCTGGTCGGCCGCGATGCCGTCGCCGAGCTCGGCGACCAAGCCCAGGGTGGCGGCGTCATGACGGTTGTGCTCCGGGTGGAAGTGGACGACGCCGAGGTGCTTGTCCTTGGCGACGTACATCGCGATCTCGGCCCGGGTCAGCAAGGTCTCCGTGTCGTCGCCGTCGTCGGGACCGAGCGCGAACCCCACGCTCGCCTCCAGCGCGAGCGGCAACCCGTTGATCATCAGCGGTTTGTTGACCGCCTCCCGGAGTCGGTTCAGGACCTCGACCGCCTCGCTCGGGCCGTGCACCTCGCCGAGCGCGATGCCGAACCCGTTGCCACCGAGTCGAGCCAGCAGGTCGCGCTCCCGCAGCCGCTCCCCGAGCCGGTCAGCGATCTGCGACAGCAGGACATCGCCATTGCCGTAGCCGAGGGTGTCGTTCACCTGCTTGAACCGGTCGAGGTCCAGTACGGCGACGACCACGGGTCGCTCCGAGGTCGATTCAGCCAGCCGGTCGGCGGCGAGCTGCTCGAACCTGGCCCGGTTCGGCAGGCCGGTCAGCACGTCGTGCGATGCCAGGTAGGCGTTCACCGTCGCGGCGCGTCGGATCCGGCGGCTCACCGAGGCAGACACGCCGAGCAGGACCGCCCACAGCAGTAGCAGCCCGACGAGCAACGTGAGGCCCACGATGTGCTGCCCGGTACTGACGTCGGCGGCAATCGGCCGGTACGGCAGATAGACCTCGAGGACACCGATCCGGCGTGCACTGTCGTGGGCAAGGATCGGGACATAGGCCTCGACCACCCTCGGGCCGGTGCCGGCGTCATGACCGGCCCCGTCGCCAGCTTCGTCGGCATCGAGCTTGGTGAGGTCCACCACCGGTACGCCGGAGGCTGCGTCCAGGGCTTCGCCGTCGACCGGCTCGCCGAAACCGGAGCCGTCATCGGACCAGACCACGTCGCTCTCCAGGTCCCGGATCCGCAACCGGACCACCCGGTGGCCGAGGATCGTCGGAGCGACCGCACGCTCGACCCGAGCCTGCTGCGCCGAGGTGAGGGTGGGACCGACCGGGGCCGACTGCCCCAACGCCGGCGAGATCACCGATCCGGCGAGCAGCGAGGCCTCCGCCTGACCTTCAGCCAGGCCGCGGGACGTCGCCTGACGACCCATCAGATTGAGCAGAACGACACCCAGCAGCAGGACGGGGATCAGGCTCACCGCGGCGTACACGAGGAACAGCGGGCGGGCGGACGCGACCGTTGAGCCAATCGGGTCACGGCGCTTCACCATCGAGATATCGACCGGAGGCCTGCGGCCGGCTATGGGCCAATCGGGTTAAGGCTCCGGCCGACTGGCTCATGGGCAACTAGGAGACACTCCCCCGGTGAGCACTCTCGAGGCACGGGCACAGCGACTCGCGACCCGCGCGCATGCGGATCAGGTCGACAAGGCCGGTGAGCCCTACGTCGGGCACCTGGAACGGGTAGCCGGGCAGGTCACGACGGAGGAGGCGAAGGTCGTCGCGTGGTTGCACGACGTCATCGAGGACTGCGGCCTGGGGATGAGCGATCTGCTCGCCGCGGGGATCCCGAGCCACGTCGCCACCGCCGTGGTTGCCGTCAACCGGCAGCCGGAGGAGGACTCGGAGTCCTACTACCGCAGGGTCCGCGCCAACCCGCTCGCGCTGCAGGTCAAGGCCGCCGACATCGCCGACAACACCGACCCGGCACGGCTCGCCGTACTCGATGAACCCACCCGGGAGCGGCTGATCCAGAAGTACGAGACGGCACGCCGGCTCTTGGGGTTGCCGGCCTAGTCCGCCGGAGCGTTCACTCGGTGACGAAGCGCAGGATCCTGGCTCGACCCGCATGGGTCTGGGCATAGCGGACCGGGTTGTCCGGTCGGTACTGCACGCGTCCCGAGATCGGGTCATCGAAGTGCATCGGCGCCGACTCGTCGAGTTCGTCGGCGACCGTCTCCGTCTGACCCTCTCGCGGACCGCCGCTGAAGAAGACCACGACGCTCACGAGCGGGAACCCTACGCCCTGCGGCGCCATCACCCCGCGGTTGCGCTCTCTTCGTGGTAGCGGGCGAGGACCTCGAGCTGGTAGCGGGTAATCAGCTCGACGGTCTCGAGCCGGTCGGCGGTCGACAGTCCGACGATGTCGGTCGCCGTGTGCGCCTGCCACACCGTGTCGACGATGGCGTGCGTCGGGAGGCGTCGGTAGTTGTGGACCAGGTGCTCGGTCAGCGTTGCCAGATCCGGGTGGGTCGGGCAGCACCGCGGAAGCGGCGCGGACTCGTTGCTGGCTGGTTGGGTCATGGCTACCCCCTGGTTGCATGGACCACGGACCACCCGGTCCGAGGAAGCGTGCGCCATGCCCCTGTAACGGCGCCGTGCCCTACCGCACCAACGAGGGCGGCGCGCCGGAGTGACGGCCACACGTCGACTTATTTGAGATGGTGGGAACCATGGCAACCGCCACAACTCCGGCGACGGACACGGTCGAGATCTGGTGCCTCCAGCTCGGCTGGAGCATGCAGCGCCTCTACCGGGCGAGGCCATCCCGGGATACCCCACCCGCGGAGCTCCCCGAGCGGCTGCCGGGCCTGAGCCGGCTCAGCCGGTTGCAGCGGGCCGAGATCGACTACGGCCGAGCCCAGAGCTGTCTCACTCTCATCGCCACGGCGCTGGGATGGACCGAGGCGCAGACACCCGACATCACGGGGATCGCGACCGCCCTGGTGCCGTTCCATCCGCCGACGACCCGGACGACGCGCACCTCGGCCGGCGACCCGGTATCGACGTACCAGGGAAGTGTTCTCCAGGCGCATCTCGCGCTGTTGACGGCAGTGGCGTCCGACGGCGCCGCGAACGCAAAGGCCTACAACCTGGGCCGGGCGCTGGCCGACACCGCGCGGCCAGGGCAGCAACCGGAGGACGTGCAGGCTGGCTTCGATCCGAACCGGCTGGCCCAGCTCCGGCAGGACCTCACCGACCTGGCCAGCGTCCTGCCACCGCACGCCGGGAAAGCCGTCGCCCAGTCGCTGACCTGGTGGCGCGACGTGGTGTACGTCACCGACAGCAGCGAGGTCGGCAAGGAGCGGGTGAAACTGCTGGCCGGCGTACCGACGGAGGCGCCACCGTTCCGCCGGAACCGCCACTCGACGCCAACGATCGGAGCGGTCACGTCGTCGGCTGACGGCACCAAGCTGCTGGAGGCCCTGCCGAGACAGGGCGAGCTGTGGCGAGTCGTCCTGACCGGTGAGAAGAAGCCGACCGACCTGCTCACCGCCGACGACTACCTCGACGCCGCGCAGCGTGCCGTCGACAAGGGTCGGCGGATCGCCGCTCGCACGATCCTCGCCGCACCCGTCGTGACCGCGACCGTGTTCGCCGTGATGACGGCGATCCTCGTCGTCATCCTTGTCGTGATCGGCAATACCAACAGCAGTGGTGGATCCAAGATCGCGGCGTTCCTCGTCGCGGTGGCGGGATACCTCGGGTCGCTGGGTCGCGCGGTGATGCCGCGGCTGAAGTCCGCCGCCAAGGCGGTCGAGGAGCCGCTCTGGCAGAGCGCGCTGGACTACGTCAGCGCCGACGCGATCACGATTCCGCCGGTGGGTGTCGGCGACCGATCCGGCTGGTCGGAGCTGTCGGCCGTCCTCGCGACGACTAAGCGGAAGGCCGACGTGGCGGCGACTGCTGCCCAGGCGCCGTGAGCACACCGCAGTCCCGCAAGCTCGGACTCAAGCCCGGGCAACGGGTCTCGCTCGACGAGGCCCCGACAGGCTGGGCGTTGGTCGACCCACCGGCCGATCTGGAGTACGTCGGGCTCGACAGCGATGCCGACGTGATCGTCAGTTTCTTCCGGGCCGCGAGCGAACTCGGAGATCGATTACCCGTTCTGGCGCAACGGATCCGGCCGGCCGGCGCGATCTGGGCAACGTGGCCGCGGCGGGCGGGTGGCCACTCGAGCGACATCATCGACAACACGATCCGCGAGTACGCGCTGCCGCTGGGTCTGGTCGACGTCAAAGTGGCGGCCATTGACGAAGACTGGTCGGGGCTCCGCCTGGTCTGGCGCGTCACGCTCCGCTGACCGCCAGCCGGCACGCCGGTAGCGTTGCGGCATGAGCCAGGCGAAGATGCCGGCAGCCTTCATCGGCCATGGCAACCCGATGAACGCGTTGGAGCGCAACCACTACACCGAGGCCTGGCGGGCCTTCGGGCGGGCCACACCACGACCGCGCGCGATCCTCGTGATCTCGGCTCACTGGTACACCAACGCCACGGCCGTCACGGGCATGGTCAAACCGCGCACCATTCACGACTTCTTCGGTTTCCCAGAAGAGCTGTTCGCCGTCGACTACCCCGCTCCCGGCCTGCCGGAGATGGCCGAGCAGGTTGCCGACGTCGTCAATCCAACCTGGGTGGGCTGTGACGTGGACAGCTGGGGCATCGACCACGGCACCTGGTCGGTGCTGCTGCACGCCTTTCCCGACGCCTCGATCCCCGTCGTCCAACTCTCCCTCAACGCGTTCAAGGGTCTCGACGACCACTTGGAGCTAGGGCGTCGACTCGCTCCGCTGCGCGACGACGGTGTCCTCATCATCGGGAGCGGCAATATCGTGCACAACCTCGGCGCCGTCGACTTCGGGCTGCCGGAGGACGGCTACGACTGGGCCAAACGGTTCGACGACAGCGCCCGAGATATCCTGCTCCGCTCCCCCACCGACATCGCCTCGATCGACTCCCACCCCGACTTCGACAAGGCCGTGCCGACCCCGGATCACTACCTTCCGATGCTCTACATCGCCGGGCTCGCCGACAACCAGCCGCTCGACCTGCTCGTAAACGGCCACGTGGCCGGCTCAATCTCGATGGCGGCATACACCTTGGGTCTCGACGTACCGCCGGTCAACGGAACCGATTCCTCAGCAGCGCTCGAGTTTCCCGACGCCCCACTGCGTGAGAGCAACTTCTAACTCGACCTAGGTGGTGCGGGGCGCGGCGAGCTTGGCGGCGTCGTCGAGGTTTGCCAGCCGCACCTGACCGCGCGCCACCGCCCGGCCTTCGTCGTCGGTGCACTCGACCAGCCACAGCTGCGACGAACGGCCGCGATGGATCGGCGTGGCCACCGCGTGGACGGTGCCGGTGCGCGTGGCCCGCAGGAAGTCGGTGCTGTTCGAGACCCCCACGACATGCCCCCGGTCGCCGTACCAGATCGCGCCGCCGAAGCTCGCGAGCGTCTCGACAATCGAGCACAGCACACCGCCGTGCAGGATTCCGTACGGCTGCAGCAGATCCGACGTGATCGGCACCGATCCGGTGACGCGATCCGGCCCGGCCTCCTTGAGCTCCAGACCGATCAGGCTGGTGAACCCGTCATCGGCCAACACATGTAGCTGCTCTGGGTCGCTCATGTCGCTCACATTCGTACCGTAGAACACCGGTCAGGGCGCGGCGTGGATGGAGCCCCCGCGACGCCGGAGCGAGCCGGCGCTTGACGCCGACTTCAGGGCGAGCGCCTCGGCGAGGATCGACACCGCGATCTCGGCCGGGGTGTCCGCGCCGATGTCGAGTCCGGCCGGGCCGTGGATCCGATCCAGGTCGGTGATGCCGCGCCCGGCAAGCCAGTCTGCGCGGGCCTGCTGGGTACGACGGGAACCAAGGGCACCGATGTAGCCGACATCGCTCGACAGCGCTGTCGCCAGCGCCGGACCCGCGAGATCGTGGTCGTGGCTGATGACAACCACCTTGTCGAGGACCGCGAGCTCGGCGATCACGCCGGTCGCCGAGCTCAGGTCGGTGAGCGTATGGGTGTGCCAGCCGAGCAGCGCGGCTGCGGCGGCCAGCGCTTCGGCGACCGCGCCGGCACCGACCACCACGAGTTTGGGGACCGGCCACAGCACCGTCACGACGGTGTCGGGCGTCACGACGGTCTCGCTCACTGCTCGCGCGAATCGGGCGCTGACGTCGTCCGGTGCGTCGCCGATCGTGTCGGAGGTGAACAGCTCGGTGCCGAGGACACGCTCGCCGTCGAGACGGGTGATCAGGCAGACCGGCTCGCGGTTGCGCAGCCGGTCCCACAGCTCCGCGGGAAGCCCCGCCGCCGGAACCAGCAGACACCGGGCGTCCCCACCACACGACAAGCCGGCGGCCAGCGCCTCGATCTCGCCGACGTGAAGGTCGGCGAGCCGTCCCTCGGACGCCTGCGCCGACAGTTCGCCGAGCTGGTCGTTGACCGATCCCGAGAGCAGGCCGCCGATCCGGCCACCGCCCGGCGTGATCGCGAGCGCCTCACTGTGGTCGCGGGAGCTGAACCCTCGGGACTCGACCACCCAAGCCACGTCCACTCTTGTGCCTGCCCGCAGACAGGCCGCGACGCTCAGCGCGATCTCGTACATCACCCGAGCGTAGATCGAGCCGCCGAACCCGGGAGCGCTACCAATCGCCGTTTGATCTCAGCGTCGGGGCTTCGTGACTGTCCGGCTCAAGCGCGTTGGTCAAGCAGCCCGACGGCGTGACCATCCGGTCATCGCCGACAAGCCGAGATCGTGCCGGTCGATCGGGACATCGTCGCGGAACCACCGCGCGGTCTCACAACCACCGCAGAATGTGAACGTGAGCGTCGACTCCGGCGTGACTACGTCGACCCGCCGTACCTCACGTTGGCAGCATCGGCTGGGCACGATTGTCACGACATCCGTCGGTCGGTTCAGTGTTGCGCTCTGCGTTGTCATGATGTGTCCCCGATCCGACCGATTCGTTTGACCGGTTGTTACTCATGTACCCGCTTCGCGGAATGTCACGCCTGTTCGGCGGGCAGCCCGCGGTCGGAGCGTTTACTTCGGCGGCAGCAGACGCGCGTAAGCGACGCCGCGATCAACCCATTGCGACAACGTCGCCTCGTCGTCGAGGACATCGGGACTGACCCGCACCCACCCGTTCATCGGGCCGCGGCCACGCATCTCGAACGGTTCGGCGCCCGGCTCCGCGAGCAGGTCGTCGGTCTGGTCGGGATCGACATGGACCAGCAGGCCACCCTTACCGCTAGCCGAGACGCTCATGTGGCCGCTCACCAAGAAAGCCAAGCCGCCGAACATCTTCTTCTCGGTCACAGCCTGACCCCCTAGTGCCTCTCGGATCCGGTTCGCGAGCTCCTCGTCGTACGCCATGTCGTCAACCTAAACGGTTGTCGACCTCGTCGTCGTCGCCCATCAGGTGGTCGGCGATCAGACGCCGAGGATGCAGCGACCGAAGATCCAGGTCGGTGAACTCCGGACCCAGCTCGCCCTTCACATCATCCATCGCTTGTTGGGACATCGCGCGAAGCTGGCGGATCACCTTGCCGGCATCGCGAGCGGCTCGCGGTAGACGTTCCGGGCCGAAGACGATCAGCCCGACGACTGCGAGCAGGAGGATCTCCGGCAGTCCGAGGTTGCCAAACATGAAGCCAACTTTCCTGAACTAGATCTGTTGGACGAGCAGGACGAGATTCAACGCGGTCAGAACGGCGACGAGGACGACCATCGCCACGGTGGTCAGGCGGTGGTTGCGATGCGCCCCCATCAGCCGACGATCACTGGTGAGACGCACTAACGGCACCAGCGCGAAAGGCACTCCGAAACACAGCACGACCTGGCTGACGATCAGGGCCCGGGTCGGGTTGACGTGACCGGCGAGCAGGACGAGGGCAGGGAGCATCGTCACGAGCCGGCGCAGGCTGACCGGCACGCGGCGCCTGATGAAACCGGCCATGATCATCTCGCCGGCGCAGGTGCCGACCGCGGACGACGAGATTCCCGAGGCGAGCAGTGCTGCCGCGAATGCCAGTGCCGCGCCACCGCCCACCACGTGCCCGATGCGCCCGTCGACCGCGGCCAGCGTGATGGGCGCGGCAGTGCCGACGTGGCCGAACAACTTGGCCGCGATGGCCAGCATGCTGAGGTTGACGAGGGCAGCAACGCCGAGCGCGAGCGCGACATCCAGCCGCTCGAGGTGCAGGACTCGGCGACACTGCGGCTCGTCCGTCACTGCCAGCCGGCGGCTGGTGAGGCCGGAGTGCAGGTACACCGCGTGCGGCATCACGGTCGCCCCAACGATTCCGACCGCCAGCAGCAGGGCGTCGTGACTACCAAGGCGCGGCACCAGACCACCGACCGCGCCGGTGGCGGACGGCCCGATCCGCAACGTCTCGTACAGGAATCCGGCGCAGATCAGCGTCATCAGCGCGACGATGGCGATCTCGAACGGCCGATGCCCCCGCCGCTGCAACGCCAGCACTCCGAAGGCCAGTACGCCGGTCAACCCTCCGGCGATGAACAACGGGACACCGAAGAGCAGGTTGAGCCCGATCGCGGCGCCGACGAACTCCGCGACATCGGTCGCCATCGCCACCGCTTCGGCCTGAACCCACAGCACCCAGGTCCAGTGGACCGGGAGCCTCTCGCGGCACAGTTCCGGCAAGCTCCGGCCCGTGACGATGCCCAGCTTTGCTGACAGGTACTGGATCGGCATCGCAACAAGGGAAGCGGCGAGCACGACCCACATCAGCCGGTAGCCGAGGGTCGCGCCGCCGGCGAAGTTCGTCGCGAAGTTGCCGGGGTCGATGTAGGCGACGGCCGCCACGAAAGCAGGACCGAGAACGGCGGAGCGCCGCAGCAGTGGGCCCGGCTGAATCGCGGGCCCGACCTGCACCGACAGTGCCGGAACGGCGGCCGGGGTGACCGGAGGTCGGGCTAGGACCTGGGTCATGTCGCCTCCTGACGTCAGGTCACGGGATCGAAGTGGGGCCCGGGTCGGACCCTCCGGCCGTGTTGCGGCGGAGGGCCCGACCTGGGGTGGTGAGACCGGTCAGGAGCTCTCGTGGATCGAGCCGTTGACACCGGCCGGGAAGAAGCCGCCCTTACCCGTTTTCTTGGGGTTGAGGTAGGCGATGTTCAGCACGGCACCCGGCGTACGCCCGTAGACCAGACCGTTGTGGTCGGTCGGGACGATGTTGGCCTTGCCGGCTTCCCAGATGTGCTGGTCGTCGTCCTTCTTGCCGTCCAAGGAATCCCTCGCGTTGGAGATCGCGTTGGCGTCCTTGGCCAGCCCCTTGTTGAGCAGGGTCGTCCGGATGGTCGCCGCGTGGTATGCCTCGACCGCGAGGATGCCGGCAGCAGCTCCCAGGTAGGTCTTGTTGTGAATGAGCGGGGCTGCACCCTTGTATGCGGTGACGCCGACGTCTTCGAAGATGAAGGCGCCGAGCAGGAACGTGTCTTCGTTCTCGTAAACGTCGAAGAACTGGCCCTGCTTCGCGAGGCCAGCGGCGTGAGCCGCGGCGTTGAAGCTGTTCCGGATATCGATCGCCGGTCGCGAGACCGCTGCCGATCCCAAAGCGGTGCGCAGGAACTCGACGTGATGCAGCTCGTCGCGAGCGATCTCCGCCGCGATGTGACCGATCCGCTTGCTGCCGAACTTGACCTGCTTGCCGCCGGTGACGCCACCACGAGTGCCCTTGCCATGCGTGAGCTTGTCGGCAAGGCCGTGGCCGTGAACGGCGTACGAGTAGAACTCACCCTCGAGGTACTCGAGGTTCAACGCGAAGTTCAGGATGGCTGCGTCACTCGGGCCGCCCGTTGCTGCGAGGGCGGTGCCCTCGAGCGAAGGAAGCATGCTGGCACCGACGACACCGAGGCCCATGACGCCTGCGCTTTGCAGGAATCGGCGCCTGTCCTCGGGGTTCTCGGCACTGCGGCTGATCATGTCGCGAACCATTCGCTTTCCGAACATCTCTTGCTCCGTTCCGTTTCGACGTGCCAGGCACGTCAACGTGTGTGAACTTTCAGGCGTCGGGTCAGGGACGCCGCCGGGCCTCACCTCCTCCGTGCGTTGGTGGTGGTCATGAGCGGGCCAGCTCGTCGTCGAGCGGTGACAGCTCGTCATCACCGAGGTCGGTGAAGTCGGGGGTGTCGGCTCGGCCGGCGGCTCGCCGGTCATGGAGGGTCGCAATGAGTACGGCGACGCCGTACAGCAGGCAGACGGGGACCGCCAGGGCCGTCATCGTGAACGGGTCTTGGCTCGGTGTCGCCACCGCAGCGAAGACGAAGATCCCGAAGAGCACTCCCCTCGTCCAGTGACGCAACCGAGCCGCGGAGACGACGCCGACCTGGTTGAGCATCACGACGAGCAGAGGGAACTCGAACGACACCGCGAAGATCAGGACCATGGCGGTGACGAACGACAGGTAGCTGTTGAAGCTCAGCAGTGACGTGACGCCGCCGGTCGCGAACCCGAGCAGGAAGTGCAGACCCTTCTCGAGAGTGAGCCACGCGAACACCCCGCCCATGGCGAACAACACCATCGAGGCACCGACGAAGAGCAGGGCGTAGCGGCGTTCGTGCCGGTACAGGCCGGGCGTGATGAACCGCCAGACCTGAAACAGCCAGACCGGTGATGAGATGACGAGGCCGGCGTAGAGCGAGAGCTTCAACGTGACGGTGAACGCGTCGAGGACACCGGAGACGAACAGCGAGCACTTGTCTCCCACCAGCCGATAGCTGTGTGGCAACTGGCAGTACGGGTGCGTCAGGGCGTGCAGCAAGGTCTCGTGGAAGATGAACGAGACGATGGTCCCGACGGCGATCGCGGCGATCGCGATGAAAGCCCGGCGGCGTAGCTCCTGCAGATGCTGATGCAGGCTCATCCTGCCGTCCAGGTGCGCCGCCCCCGCGGCTCGCGCGGGGCGCGGCACCCGCATCGTCGAGGTCACTGGGTCAGGAGACGTGCAGCGACTCGGTGGCGGCGGCCTCCGGCGCGACGACTGGCGCGACCTCCGGTCCGACGAGAGGCCCGGCGACGGGGACGGCCGGGGACACGGTCGGCTCGTCGTCGTGCATCGACTTCAGCTCGGTCTTCATGATCCGCGCCGAGCGACCGAGCGACCGTGCCGCGTCGGGCAGCCGCTTCGCCCCGAAGAGCACCACGAAGACTGCGGCCACGATCAGCAGGTGCCAGGGTCCGAACTCGCCCATGACGATTGTCCTTCCATAGGGTTTTCAAGGCTTTCGAGGTTTTCGTCGTTCTTGTGGTTGTTCGCGCCGCAATGCGATCCGGACCACTGTCACTCTCCGTGACTGGGCCAGCGGCAAGAAATCTCGCGTCGGCATCACACGTTTTCCGCCGTCACGGCATCTTGGTGGTGTGACCTTCTCGGAGTTCGCCGCTGCACGGCTGCCCAGCCTGCTGCGGTACGCCATCGTCCTGACCGGAGATCAGGGCCTGGCGCAGGACGTGGTCCAGGAGGTGCTGGCCCGGGCGCAGGTCCGGTGGAGCAAGATCGCGAAGACCGACTCCCCCGACAGCTACGTCCGCAAGATGGTGCTGAACGAGTACCTGTCGTGGCGTCGTACCTGGGCGGTCCGCAACATCCGGGCCGTCGGTGAGCGACTGATCGACCTCGGTGACCGCCGCAGCGCCTCCCGCGACCATGCCGAGTCCGTGGTCGACACCGACGACGTGTGGAACCGGCTCGCCACGCTCCCCCGCAAGCAGCGGGCGGTGCTGGTTCTCCGCTACTACGAGCAGCTGCGCGACGACGAGATCGCCTACCTGCTCGACTGCGCGCCGGTGACGGTCCGCAGCAACGCCTCGAAAGCTCTCAAGACCCTGCGGCTCCAGTTGGAGCGGCAACCGATCACCGTGGCAGGAGACGTCTGATGAACGACGACATCGACCAGTTGAGCGAGACCTTCGCCGCCCACGAACACCTCGCGCCCGACGCCGCCGACGTACTCGTCCGCGCGAAGGCGATCGCTCGGTCGTACCAGCGTCGGCGGTGGGCAGTCCGGGCAACCGGCGGAGCCGTCCTCGGCGCCGGCCTGGTCGCCGGTGGCATCGCGCTGCCGGGTCGGCTAGGTCATGCCAGCTCCGGACAGACGGTGGCCGTCCAGCCGGCCGATGGCGGCACTCCGTCGCCGAGCGCCTCCTCGGCGGTGTACACGCAAGACCAGGACTGGGCCGCCTACTTCGCGGCGGGTTACGACTACACCGACGCGCAACAACTCGCTGCGCTGTGGCACGACAGCAGCGACATCGGCACCATCAAGGCACAGGCTGGGCTCAAGCTGCTCGAGGGACAGGAGCTGCCGATCAAGCCGAGCGGTACGCCGGAGACCAAGACGGACGCCGCACAGACGGCGTTCTTCGCGGCTGGTTATGACTACAACGACGCCGTCACGCTGGGCAAGGTCTGGCACGAGACCGACATCACCCACGTCAAGGTGCAGGCCGGTGAGAAGCTGCTCGCCGGGAAGACGTTGCCCATCAAGCCGAGCGGGGGGACGTTCGTGGAGGGGCAGAAGGATTCGGGCACCACCGGAGGGAGCGTCGCCACCCCCACCAAGGAGGACGCCGCCATGTCGGAGTTCTTCGCGGAAGGCTACGACTACAACGATGCAGTCAGCCTGGCGAAGATCTGGCACGAGTCGGACGTCTTCTCCGTGAAGGCGGAGGCAGGGCAGAAGCTGCTCGACGGGAAGCAGCTGCCGATCCCGCCGAGCGGTACGGCGTTGACCGCATCAGAGAAGGAGCAGGACGCCTACATCAACGCCGGATACACCTACGCCGACGCTCTCAAACTCGGCAACATCTGGCATGAGACCGACATCACCCAGATCAAGAACGCGGCCGGCCAGATGTTGCTCGACGGGAAGAAACTGCCGATCGGCCCGTGACCTGGGGGCTGCGCCGTCGTACCGGCTTCGAGGTCGAGCTGCTCGCACCCCACGGGTCGAGCCGACGGACGCTGGCCGAGGCTCTGGCCGAGAGCTGTGGCGGGCGGATCCGCCCGGTGTGGCACGAGGACAGCGAGCCCGCGCTGGTGGCGCGGCTCGGCGGTCGGTTCCTTCACCTGACGCAGGGCTTCGAGGTACTCGCCGAGTCGGGTGACCAGCTCTGCACGCTGGTCGACGACGTGACGATCGTCTCCGAACTCGATCCGACGGCTCCCGCCGTACCGGGCTGGCACCGGCTGCTCACCGACGATCCGCGGCTGCTCCACCTGCTCGCGCGGGTCAGCGATCCGGGTGGACCGCTCGAGACGGCGCTCGATCCCGC
>DATAVK010000003.1:0-5095 GCA_036267755.1 Mycobacteriales bacterium
CAGTCCGAAGGAGAAGAGCACCATCGCCGAGAGCGTCCAGGTCGTCGATCGCAACGATCGCAACTTGGTCCACTCCGCGGCGGTGAGCCGGCGGTAGGTCGTGAGGGTCATGAGGTGCTCCCGATCAGGTCAGAGGTGTCGAGGTCAGAGGTGTCGTGGGTCAGCTCGACGAACGCGTCTTCCAACGACGGCCGACGGGTGGCGAGCTCGTGCAGGGTCAGGCCGTGCTGAGCGGCCAACTCACCGACCACCGCGGTCGCGAGCTCGGTGATGGTGCCGGCCTGCTCGGAGAGCAGCTCGACGCGGCCACCGGCAGACTCGACGAGCGTCGCGAGACGCACCATGTCCGGCGACTCCACCGCGACCGACTGCTGCGAGCTGCGGTCGAGAAACGCGCCCGTCGGTGAGTCCGCGATCAGCCGACCGCGTCGGATGACGACGAGGTGGTCGGCGGTCATCGCCATCTCGTTGAGCAGGTGGCTCGACAGCAGCACGGTGCGACCTTCGTCAGCCAGCGAACGCAGCAGCTCACGGATCCAGCGGACGCCGTCGACGTCGAGGCCGTTCACCGGCTCGTCGAGGATGAGGATCGCCGGGTCGCCGAGCAGCGCGACGGCGATGCCGAGCCGCTGGCCCATCCCGAGCGAGAAGCCGCCCACCCGCTTGTCCGCGACGTCGCTGAGCCCGACCAGGTCCAGCACCTCGTCGACCCGGCGCATCCCGATCCCCTGGGTCTGCGCGAGGTACTGCAGGTGCCGGCGCGCACTCCGGCCAGGATGCAGCGCACGAGCCTCCAGCAAGGCACCGACGACGCGCATCGGCTCCTCGATGTCGGCGTAGGGCCGGCCAGCGATCCGGGTGTTCCCGGAGTCCGGCCGGTCGAGCCCGAGCACCAGTCGCATCGTCGTGGACTTGCCGGCACCGTTGGGTCCGAGGAAACCGGTCACCCGACCCGGCTGCACCGCGAAGGACAGCTGATCGACAGCGATGGTGTCGCCGTACCGCTTGGTCACGTTGTTGATCTCGATCGTTTCCATGCCCCAGACGATCGGCGAACCGGAGCGCCCGAACCAGCCGGGTGTCCCCCGAGCTGGGGTAGGGACAACCCCCCGCAGGCCGGGCGGCCAACCGGCTGGGATCGAAGCCGCCGGTAGGCCAGTCTGGTCGGGTGCGATTGCTGAAGCCGCTGTTCTCGAAGCAGACCTACGCCGAGTTGCTGTATGTCGGCCTGGGCCTGCCGCTCGGCATCGCCGGCTTCACGTTCGTCGTCACGGCCCTGTCGGTGAGCGCCAGCCTCCTGATCATCATCGTCGGGTTCCCGTTGCTCGCCATCTCGCTGGTGCTCGCCCGCTGGTTCGGTGCCGTCGAGCGCGGGCTCGGCCGGGCGCTGCTCGGCGTCGAGGTCGCTACGCCGCGCAAGCAGCCCCGCACCCGCCCCTTCCTCGGGTTCTTCACCGACCGGGTCGCCTGGCGCGCGATGGCGTTCATGTTCCTGCGGCTGCCGGTGTCGATCCTGGACTTCACCGTCACGGTGACCGTCTGGGCCTACGGACTCGGCGGTACGACGTACTGGTACTGGCGGCACTTCCTGCCGGTGCAGCACTACCACGGCGTAGCGCACCGAGGGGCGCAGCTCGGGCCCGGCTACTTCCTCGACACCCCGCCACGGATCCTCGTCACGACCATCCTCGGCGTCGTCGTTCTCGTCGCCAGCCCTTGGATCGTCCACGGACTCCTCACCCTCGACCGGATGCTCGTCCGCGGTCTGCTCGGCCCGACCACCGCGGCCGAGCGGGTGCGTGAGCTGGAGACCACCCGGGCGATGGCGGTCGAGGACTCCGCGGCAGAGCTGCGACGGATCGAGCGCGACCTGCACGACGGCGCCCAGGCCCGGTTGGTGGCACTCGCGATGAGCCTGGGCCTGGCCAAGGAAGAACTCGAGGGCGACGACCCGGCGATAGCGCTAGAGCGGGTGCGGCGGCTCGTCGACGACGCGCACCGCGAGGCGAAGGGGACGATCGTCGACCTGCGCGACCTGGCGCGTGGCATCCACCCGCCGGCGCTCGACCGCGGCCTCCCCGATGCCCTGGCGACGTTGACCGCGCGCTGCGCAATCCCGGTGTCGCTGTACGTCGCCCTCGAGCCACGACCGACACCGGCCGTCGAGACCATCGTCTACTTCTGTACGGCGGAACTGCTGACCAATGTCGTCAAGCACAGCGGCGCCCGACGCGCGTCGGTGAGCGTGATCCGCGGCGAGCACCGGCTGCTGCTGCGGGTCGAGGACGACGGTGCCGGCGGCGCCGCTGCCGGTCGAGGCGGTGGCAGCGGGCTCGCCGGTCTGGCCGACCGCGTCGCGACGGTGGACGGCACACTGCAGATCATGAGTCCCGAAGGCGGTCCGACGACGATGACGGTGGAGATCCCGCTGTGATGCGCATCGTCATCGCCGAGGACTCGGCCATCCTGCGTGATGGGCTGGTGCAGCTGCTCACGATGCGCGGCCATGAGGTCGCCGAGGCCGTCGGCAACGCCACTCTGCTGTCGGCCGCCGTCGCCAGGCACCAGCCGGACCTGGTCGTGGTCGACATCCGGATGCCACCGACCCACACCAACGAGGGTCTGGTCGCGGCGATCGCGCTACGGCGATCGCATCCCGACCTGGGGATCCTGGTCTTCTCCCAGTACGTCGAAACCCAGTACGCCGCGGAGCTGCTCGCCGCGGGCTCCTCCAAGGTCGGCTACCTGCTGAAGGACCGGGTCGCGGACGTCAATGAGTTCATCGACGCGCTCAGCCGGATCGCGGCCGGCGGAACGGTGCTGGACCCGGAGGTGGTGACGCAGCTGATGGGAGCGAGCCGACGTACCGACTCGGTGGACGCCCTCACCGCGAGGGAACGTCAGGTGTTGCAGCTCATGGCGGAAGGTCGCGCCAACGGGGCGATCGCCGCGACGCTGCATCTATCGGCCGGGGCGGTCGAGAAACACGTCACCAGCATCTTCGGAAAGCTGGGCCTCGCACCATCGCAGGACGACCATCGGCGCGTCCTAGCCGTCCTGCGATGGCTTGAGTCCTAGCGCGCCAGGAACGGCGCATCGGCCGGATCCCGTTCCTGGCGCGGCTCATGGGAGCCCGGGCGTGACGCCCGGCTCGGCCGGCAGCCTCGGCTAGTAGCCGTAGCCGCCGCTGCCCCCGCCGGATGAACTCGACGAGGAGGAGGGTTGGGAGGCCGGTTGGGCTGGGGAGCTCGGGGTGCCTGAGCTGGAGCTCGAACCACAGCCGGCGAGCACTGCTGTCCCGATCGCGAACGCGGCGGCGGCAATCGCGGCCTGACGTCGTGGCAGTCGCATGGTGGTCGATCCATTCCGATCACGCCCGGGCCGGTCTGGCCCGGACTCGTGATGCTTCACCGGACTGCACGGGTGCCACGGCGGATCGGTTCAACTGAACCGGACCGGGTGTGATCGACGTGTCACTCAGTATGGAGATTCGCCGGATCTACCTGCCGGCCATCGGGTTGGCGATCCTCACCGGCTGGCTGGCCTGGCGCGGCTGGAACGCTCTCGACGGCTACGGTCCGCTCCGCTCGATCCGGGCCGGGCAGACCCAGCTCGCCGGCCCCGTCGTCCTCGGTTTCGTCCTCGTAGTCGTGCTGCTCGAGCAGATCTGGCCGGCGCAGCGCCGCCCGGTGCTGTCGAGGGGACACCTGCTCGACCTGACCTACCTCTTCGTGCACGCGCTGCTCGTCGTCCCGGTCGTCGTGCTCATCGGCACCGGCTTCTCGTCCACGTTGGCGCACGCCGCGCCGTGGCTGGTGCTCCCCCAAACCTCGGTCATCCCGCGGTGGGGCTTCATCGTTCTCGCCCTCGTGGCGATCGACTTCGTGGATTGGTTCGCGCACCTGATCAACCACAAGGTCAACAGCCTGTGGCGGCTGCACGCCCTGCATCACTCGCAGGAAGAGCTGAGCGTTCTCACCACTTTCCGGACCCATCCCCTGGTCCACGTGACCTTCGTGCTCTCCGCCGTACCCATCCTGGCGCTCGCATCCAACGCCACAACTCCAGCCATCCTGCTGACCGCGTATGCCTGCCTCGGCGCACTGCCGCACGCCAACCTGCGCTGGAGCTACGGCCGGCTCGACAAGGTCCTGGTGAGCCCGGTGTTCCACCGCGCGCATCACCGTCCGGTCGGCCGCCTCGACATCAACCTCGGAACGGTGTTCTCGATCTGGGACGTCATGTCGCGCCGCGCTGTCTTCCCTGAGCGCGGCACGACACCGGCGCCTACCGGCCTGTCCGGTCGGCCGATTCCCGTTGAGCAGCAAGCCGAACGCCCGCACCTGGCCCGCGTCTTCATTGCGCAGTGGGCCGAACCGTTCACCACTTCGAGATGAGAGATATCGCCATGACCTCCATGACACACACCCGCTCCACGCACGTGACGGCTCGTCGAAGCCCGTTGGTGATTGGACTCTGCATCGTCGGTGCGGCGCTGCTCGTCATCTCCGGTGTGATCCACCTGCACCTGGAGCGCGGGCCGTACCAGCACGTCAAGACCATCAACTGGCTGTTCATCGTGCAGTTCGTGTCGTGCCTGGTCGTCGCGGCGGCGCTGCTGGTGACCCGTCATTTCCTGGTCGCGCTCGCCGGCGCCGGTTTGCTGGCCGGCACGATCATCGGGTTCATCATCTCCCGCACCCGAGGGATCTTCGGGTTCCACCTGACGTTCTCGTCGACACTCGCGAACGAAGCGCTCGTCGTCGAGGCCATCGGCGTGGTGCTCCTGACCGTCACCGCCTGGCTGTTGTGGCGACGCGACTAGCTGCCGCGTCGATCTGTGCGTTGACGCTGGCCGCGGTCGCGGCGTGCGGCTCAAGCTCGAGCAGCGGCCGGCCCGCGTCGAGCGGTGTCACCGCGACCGACCTCACCAGTTATGTCACCGCCGTACAGAAGGTCCGGTTGCCGGTGAACGCGCTACTCGGCGGCGCCGACGCGATCCTCGATCCGTACCAGGACCACACGATCTCCCATCAAGTCGCGGCGACGCGGTTCGGCAACCTGGAGCGGCAGTTCGCTATCTATGCCCGGCAGA
>DATAVK010000004.1:0-28332 GCA_036267755.1 Mycobacteriales bacterium
GACGGTCCACGACTCCGGCGCCGAGCGCACGTTGCTCGCCGATGTCGCGCACGAGCTTGGAGTGCCGTTTGCGGCCATCTCCGCGACCACCACGCAACGCTTGGCCGGCCTGCTCGACAGCGGTCTCGAGGCGGTGAACCCGCTCGACGTGTGGGGCACCGGCGCGCACACCAGGACGTTGTTCGCCGACTGCCTGCGCGCGATGGTCGCCGACCCGTCCGTCGCAGCCGCCGGGCTCGCGGTCGACCTGGTCGAGGAGTACGACGGCGACACGGCGTACGCCGATGCCGTCCTGGACGTCCACGCCGAGACCGAGAAGCCATTGGTAGTGCTCAGCAATCTGGCCAGCGCGATCTCACTTGAGACGGCGACCCGGCTGCGGTCACACGGTGTCCCGGTGCTGGAAGGTACGGCAAGTGGGTTGGTCGCGCTGCGCCACCTGATCTCAGCCCGGGAGCGAGCTGAGCGACCGGCGGCCGTCGTACCCGTTATCGACGAAGCCCGCCGCGACCGGTGGCTAGCCCGGCTGGCCGCTGGCGACCTGCTGCCCGAGACCAGCCTCGCGCTGCTCGCCGACTATGGCGTCGACGTCGTCGGCACCCGACACGTCACCAGCCGCGACGGCGCGGTCGCCGCCGCTGGCGAGCTCGGCTTCCCGGTCGTCCTCAAGACCGACTCGCCGGCCATCACCCACAAGACCGAGGTCGGCGGCGTGCGGCTCGGCCTGGCTGACTCGGCTGCGGTGGCGGCGGCGTACGACGACATCGCGGGGCGGCTGGGGCCGGACGTGATGGTCGCGCAGACCGCACCCACGGGGGTCGAGCTGTCGCTCGGCATCGTGCGAGATGCCCAGCTCGGCCCGCTCGTCGTGGTCGCCGCGGGTGGGGTTCTGGTCGAGCTGCTCGCCGATCGGGCCGTCGCGCTGCCGCCCGCGGACGCGGCCGGAGCCCGCCGGATGCTGGACCGGCTGCGGCTGCGTCCCATGCTGGACGGCATCCGCGGCGCCGACGCGGCGAACGTCGATGCGGTATGTGCTGCGGTCGTCGCGGTATCGACGATCGCCGTCGAGCTCGGCGACGCCCTCGACGCCCTCGACGTCAACCCGGTGCTGGCCGGCCCGCAGCGATGCGTCGCCGTCGACGTACTCGTCGTCCCTACCCCCGCGTGATCACCGCGAGTTTTTAAAAGATGGCGTAGACCTTGCGGACCGTCTCGTGGATGTCCCAGACGCCGGACCAGCCCTTCGGGAAGATCGCGACGTCGCCGGCGTTGACCTCGGTCGGCTCGCCGCCGTCGGGCGTGACCGTCATCCGGCCGGCGATCAGGTGGATGACCTCGTGGGTGTCGAGCAGCCAGCGTGACGGTCCGGCCTCGCACTCCCAGATCCCGGCGGTGGCGTCACCCGCTGTCCACAACGTGAGACCCCACGTCGCCATGGCCGGTCCGGTTGCTTCGTCGAGCGGGCCCCAGTCCTCGAGCTCGGCATCCAGAGCGCCGGCGAGGTGGGGGGTGAGCACGGGGGCAGTGGTCATGCAGTGGTCCTTTCGGGGAACGGCAAAGCGATCGGGTCGGCGGCCAGCGAGCTGCGGCCGTCGGCATCGAACCGGGTCAGTCCGAGGTCTGTGACGTCGACGAGGTCCGTCGTACCGGTCGCCGCGAGGTCGGCGGCGACCTTCGCAACACCAGGTCCCCACATCATCCCGTGGCCACCTGCCGCCGCGAGAACGGTTCCGGTGATGGGTCCGCCGTCGGTGATAACCGGTCCGAGGATCGGCAGGTGGTCGGGCGTGTAGTCGATCGTCGCCGCCCACATCCGTCGTACCCCGAGGCCGGCAGTGGCAGGGATGACCTGTGCCATCCGGGCGCGCATCTTGGCGAAGTAGTCCTCGTCGAAGCGCGGGGATTCTCCGGGTGGCTCGTCGGGGTTGCTCATGCCCCACTGCAGGCCGCCGCTCTCGTCGGGCCGCCAGTAGATGCCGGACGCCAGGTCGAAGGCCATCGGGAGCTCGTGCACCGGGAGGTCGGGACTGACCTCCATGACGACCACCTGGTGTCGGGCGCCGCCGACCGGGACCCGGGCACCGGCGAGTGAGCCGACTGCGCCGAGTTGCGGGCCGCCGGTCAATACGACGCGTTCGGTCGCGATGGTGCCCGCGGTGGTCCGCACGCCGCGGACCGCGCCGTCGCTGACGTCGAGACCGGTGAACCGGGTTCGCTCGACGATGGGTACGTCGGCATCGATCAGCGCAGCGGTGTAGGCGAGGACGTTGCGGGGTGGCTCGAGGTAGCCATCACCGGCCGCGTACGACGCCCCAAGGGCCGCGCCCGTCGCCATGCCAGTGCGCATCGCGTCCAGCGCTGCCGCGTCGAGCCACTCCACGTCGAGACCCAGCGACTGCTGCATCGCGATCCGCGCGTGGGCCTGCTCGATCTCGGGCTCGCTGAACGCGGGCATCAGGTAGCCCTGCTCGACGAAGCCGGAGTCCAGCGGGTAGCGGTCGCGCTGTGAGAGGTAGAACTCGCGGCTGAACATCCCCAGCCGGACCGCGGTCTCGGTGCCACCCTGCGCGCGGACCATGCCGGCCGCGCGGCTACTCGCGCCCTGACCGAGCGTGCCGGCCTCGACCACGACGACGTCGCGGAGGCCGTGCTCACGCAGGAAGACGGCGCACCAGCCGCCGACGGTGCCACCACCGACCACGACAGCGTCGGCGGTGGACGGGAGCTCGCCGTGCCTGGACATCGCTCCGGACGCTTCCATAGACTGAACCGTCAGTCAATAGCGAGCGTGGCGATCGGCAGGAGTGTTCCGATGTACGGGCTCACGGCAGAGGATCTGGCAGTCCAGGCAAACGCTCGGGAGTTCGTCGACTCCCTGATCCCGCTCGAGGTCGAGGCCGAGCTGGCCGGCGGCGTGCTGCCGCCAGAGGTGAGCGCCGCGCACCACGCCGAGGCGCTCGACCGGGGGCTGTGCGCGACCAACATCCCCAAGTCGGCGGGCGGCGTCGGCCTGACCGCGTTGCAGCAGGTATTGGTCCAGGAGCAGGGCGGTCGCGCCACTAACGGGCTGGCCTGGGTGATGGCCACGCCGCCGAGCTGGTTCGTCGACGTGGCGACCGACCACCAGCGCGAGCAGTGGCTCGAGCCGACGATTCGCGGCGACAAGCACGAGTGCTACGCGATCACCGAGGAGTTCGCCGGCTCGGACCTCAGCGACATCACGACGACCGCCCGGCTCGACGGCGACAGCTACCTCGTCAGCGGTGAGAAGTGGCACGTCACGTCGTACAACTTCGCGTCCTACGCCTTCGTGCAGGCGCGGCTGGTCGGCGGCGACCACGACGGCGACCAAGTGCTGCTCATCGTCGATCTGCCGTCGCCCGGGGTCGAGGTAGTGCGGACGCCGGCCTTCTCGCACACCATTCCCGACGAGCATCCGATCGTGCGGTTCACCGACGTCCGGGTTCCGGCAGCGAATCTGGTCGGCACCGAGCAGGACGGGATGAGCTTCGCCTACGAGTGGTTCCGCTTCGAGCGGATCATGGTCGCGGCGCGGTGCCTCGGTGCGGCCGACCGGTTGCTCGCCGAGTCCACGGCGTTCGCGCAGCAGCGGATCGTCGGTGGCGAGCGGCTGATTTCCTACCAGCTGATCGCGGCGATGCTCGCCGACATGGCGACGGAGCTGTTCGCCGCCCGGGCCATGGTCTACGAGGTCGCCCGGTCGATCGACGACGGCACCGACCGCAAGGTCCTGCACGGCCGGGCGTCGATGGCGAAGCTGTACGCCTCGGAGATGGCGGGGCGCGCGGCCGACCGCGCCACCCAGATCTTCGGTGGCCGTGGCTACATGCGGGAAAACGTCGCCGAGCGGTTCACCCGCGAGCTGCGGGTGGAGCGGATCTGGGAGGGCGCCAGCGAGATCCAGCGCCTGATCATCGGCGGGCAGCTCGACCGCCGCGGCCCGTCGGCTCTGCTCTGACCCCCTCTTGACAGCAGGACCTGTCGGCGCTGCGCTGGACGCTCGTTCAGGTCGGTACGCCGACCGTTGGCTCCAGGGGGTAGCAGTGGCGCAGCCTGTCGTTCATTTCGAGGTCATCGGCCGGGACGCGGCCAAGCTCACGTCGTACTACTCGTCGCTGTTCGGGTGGGAGGTCAACGCTGACAACCCGATGAACTACGGGATGGTGGCCGCGGCTCCCACCGGGCAGGAAGGGGTGGGCTCCATCGGTGGTGGGATCGGAAGTGCTCCGGACGGGTACGACGGACACGCGACGTTCTATGTCGCCGTACCGGACGTCGAAGCGGCGCTCGTCCGCGCCGAGGAGCTGGGCGGCTCCCGCATGATGGGCCCGGAGGATGTCGGTCCGGAGATGCAGATCGGCCTGTTCAACGATCCCGAGGGCCATCTCGTCGGAGTCGTCAGCGGCGGATAGCGCGATCCTCGTCGCACGCAACGTGATTGGGCGCGATCTGCGTCGCGCTCAACGTGGTGGGGGGAGCGGTCGCTAGCCGATAGCCTGGAGCGGTGACCCCGGCCGACCTGTCGAGCGCTGTCGCGTCGGCAATCCAGACGGCCGTCGCCGACGGCGAGCTCACCGTGACGCCACCGGAGACGGTGACCGTCGAGCGGCCGAAGAATCGCGACCACGGTGACTACGCCACCAACGCCGCGCTGCAGCTGGCGAAGCCGGCCGGACGCCCGCCGCGGGAGATCGCCGAGATCATCGCGGTCCGGCTCCGCGGGTACGACGGTGTCGACACGGTCGAGATCGCCGGGCCCGGGTTCCTCAACATCAGGCTGTCTCAGCAGGCCCAAGGAGAGATCGCCCAGCGGATCGTCGCCGCCGGCCCCGAGTACGGCGGCAGCGATGTGCTCGCCAAGGAGCGCATC
This sequence comes from Mycobacteriales bacterium, assembly GCA_036267755.1. Taxonomy (GTDB): domain Bacteria; phylum Actinomycetota; class Actinomycetes; order JAFAQI01; family JAFAQI01; genus DATAVK01. The sequence goes on from DATAVK010000004.1 coordinate 4,892, forward strand.
AACCTCGAGTTCGTCTCGGCCAATCCGACCGGACCGCTGACCATCGGTTCGGTGCGGTGGGCCGCCGTCGGCGATGCGCTCGGTCGGATACTCACCGCGTCGGGCGCGGACGTGAGCCGCGAGTACTACTTCAACGACGCAGGCGCCCAGATCGAGCGGTTCGCCCGGTCGCTGCTCGCCGTGGCCCGGGGCCAGGACGCACCGGAGGACGGGTACGCCGGCGAGTACATCAACGACATCGCCGCCGACGTGGTTCGGATCGATCCCGGTGTCCTCGACCGCGACGACGAGGCGGCCCAGCAGGTCTTCCACACCCTCGGCGTCGAGCTGATGTTCGCCGAGATCCGGCAGTCGCTGGAGAACTTCGGCGTCCACTTCGACGTCTACTTCAGCGAGCGGACGCTGCACGAGACCGGCGCGATCCAGCACGCGCTGGATACGTTGCGGGCCCAGGGCCACGTCTTCGAAGCCGACGGCGCGGTCTGGTTGCGCACCACCGACTTCGGCGACGCCAAGGACCGGGTTCTCGTGCGTAGCAACGGCGAGGCCACCTACTTCGCGGCCGATGCCGCCTACTACGTCAACAAGCGGGAGCGAGGGTTCGACCGCGTCGTCATCATGCTCGGTGCCGACCACCACGGGTACGTCGGCCGGCTCAAGGCGATCGCTGCCTGCGCGGGTGATGATCCCGAGCGCAACATCGAGATCCTGATCGGGCAGTTCGTGAACCTCGTCAAGGACGGCCAGCCGGTCCGGATGAGCAAGCGCGCCGGCAACGTCGTCCTGCTTGCCGATCTCGTCGAGGCGATCGGCGTGGACGCCGCCCGTTACGCCCTGGCCCGCTACAGCAGCGACTCGCCCATCGACCTCGATCTCGACCTGTGGTCGCGGCAGACCAATGACAACCCCGTGTTCTACGTGCAGTACGCGCACGCCCGGATCTCGTCGCTGCTGCGCAACGCGAAAGACCTCGGCATCGACCGCGGCACGGACTTCGACACGTCGCTGCTGGCTGACCCGCACGAGTCCGATCTACTGGGCGCGCTGGGGGAGTTCCCACGCGTCGTTGCCAGCGCCGCCGAGCTGCGCGAGCCGCACCGGGTGGCTCGCTACCTCGAGGTGCTGGCCGCCACCTATCACCGCTTCTACGACGCCTGCCGCGTGCTGCCCATGGGTGACGAGCCGGCGACCGACCTCACCGTCGCCCGGCTCTGGCTGGTCGAGGCCACGCGAGTTGTCCTCGCCAACGGCCTGGGGTTGCTGGGCGTGAGCGCTCCGGAGCGGATGTGAGGCCGCATCCGGCGGGTGCGCTGCACGGCGACGTCACGCCGGCGCCGCACCAACTCGGCCCCGCGCCGCGCGATCTCGGCGCCCTCGAGCCCGCGATCTGGCCGATCGGCGCGTGCCGTGAGGACGGCAGCATCCGGCTCGGCGGGGTCGATGTCCGCGACCTGGTCCGCCGTCACGGCAGCCCGTCGTACGTGCTCGTCGAGGATGACTTCCGCGCCCGGTGCCGCGGCTACCGGGAAGCCTTTGGTCCGGACGTCGACGTCTACTACGCCGCCAAGGCGTTGCTCACCAAGACCGTGGTCCGATGGATCGACGAGGAGGACCTCTCCCTTGACGTCGCGACCGGGGGCGAGCTGGCGACGGCGCTCGCTGCGGACTTCCCCCCAGCCCGAATCTTGGTGCACGGCAACAACAAATCGGTCGAGGAGATCCGGCAGGCGGTCGCCGCCGGAGTCGGCCGCGTCGTCATCGACAGCGACATCGAGATCGACCGGTTGGCCGCCGCTGCCGAGGCAGCCGGGATCCGGCAGCAGGTGCTGGTCCGGGTCACGGTCGGCGTCGAGGCGCACACCCACGAGTTCATCGCGACCGCTCATGAGGACCAGAAGTTCGGGTTCTCGTTGGCGAGCGGGGCGGCGCTCGACGCGGTACGACGGGTCGTCGCGTCACCGGCGCTGGAGCTCGTGGGGTTGCACAGCCACATCGGGTCGCAGATCTTCGACACCGCCGCGTTCGAGGTGGCGGCCCACCGCGTTGTCGCGCTGCTCGCGACGGTTCGTGACGCCGTCGGCGTGACGCTTCCCGAGCTCGACCTCGGCGGCGGCCTCGGCATCGCTTACACGACGGACGACGACCCGGCGGACGTGGCCGACGTTGCCAAGCAGCTTCGCGGGATCGTCGAGCGCGAGTGTGCGTCGGCTGGCCTGATGGTGCCGCGGCTCGCCGTCGAGCCGGGCCGTGCGATCGCGGGTCCCTCTGGCGTCACGCTCTACGAGGTCGGCACGGTCAAGGACGTCGACCACATCCGCAGCTATGTCAGCGTCGACGGCGGCATGAGCGACAACATCCGGACCGCGCTCTACGGCTCGGACTACACCGTGGTCCTCGCCTCGCGCGACAGCTCGGCCCAGCCGATGCTGTGCCGGGTAGTGGGCAAGCACTGCGAGGCCGGTGACGTCATCGTCCGAGACGCCTGGTTGCCGGGCGACCTGACCCCGGGCGACCTGCTCGCCGTCGCCGCGACCGGCGCGTACTGCCGGTCGATGGCCAGCAACTACAACGCCGTACCCCGCCCGCCGGTCGTTGCGGTTCGCAACGGGGAGTCCCGCGAGCTGATCCGGCGCGAGTCGATCGACGACCTGCTCGCGCTGGACGTCGGATGAGCCGGCCCGCGGCTGACGTCGCCGGCCGACCGCTGCGCATCGCGATGCTCGGCTGCGGCAACGTGGGGTCCGAGGTGGTGCGGCTGCTCCATCGCCACGCCGACGACCTGACCCAGCGAGTCGGGGTACCGCTCGAGCTGGTCGGGATCGCGGTACGACGCCCCACCCGAGTCCGAGACCTGCCGGTCGACCCGTCGCTGTTCACCGCCGACGCCGCCGGACTGGTCGCCCGCGAGGACGTGGACGTCGTCATCGAGGTGATCGGCGGAATCGAGCCGGTCCGCTCGCTGCTCGTCACCGCTCTGGAGCGTGGCGCCTCGGTGGTCACCGCCAACAAGGCGCTGCTCGCCGAGGACGGCGAGACGCTCTACACCGCTGCCGCCCGCGGTGGCGCCGACCTGTACTGCGAGGCCAGCGTCGGGGCCGCCATCCCACTGCTCCGACCGCTGCGCGAATCTCTCGCCGGCGACCGGGTCACCCGTGTGATCGGCATCGTCAACGGCACCACCAACTACATCCTCAGCCAGATGGACTCCACGGGTGCTGGGTACGCCGATGCCCTGGAAGAAGCGCAGTCCCTGGGTTACGCCGAGCCGGACCCGACCGCAGACGTCGAGGGCTTCGACGCCGCCGCGAAGGCCGCGATCCTCGCCGGGCTGGCGTTCCACACCCGAGTGACGGCCGCGGATGTCTACCGCGAGGGCATCGGCGAGGTGACGTCGTCCGACATCGCCAGCGCTCGAGAGATGAACGGGGTCGTGAAGCTGCTCGCCATCGCCGAACGCGGTCCCGACAGCGCCGGCCGCGACTCGGTCGGCGTCCGGGTGCACCCGGCGATCCTGCCGCTGCACCACCCGCTGGCCGGCGTGCGCGACGCCTACAACGCCGTCTTCGTCGAGGCGGAGGCCGCCGGACAGCTGATGTTCTACGGCCGGGGAGCGGGCGGCGCACCGACCGCTAGCGCCGTGCTGGGTGACCTCGTCGCGGTGGGCCGCAACCGGCTCACCGGCGCGCGAGGCGCAGGGGAGTCGTCGTACGCCGCCCTGCGGTTGCGGCCGATGGGGGAGACTGTCACGCGCTACCACGTCAGCCTTGACGTGGCGGACAAGGCGGGTGTGCTGGCCAACGTCGCCCAGGCGTTCGCCGCGCACGACGTGTCGATCCAGACGGTTCGTCAGGAGGGTCACGGCGACGACGCGACGCTGGTCCTGGTCAGCCACGAGGCGAGCGACGCGGCGCTGGCCGCGACGGTCGAGGATCTGCGGGCGCTGGACGCGGTCCGGGCGGTCGCCAGTGTGATGAGGGTCGAAGGGGGGCTGGGATGACCATGACGGCTCGACACACGACCGCGTGGCGGGGCGTCATCGAGGAGTTCCGCGACCGGCTGCCGGTCAGCAGCGCGACTCCGGTCATCACGCTGCGCGAGGGCAACACGCCGCTGGTGCCCGCGCCCCGGCTCTCCGAGCTGACCGGATGCGACGTCCATCTCAAAGTCGAGGGCCTCAACCCCACCGGGTCGTTCAAGGACCGGGGCATGACGGTGGCGATCAGCAAGGCGGCCGAAGAAGGGTCGAAGGCGGTCATCTGCGCGTCGACCGGCAACACCTCCGCGAGCGCTGCGGCGTACGCCGTCCGGGCCGGCATGCTCTGTGCCGTCCTGGTGCCGACCGGCAAGATCGCGATGGGCAAGCTGGCCCAGGCGCTGGTGCACGGCGCCCGGCTGCTGCAGGTCGACGGCAACTTCGACGAGTGCCTGACCCTCGCCCGGGACCTCGCGGACAAATACCCCGTCTCGCTGGTGAACTCCGTCAACCAGTTCCGGATCGAGGGCCAGAAGACCGCCGCCTTCGAGGTCTGCGACGCCCTCGGCGACGCCCCCGACGTGCACTGCCTGCCGGTCGGGAACGCGGGCAACATCACGGCCTACTGGAAGGGGTACGGCGAGTACGCCGGCGACAACCTGATTACCAAGCGGCCGGTCATGCGCGGCTTCCAGGCCGCCGGGGCCGCGCCGATCGTGTCCGGGCAGATCGTGGCCCGGCCGACGACGATCGCCACAGCCATCCGGATCGGGAACCCGGCGTCCTGGCAGCAGGCGCTGGCAGCCCGCGACGAGTCGGGCGGTGCGATCGAGGCGGTCAGCGACCGCGCGATCCTCTCGGCGTACCGGCTGCTGGCCCGCGAAGAGGGTGTCTTCGTCGAGCCGGCGAGCGCGGCCGGTGTGGCGGGAATGCTGCAAGCCCGGACCGAGGGAACCCTGGACTCCGGGCTTCGCATCGTCTGCACCGTCACCGGCCATGGCCTGAAGGACCCGGAGTGGGCGATCTCGGGTGCACCGGTGCCCGTCACCATCCCGGCTGACGTCTCCGCCGCAGCAGCTGCGCTCGGGCTGTAGGACCTCGACATGGCCGGACCGTCTTTCCGTGGTGCTCCGCTGCGCGTGCGAGTGCCGGCGACCAGCGCGAACCTCGGCCCCGGCTTCGACGCGCTCGGCCTCGCCCTGACGCTGTACGACGACGTCGTCGTACGGGTGACTGACGAGCCCGGCCTCACCGTGGACGTGGCCGGCATGGGTGCTGCCAGCGTTCCTCGTAACGGCCGCCATCTCGTCGTCAAGGCGATGCGCAGCACCTTCAAGGTCCTGGGCGGCGCTCCCCGTGGACTGGAGCTGGTGGCGGCGAACCACATCCCGCACGGTCGCGGCCTCGGATCGTCCGCGGCAGCCATCGTCGCCGGCGTTGTAGCGGCCCGCGCTCTGGTCGTCGGCGGCAGCGAACGACTCGACGACGACGGTGTGCTCGCGCTCGCCGCTCGGCTGGAGGGGCACGCCGACAACGTTGCCGCCTGTCTGCTCGGCGGCGCCACCGTCGCCTGGTGTGATCCGAACGGTGCCGCGCACGCTCTCGGTGTGGACGTGCATCCCTCGCTGGCACCGGTCGCCTTCGTGCCTGGGTCGTCGTCGTCGACCAAGGTGGCTCGCCGGTTGCTGCCCGACCTGGTCCCGCACGCCGACGCGGCGCTCAACGCCTCACGTGCCGCGCTGCTCGTGGAGGCATTGCGTTCCCGGCCCGACCTGCTGCTCGCCGCGACCGAGGACCGGCTGCATCAGGGCTATCGGGCGGCCGCGATGCCGCGCACGGCGGCACTGGTCGCGGAGCTGCGCGCTGCCGGGATCCCCGCGGTCATGTCAGGCGCCGGTCCGACCGTGCTGGCGCTCACCACGGCGGACGGCCGCGAGCGGGCACTGGGCTATCAGCGTCGCGGGTGGACCGCGTTGGCGCTCGATGTGGATCGCACCGGCACGGGTGTATCCACGCTCTGAGCCGAACGGGCTAAATGGATACGGGAACAGACCAATCGGCGCGTTTGTTGGAATGTTCAGCGAGTCGCGACTACGATGACTTTGCGACAGCCGCCCCGAGGGGGCGTGGTCCTCGCTCTCCGTGAAGCACAGCCGTTGGCTAACACCCGTTCAGCCGGATTTGGCAGTGCGTCGCGTTCCGCATTCTTTTCGGTGCGGGAGAGCAGCGGATGGACCCCTCCCGGATCGGCTCCACAAGCACCCGCCGCGAAGGCGGGTCACGGTGCTACGGCGCCCAGCGCCTGCGCACCCATCACAGGGAAGGACCCCTTGGTGAGCGACACTCACGACACCGAGGCCGGCACCGTCACCATGACGGACACCGACGCCTCGACCAGCACCAACTCCGCGCCAGCCAGCAACGGCCACTCGGCCGCGGCGGACACCTCGACCGACAAGCCCCGCAAGCGCGGCGGCTCGCTGTCGAGCAAGCTCCTGCCCGAGCTGCAGCAACTGGCCGGTGACCTGGGAATCTCCGGAACCGGGAAGCTCCGCAAGAGCGAGCTGATCGCGGCCATCCAGGCGAAGCAAGGCGGTGGCGGCGCTGCCGCCTCGTCCAGCAGCGAGAGGGCCTCGAGCAACGGGTCGTCCGACGCCGTCGCCGCTCCGGCCGCCGACACCGCGACCCAGGGCTCGACCGAGCAGCGACCCCGCCGCGAGCGCGGCGACCGGCAGGACCGGCAGCAGAACAACACGGGCGACCGGCCGCAGAACGACCGCCAGCAAGGCGACCGCCAGCAGAATGACACCGGCGACCGCCAGGACCGGCAGCCGAACGATCGGCAGCCGAACAATCGCCAGCAGAACAATGGCGGCGACCGGCAGCGCCAGGGTGGACAGAACAACAACCCCGGCGGCAACCAGAGCGCTGGCAGCGAGAACGCCGGCAATGCAGGCGCCAACCAGAACAACGGCCCTCGCGATGACGACGGCACCGGCGGCGGAAACCGCAGCCGGCGCGGTCGGTTCCGCGAGCGCAACCGTGGCCGTGGCGGCAACGCCGCCCAGCGCGGCGAGCGGTTCTCGCCGAACGAGCCCGACCCGGTGATCGCCGACGACGACGTGCTCGTCCCGGTCGCGGGGATCGTCGACATCCTCGACAACTACGCGTTCGTCCGCACCAGCGGCTACTTGCCCAGCCCCGACGACATCTACGTCTCGCTGTCGCAGGTACGCCGGAACGGGCTGCGCAAGGGCGACGCCGTCACCGGCGCCATCCGGCAGCCGCGCGAGGGTGAGCGCAAGGAGAAGTTCAACGCACTGGTGCGGCTCGACACGGTCAACGGCCGCAGCCCGGAAGAGGCCAACAAGCGGCCGGACTTCGCCAAGCTGACGCCGCTGTACCCGCAGGATCGGCTTCGGCTCGAGACCGAGCCGGGCATCTTCACCACGCGGGTCATCGACCTGGTCGCCCCAATCGGCAAGGGTCAGCGCGGCCTCATCGTGTCGCCGCCGAAGGCCGGCAAGACGATGGTGCTGCAGGCGATCGCCAACGCCATCACCACGAACAACCCCGAAACCCACCTCATGGTCGTGCTCGTTGACGAGCGACCCGAGGAGGTCACCGACATGCAGCGCTCGGTGAAGGGTGAGGTCATCGCCTCGACCTTCGACCGGCCACCGTCCGACCACACCACGGTCGCGGAGCTGTCGATCGAGCGGGCCAAGCGGCTCGTCGAGCTCGGTCACGACGTCGTCGTACTGCTCGACTCGATCACCCGGCTGGGACGTGCCTACAACCTCGCGGCTCCCGCGAGCGGCCGGATCCTCTCCGGTGGTGTCGACTCCACGGCGCTCTACCCGCCGAAGCGGTTCCACGGGGCCGCCCGCAACATCGAAAACGGCGGGTCGCTCACGATCCTCGCCACGGCCCTGGTCGAGACCGGGTCGACGATGGACACGGTCATCTTCGAGGAGTTCAAGGGCACCGGCAACATGGAGCTCAAGCTCGACCGCAAGCTCGCGGACAAGCGGATCTTCCCGGCGGTCGACATCGACCCGTCGGGCACCCGCAAGGAGGAGATCCTCCTCGCGCCCGAGGAGCTCTCGATCGTGTGGAAGCTGCGCCGGGTGCTGCACGCGCTCGACTCGCAGCAGGCCATGGAGCTGTTGCTCTCCAAGATGAAGGAGACGCACAGCAACTACGAGTTCCTGTTGCAGGTGCAGAAGACCGCCTCCGGCGAGGGCTGACCTCAGCGCTGTTGATCAGCTCTCACATCGTCCCTCAGGCTCCGGGGTCCGTCGGCCGATAACTGGCGGATGTCGGACTACGGGTACTTCGCGGGCGGCGAGTCATTGCCGCCGCCGCAACCGGTGGCGTTGACCGATTCGGTCGTTGCTCCGAGCGCCGCGCACTACCCGACGATCGGCCGGCTGGGCTTCACGGGCAGCCTGCGGTCGGGCTTCCAGCTCATCCCGACCTGTTGGTCCGTGCTCGCCGCCGAACCCGCACTCCTGCTGGTTCCGCTCGTCGTCCTCGTCATCACGGTCGCGATGACCGCGGGATATGCGGGCCTTGAGGGTGGACTCGGCAACCTCGTCACGGACAACAAGTACTCCACTGCCGTTCGGGTCTTTCCGATCGCGGCATTGTGCTCGGCGGTGTCCTCAGTCGGTCAGGCCGTCATCGTCAGTGCGGCGACCGAGCGATTGCAGGGCCGGCGCCCGACGTTGTCGTCGGCGTGGGTGACCACCCTGGGTCAGCTGCCGCGGCTGGTGTACTTCGGCATCGTGCTGGCCGGCGAGCGGACGCTCACGAGCCTGTTGCGTGGCAAGCGCTGGAGCATCGGGACGCTGGCGGCGAACACCATCGACCGGGCCTGGGATTTTGCGACGTACCTCGTGATCCCCGTGATCCTGTTCGAGAACCTCACCGTCTTCGGGGCCGTGAAGCGGTCGGGGCAGTTGGTTGCGTCGAGGTGGGGGACTCAGCTGACTGCTCGCTCGGTGATGTCGGCGTCGCTGTTCCTCGTGAGCCTTCCGCTCCTTGTGCTGGCAGTAGTGCTGGCCGCCTACTCGATGACAGCCGGTATCGGTCTGCTGATCGTGGTGGTCGTCCTGATCGTCGTGGCATCGTCAGCACTCAACGGCGTGCTCTCGGCGGCGATGTACCGGTTCGCCGTGACCGGCCTGGTGGTTCCCGGCTTCCGCGAGGCCGACATGTGGGCAGCCTTCGGCCGCCGCTAGCCTCATCCCGGCACCCGCGGGAGCGTGGAACACGCTCGCGGGCAACGGCGTTACAACCTCTGGCACACTGGAACGCAGGTACCGGTTCACACCCGCGCCGCGGGTGACCCGGCGACCGACATGCAGACAGGAGCATCACCCATGAAGCCCGACATTCACCCCGAGTACGCCGAGACGACCGTGACGTGCACGTGTGGGAACACCTTCACCACCCGTAGCACCGCGAAGAACGGCTCGATCCACGCTGACGTGTGCTCAGCCTGCCATCCCTTCTACACCGGCAAGCAGAAGATTCTCGACACCGGTGGCCGCATCGCCCGCTTCGAGCAGCGGTACGCCAAGAAGGCCGGCAGCGCCAAGGCCGACAGCAAGTAGCGACATCGCGGCGCCGACCCTGGGTTCAGGGTCGGCGCCGTCTGCATGTCGAGTGAAAAACTGAGAGAGGAACACCGGTGTTCGAGCAGGTCGAAGGACTCCTGACGGAGTACGCCGACCTCGAGACGCAGATGTCGGACCCGGCGTTGCACGCCGACCAGAACCAGGCGCGCACCATCGGCCGGCGCTACGCCGAGCTGGGGCCGGTCGTTTCGACGTACCGCGAATGGCGGGCGTTGGACGACGACCTCACCGCCGCCCGCGAGCTGGCGCAGGACGACTCGTCCTTCCATGCCGAGGCCGAACAGCTCGAGGCCAAGCTGGCGACCAAGACCGCCGAGCTGCGCCTCCTGTTGCTGCCCCGTGACCCCAACGACAGCAAGGACGTGATCCTCGAGGTCCAGGGCGGCGCCGGCGGCGAGGAGTCCGCGTTGTTCGCGGGTGACCTGCTCCGGATGTACCTGCGGTACGCCGAACGGCAGGGCTGGAAGACCGAGGTCCTCGACGCGGCCGAGAGCGATCTCGGCGGCTACAAGTCCGCGACCATCGCGGTGCGGGGTCGCCACGACCCGATGCCATGGAGCCGACTGAAGTACGAGGGCGGCGTGCACCGGGTGCAGCGGGTCCCGATCACCGAGTCGCAGGGCCGGATCCACACCAGTACGACACCGGTCGTCGTGCTTCCCGAGGTGGAGGAGGTCGAGGTGGAGATCGACCCCAACGACCTCCGGATCGACGTCTACCGCTCGTCGGGTCCGGGCGGTCAGAGCGTCAACACCACCGACTCGGCTGTCCGTATCACTCACGTCCCGACGGGGATCGTGGTGTCGTGCCAGAACGAGAAGAGCCAGCTGCAGAACAAGGAGTCCGCCATGCGCATCCTCCGCGCGCGGATCCAGGCCGCGGCTCAGGAGCAGGCCGACGCCGACGCCTCCGCTGCCCGGCGCAGCCAGGTGCGGACTGCCGATCGCAGCGAGCGGATCCGCACCTACAACTACCCCGAGAACCGGATCAGCGACCACCGCGTCAACTACAAGGCGTACAACCTCGACCAGGTGCTCGACGGCGACCTCGACGCGGTCGTGCAGGCGCTGAGCGACGCCGACACGGCCGCCATTCTCGGCACCGAGCAGTGACATCCGCAGCCGTGACCGATCTGCGCGAGGCCAGCGCGCGGCTACGTGACGCGGGTGTCCCGAGCCCCGATCATGACGCCCGCGAGCTCCTTCGGTACGCCGACGAGACCGACCAGGACCTCGATGAACTGCTCGCCGCGCGCGCCCGCCGGGTTCCGTTGCAGCACCTCCTCGGGACCGCCGGGTTCCGTTATCTCGAGCTCGCCGTTGGCCCGGGCGTCTTCGTTCCGCGACCCGAGACCGAGCTGCTGGTCGACGAGGTACTCGCGGCGCTTCGCCGCTCGACCTCGGCGCAGCCGATCGTCGTCGACCTGTGCGCGGGCAGCGGCGCCATCGGGCTGTCCGTGGTGCACGAGCACCCGTCGGCGTTCGTCCATCTCGTCGAGGCCTCGCCGGACGCGTTCGGCTGGCTGCAGCGCAACGCCGGACAGGTTCCCGACCGGGTCGAGCTCCACCTCGCCGACCTCGTGGACGCGCCGGCCGGGCTGGACGGCTCGGTCGACGTCGTCGCCTCGAACCCGCCGTACCTACCGCCCGAGGACGTCGACGCCGTCGACCCGGAGGTGCGTGACCACGACCCGGCGCTGGCGTTGTGGGCCGACGACGGCGGGTTGGCCGTGATCCGGCGCGTGGTGGACCGCGCCGTCGGCTTGCTGCGCCCGGATGGGACGCTGGTGGTCGAGCACTCGGAGCGTCACGCCGAGTCGGTCCCTGAACTGCTAGTTGCGACGGGGTTCGTCGATGTCGTGGCGCACGACGATCTCACCCGACGTCCCCGTTACACGACCGGCAGGCGCCCATGTTGACCCGAGTCTTCGACTGTTCCCGCGCGGAAGAGCGCGAGATCGGGCTGGAAGAAGCGGCCGCCGCCATCCGGCGCGGGGAGCTCGTGGTGATGCCGACCGACACGGTGTACGGCGTGGCCGCAGATGCGTTCTCACCCGCGGCGGTCGAGACGCTGCTCTCGGCCAAGGGGCGCAACCGCATGATGCCGGTGCCGGTGCTCGTCGCCTCGGCCGAGATGCTCGATGCCCTCGTCGAGTCGCTGCCGGAGTCCGGGCGTGCGCTGACCGATGCGTTCTGGCCCGGAGCGCTGACCGTCGTTGTGCGCCACACCCCGCACCTGGCCTGGGATCTCGGCGAGACCCGCGGCACCGTCGCGGTCCGGATGCCCAACCACGAGCTGGCCCGTGAGCTCGTGACGCTGACCGGCCCGCTCGCCGTCTCGAGCGCCAACCGCTCCGGCTACCCGGCCCCGGCGACGATGCTCGACGCCCGGCTGCAGCTCGGCGCCTCGGTCGCGGTGTACCTGGACGGCGGCCCGTCCGGCGAGACGCTCCCGTCGACGATCGTCGATGTCACCTCGGATCGGTCGCGGGTGCTGCGCGAAGGCGCCATCGGTATGGAGCGGCTGCGCGAGGTCGACCCGGAGATCGAGGAGGCCTGGTGAGTGGTCCGGCGTACCGGGTCCTCATGGTCTGCACCGGGAACATCTGCCGTTCCCCGATGGCCGAACGGCTGCTCGCGGCCCGGCTCCGCCAGCGGCTGGGTGAGGCGTCGGCGGACATCGCCGTCGGCAGTGCCGGCACGTGGGGCCTGGTCGGCGAGCCGATCCAGCCGAACGCCGTGGAGGCGCTGATCGCACGGGGTGGCGACCCCAGCGGATTCCAGGCGCGCGAGCTCACCGTGGACCTCGTGACCGAGGCCGACATGGTGCTGGGGATGACCCGGGATCACCGGGCGGCGGCCGTCACGCTGGACCCGCGGGCGTCGTCACGGACCCTGACGTTGCGCGAGCTCGCCCGGCTGCTCGGGCCGGTGAGGGCCGCAGACATCCCGGGCGCCGAGCCCGCCGAGCGGTTGCGCGGCCTGCTGACCGCGGCCATCGGCAATCGTGGCATGGTGCCCGTGGCCGACCCCCGCGACGACGACATCGCCGACCCCTATGGGCTCTCGCGAGTGCACTACGAGCGGGCTGCGGACGAGATCGTCATGGCCCTCGAGGTCGTGCTGGACCGGCTGCAGCCGGCTGGCGGTCAGCCCGCCTGACGCTGGAGCAGTTGGGCGCGTAGCGCGTCGGCGTGCAGCCGGAGCGCTGCGGCGAGCCGCTCCGGTGACGTGGCCCGGTGGCTCACCAGCAGCCGGACCAGCCGGAGCGTGCCGCGCTGCAGTCCCGACCAGCCGGAGGGCTCGGCCGTCGCGAACGCGTCGACCTGGCCCGGATCGAGCTCGGTGCTGTCGGCGAGCTCGACGAGCGCGGCATCGGTGAGCAGCGCGGCCTCCACGAGCAGGACCGAGACGTCCTCGTCGTCGGCGCCCGGCGGCCGGTACAACCGTCGGCGAGCGGCAACGGTGGTCCGCAGCGCCTCCGCCACCAGCCACCAGACGGTGGTCGGAACCACTTCGGCCGCGGGCTTGCCCCGCAGCAGCGACACCATCGCGGCGTCCCCCGCGACCTCGACGAGCACGTCTTCGGACGGGGAGCTGAGCTGCTGGGCGGTCATCGCTGCCTCCTACGGCATCTCGCGCGGCGCGTGACACGAATGTCGACGGTGGACCTGAGGGCGAGATGAGACCAACCTGACGGCATACAGTGAGGGCCCGCCAACGCCCGCGACGCGATGCCGCCGGAGGACACCGATGACCGAGCCGACACCCTTCTGGGGACCAGACTTCGACGCGCTGCGCGCGACCGACCCCGAGATCGCCGACGTCGTGGTCGATGAGCTCGACCGGTTGCGTGGCGGGCTGCAGCTGATCGCCAGCGAGAACTTCACCTCGCCGGCCGTGCTGGCAGCGCTCGGGTCGACGCTGTCCAACAAGTACGCCGAGGGTTATCCGGGCAAGCGCTACTACGGCGGCTGCGAGGTCGTGGACCGCGCCGAGAACATCGGCATCGCCCGCGCCAAGGAGCTGCTCGGAGCCGAGCACGCCAATCTGCAGCCGCACTCCGGCGCCAGCGCCAACCTGGCGACGTACGCGGCCCTGCTCACCCCGGGCGACACGGTGCTCGCGATGAGCCTGCCGCACGGGGGGCACCTCACGCACGGCAGCAAGGTCAACTTCTCGGGCAAGTGGTTCAACACCATCGGGTACGGCGTGCGCGAGGACGACGAGCTCATCGACTACGACCAGGTCCGCGACCTGGCCCGCGAGCATCAGCCCAAGATGATCATCTGTGGCGCTACGGCGTACCCGCGACTGATCGACTTCGCGAAGTTCCGCGAGATCGCCGACGAGGTCGGTGCCTGGCTGATGGTCGACGCGGCGCACTTCATCGGCCTGGTCGCCGGCAAGGCGATCCCGTCGCCGGTGCCCTACGCCGACGTCGTGACGTTCACGACGCACAAGGTGCTGCGGGGTCCACGTGGCGGCATGATCGTGTGCAAGGAGGAGCTCGGCGCGCGGATCGACAAGGCGGTGTTCCCGTTTAGCCAGGGCGGCCCGCTGATGCACGCGGTCGCTGCCAAGGCGGTCGCGCTGAAGGAAGCCGCTACGCCGGAGTACCAGGCCTACACCCGCCAGGTCATTGCGAACGCCCAGACGCTCACCGACGGGCTCGCCGCGGAGGGCATGCGCCCGGTCAGCGGCGGGACCGACACCCACCTGGCGCTGATCGACCTGCGGGGCATCGGCGTCACGGGCAAGGACGCCGAGGCTCGGTGCGGGGCGGCCCAGATCGTGCTCAACAAGAACTCCATCCCCTACGACCCCGAGCCACCCTCCATCGGCTCCGGCGTCCGGGTGGGGACACCGTCGGTCACCACTCAGGGCATGGCCGAGGGCGAGATGAAGGAGATCGCCTCGCTGATCGCGAGAGCGGTCCGAGATGCCGACGGCACCGCCGCCGGTGAGGTCGCGCAGGCGGTATCGGCCGTGGTGACCGCCCACCCGGCGTACCCCCGCGGCTGAGGCGGACCGGCCGTGCGTGAGTACGTCCTCACGGGTGTACTCGTCGCCGCGGTCACCTACCTGCTAACGCCGTACGCCCGGCTGATCGCGATCCGGTTCCACGCGTTCACGGAGGTCCGTGACCGCGACGTGCACACGATTCCGACACCGCGGCTCGGTGGCCTCGCGATGTACATCGGGCTGTGCGCCGGGCTGCTGGTGGCGAACCAGCTGCAGACGTTGCACCAGGTCTTCCGCTACAGCGACTGGAAGGGCGTCGTGTACGGCGGTGGGTTGCTGGTGCTGCTCGGAGCCGCCGATGACCGGTGGGACCTTGACGCGCTGACCAAGCTCGCCGGACAGATCCTCGCCGCCGGGATCATGGTGCTCAACGGCGTCCAGCTGATCTATCTCCCGATCCCGGACCGGTCCGTGGGATACCTGTCGCTGGGGCCCGACCTCGGCGTACCGCTGACCATCGTCTTCGTCGTCGTCACGATCAACGCGGTCAACTTCATCGACGGTCTCGACGGCCTCGCCGCGGGCGTCGTCGCGATCGCCTCACTGTCATTCTTCGCGTACTCCTACGAGTTGTCCGTCGTACACCACCTGGAGCGGGCGTCGCCACCGACCCTGCTCACCGCGGTGCTGGCCGGCGCCTGTCTGGGCTTCCTGCCGCACAACTTCAACCCGGCCCGGATTTTCATGGGCGACTCGGGGTCGATGCTGCTTGGCCTGGTGCTGGCCGCGGCGACCATCAGCCTCACCGGGTCGTTCGACCCGAGCGTGATCCCGTCGTACGACTTCGCGCCGGGTCTGCTCCCGCTGCTGCTTCCGGTCGCGGTGCTCGCGGTCCCGCTCGTCGACCTGCTGCTCGCTGTGCTGCGGCGGAGCCGTCGCGGCGTGGCGCCGTGGGCGCCGGACAAGAAGCACCTGCACCACCGGCTGCTCACCATGGGGCACTCGCACGCCCGCGCGGTGGTGATCATGTATCTGTGGTCGGCGCTGATCGCCGGCGGCACCGTCGCGGTGGCGCTCTCGCACGGCCGGCCGCTGCTGGTGCTCTCGGTCATCCTCGCGGGCGCGACCATCTTGTTGGTGGCGAGCAACATCCCGAGGCTGCGTCACATCAACTCCCACCCCTAACCCCACCCGCACCAATGGCCCATTGGTGCGGCTATGGCAACACCAATGGCCCATGCGTGCGGCCATGGCATCACCAATGGGCCATGCGTGTGGGGTTACGCGGTGAAGATGGTGCGGTGCCAGGGCTTGCGGGCGACACCGGTCCGGTCGACCATCACGTGCTTGACGACGGTGTAGTCCTCCAGCGAGTACCGGCTCATGTCCTTGCCGTACCCCGACTGCTTGTAGCCACCGTGCGGCATCTCGCTGATGATCGGGATGTGGTCGTTGATCCAGACCACCCCGGCCCGGATGTCGCGGCTGGCGCGAGCCGACCGCGCCACGTCACGGGTCCAGGCCGATGCGGCCAGACCGTACGGCGTGTCGTTCGCCAGTCGGATGCCCTCGTCGTCGCTGTCGAATGGAAGCGCGACCAGCACCGGCCCGAAGACCTCCTGCTGGACGATCGCGGAGTCCTGGGCCGCGTCGACGATCAGGGTCGGCTCGTAGTACCAGCCGGCGCCCAGCTCTGACGCGGTGGGCGCGCGGCCGCCGCACACCACACGTGCCCCGTCGTCGCGCGCTCCGTTCACCAGCGCGGCAACCCGCTCTCGATGGCTGGCAGTGATCAGCGGCCCGAGGTCGGTCGCCGGATCAGCGGTGGGTCCGAGCCGGACCGTGGCCATCAGGTCGGCGACCCCGGCGACGAACGCCTCGTACAGCGGACGCTGCACATAGGCGCGGGTAGCGGCGGTGCAGTCCTGACCGGTATTGATGAGCGAGCCGGCGACAGCACCGTGCACCGCAGCCTCGAGGTCGGCATCGTCGAAGACGACGAACGGTGCCTTGCCGCCGAGCTCCATGTGCATCCGCTTGACGCTGTGAGACGCGGTCGCGATGACCTGCTTCCCGGCGTGCGTCGAACCGGTGAACGACACCATGTCGACCTCGGCGTGCGCGACCAGATGTTGGCCGACATCGGACCCGGTGCCGGTCACGACGTTGACCACGCCCGGCGGCAGCCCGGCCTCGACGGCAGCCTCGGCGAGCATCATCGAGGTCAGCGGCGTCAGCTCGGAGGGCTTGAGCACGATCGTGTTGCCGGCCGCGATCGCCGGCAGGATCTTCCACCCGGCCATCTGCAGCGGATAGTTCCACGGCGCGATCGACCCGACCACGCCGATCGCCTCGCGCCGGATCGAGCTGGTGTGGTCGGGGGAGTACTCCCCGCTGGCCAGACCCTCCGGGTGGCGGGCAGCACCCGCGAAGAACGCGACGTTGTCGACGGTTCCGGGTACGTCGAACTCGCGCGCCAACCGGATCGGCTTGCCCGCCTGCCGGCTTTCGGTCACGGCGTAGTCCTCGGCCCGCTCGTCGAGCAGCACCGCCAGCCGGTTGAGGACCGCTGACCGCTCCGCCGGTGTCGCCGTCGACCACTCCGGAAAGGCGCGTCGCGCTGCCGCGACCGCCCGCTCGACGTCGGACACATCGGCGAGGTCGATCTCGATCAGTACCTCGCCGGTGGACGGGTTGTGCCGCGGCAGGCAGATGCCCGAGCTGCCGGTGGCCGGCTTGCCGTCGATGAACTGCGTGCTCATGGCTGTCTCCTCATCGCACCGACGTTTCGCACCGCGCCCGCCGCCATCTCATCGCGCCCCCGCCCAGCTGCCGGCCCGTGCCGCGGCGGCGAGCTCACCTGCGACGCGATCGACGTCGTCGGCGAGCAGCCCGGTCGTGACTCGAAGGTACGGCGGGGCGTCTCGTCGTACCGCGAACGGCGCCCCTGCGGTCGCGCCGATCCCTGCGCTGGCCAACCGGAGCAGGGCGGCGGTCTCGTCCGCGACCGGGAGCCAGATGTTCAGGCCGTCGCGGCCGCCGACGGTGATCCCGCGCTCGGCCAACGCGGCAACGACCGCGGACCGCCGGTCGGCGTACGCGGCCCGGGCGCGGTCCACGGTGGCCTGGCTGGCCGGCTGGGTCAGCAGGTCGAGCAGGACGTGTTGCAGCAACCGGCTGCTCCAGCCCTGGCCGAGGTAGCGGCGGGCGACGACGGGGTCCAGCAGTCGGGCCGGGCCGCCGACGGCGGCGAGCCGCAGGTCAGGGCCGAGCGACTTGGAGTAGCTGCGGATGTGCACCACTCGATCGGGCAGCCGGTCCGCCAGGCTCACCAGGGGCGAGGCGGCGACGGCGCCCGCAGAGTCATTTTCGATGACGATGGCCGAGGTCGGCCGCAGGACGTCGGCGAGGGCGTCGGCGCGGGTCTCGGTCAGCGACGCGCCGGTCGGGTTCTGTGCCCGCGGCTGCAGGTGGAAAACCGTGGCCCCGGCCGCGACTGCCGTGGCGAGCGAGCCTGGCAGCGGACCGTTGTCGTCCAGGTCGACCGCGATCGTCTCGGCGCCGACCGCGTCGAGCAGATCGAGCAGCGGCGGGAAGCACGGGTGCTCGACCGCGACCCGATCGCCGTACCGAACGGTCGTCGCGGTCAGCAGGTCGAGCGCGTCCATCGCGCCGTCGACCACCGTCAGCGTCTCCGCCTCGAACGGCCAGCTACGGGTCAGCTCGGCGAGCAGCTCCGGCAGGACCGGCGCGTCGAGGTAGCTACCGCTGGACGCCACACGTTCCAGCCGACGGAATGCCGGCCCGAGATCGGGCAGCAACGTCGGGTCCGGGACACCGGTCGAGAGGTCGACCGCGAAGTTCGCGGTGTGCTCGAGGGCTCGCCGGTAACGGGTCGGGCCGTTGCCGAAGCCGGTGGAGACGACGGTGCCGCGGCGGCCGTCGGTCGCGATCGTCCCCGACCGCACCAGCAGCGCCCAGGCCGAGCTCACGGTGGTGGGGGAGAGCGCGAGCTCGGCAGCGACGGTGCGGATCGGGGCCAGTCGCTGGCCGCCGACCAGCGAGCCGTCGCTCACCGCCCGGCTGACGGCGCGGGCCAGGCCGCGCGCGGTGGGCTCGTCGAGGTGCCGCCGCACCTCGTCGATGGTCTTTGTCACAGCACAGAACTTATATTGTGCGGGAGTTGGCTGTCACGTTACGGTTGACCCATGACGACTCGCATCAGCCACTGGATCGACGGCAGCAGCACCCCGGGCACCTCTGGCCGCACCTCGCCGGTCTACAACCCGGCCACCGGCGACCAGACCGGCGAGCTCGATCTGGCTACCCCTGCCGAGGTCAACGCCGCGGTTGCCGCGGCCAAGGCGGCCTCGGTCGAGTGGCGCAAGTCCTCGCTGTCGCGGCGCGCCGCCGTGCTGTTCGCCTTCCGCGGGCTGATCGCCGAGCACATCGATGAGCTCGCCGCCGCAATCACCGCGGAGCAGGGCAAGACGACACCCGACGCGAAAGGCGAGGTGCAGCGCGGGCTGGAGAACGTGGAGTTCGCCTGCGGTGTCCCGAACCTCCTCAAGGGCGGGTACTCCGAGCAGGTGTCGGCCGGCGTCGATGTCTACTCGATCCGGCAGTCGCTCGGCGTCGTCGCCGGCGTCACGCCGTTCAACTTCCCGGCGATGGTGCCGCTGTGGATGTGCGCGAACGCGATCGCGTGCGGCAACACCTTCGTCCTCAAGCCGAGCGAGAAGGACCCGTCCGCGTCGCTGATCCTCGCGCGGCTATGGCAGCAGGCCGGCCTACCCGACGGCGTGTTCAACGTCGTGATGGGCGACAAGGAGGCGGTCGACGCGATCCTCGACCACCCGGACATCGCGGCGGTGAGCTTCGTCGGCTCGACGCCGATCGCGCGCAGCATCTACCAGCGGGGTACGGCGAACGGCAAGCGGGTGCAGGCACTTGGCGGCGCCAAGAACCACATGGTCGTGCTGCCGGACGCCGACATCGACCTGGCTGCGGATGCTGCCGTCTCGGCGGCGTACGGCGCAGCCGGTGAACGATGCATGGCGATCTCGGTCGCGGTGGCGGTCGGGTCGGCCGGCGACGCGCTCGTCGACGCGATCGCGGCACGACTGCCCAAGCTGCGGGTCGGTCCGGGCAACGACGCAGACTCCGACATGGGCCCGCTGGTCACCGCCGCCCACCGCGACTCGGTGGCCGGCTACATCGGCCAGGGCGAGCAGGCCGGTGCGACCGTCGTGGTCGACGGCCGGAAGGCCGACGTCCCCGCCGACGGCTTCTACCTCGGCGTGACGCTGCTCGACAACGTCAGGCCAGACATGGGCGTTTACACCGACGAGATCTTCGGTCCGGTGCTCTGCGTCGTACGGACCGACACGTACGACGAGGCGCTCGACGTGGTCAACAGCAACGAGTTCGCGAACGGCACCGCGATCTTCACCCGCGACGGCGGCGCGGCCCGCGCCTACCAGAGCGACGTCGAGGTGGGGATGGTCGGCATCAACGTGCCGATCCCCGTGCCGGTGGCCCACTACTCGTTCGGCGGGTGGAAGGCGTCGCTGTTCGGCGACACCCACATGTACGGTCCCGAGGGGATCAACTTCTACACCCGCGGCAAGGTCGTCACGTCGCGCTGGCCGGACCCGGCCACCTCCTCGATCGACCTCGGCTTCCCCCAGACCCGATAGGACCTCCCGTGACGAACCTGCTCGACAACGCAGCCGATGCCGGCCCCGAGGCCGGGAACGTGGACGAGCTGCAGGTCCGCGCCGACGACCGCCGCCACGTGCTGCATTCGTGGTCGGCCCAGGCCCACATCGACCCGTTGCCCATCGCCGGCGCGCTGGGTTCCTACTTCTGGGACTACTCCGGCAACCGTTACCTGGACTTCTCCTCGCAGCTGGTCAACGTCAACATCGGCCACCAGCACCCGGATCTCGTGGCAGCGATCCAGGAGCAGGCCGGCCGGCTGTGCACGGTGCAGCCGTCATTCGCGGTGGACGTGCGGAGCCAAGCGGCTCGGATGATCGCCGAGCGGGCGCCCGGCGACCTTGACGTCGTGTTCTTCACCAGCGGCGGTGCGGAGGCCAACGAGAACGCCGTACGGATGGCCCGGTTGCACACCGGCCGTCACAAGATCTTCGCGGCGTACCGGAGCTATCACGGTGCGACGGCCGGCGCGATCGCGCTGACCGGGGATCCGCGGCGGTGGGCCAGCGAGCCAGGTGTCGGTGGCGTCGTCCGGTATTGGGGTCCGTACCCCTATCGTTCGCCGTTCCACGCGGTGACCGAGGCCGAGGAATGCGACCGCGCGCTGGCCCATCTGCGCGACCTGCTCATGGTCGAGGGGCCGCAGACGGTCGCCGCCATCCTGCTCGAGACCGTGGTCGGCACCAACGGCATCCTCGTGCCGCCGGACGGCTACCTCGCCGGAGTGCGCGAGATCTGTGACGAGTTCGGGATCGTGATGATCGCCGATGAGGTGATGGCGGGCTTCGGTCGTTGCGGGGAGTGGTTCGCCCTCGACCGCTGGGGCGTCACGCCCGACCTGATCACATTCGCGAAGGGCGTCAACTCCGGCTATGTGCCGCTCGGCGGCGTGATCCTGTCGCAGCGGATCGCGGACACGTTCGCCGACCGTCCGTACCCGGGCGGCCTCACCTACTCCGGGCACCCACTTGCCTGCGCGTCCGCCGTGGCGTCGATGCAGATCTTCGAGCGCGACGGCATCGTCGAGCACGCCCGCAGCCTCGGCGCCGACGTGATCGGTCCCGAGCTACAGCGGCTGGCCGAGTCGCATCCGAGCATCGGCGAGGTCCGTGGCCTCGGTGTTTTCTGGGCGCTGGAACTGGTCCGTGACCGCGACACCCGCGAGCCGCTGGTGCCCTTCAACGCCGCGGGGGCCGATGCCGCGCCGATGGCCGAGCTCGCCGCGGCCTGCAAGGCCCGCGGCATGTGGCCGTTCACGCACTTCAACCGGCTGCACGTCGTCCCGCCGTGCACCACGACCGCCGACGAGGTCCGGGAGGGCCTGGCCGCGCTCGACGAGGCACTCGAGGTGGCTGACCGCTACGTTGCCGGGGCATGAGCCCTCGCGGCCAGGTGACCGCGTCGCTGGCCGACGCTTCCGTGATCCCGTTCTGGCTCGACACCTCTGACCGCCCCACTCCGCGACCCCGGCTGACCGGCGACGCGATCGCCGACCTGGTCGTGGTCGGTGGCGGCTTCTGCGGGCTGTGGACCGCGCTGATCGCCAAGGAGCGTGACCCCTCCACCGACGTACTGGTCGTCGACTCCGAGCGGATCGCCTGGGCGGCGTCGGGCCGTAACGGCGGCTTCTGCTCGGCCAGCATCACCCACGGCGAGCCGAACGGGCGCAGCCGCTTCCCCGATTCCTACGACGAGCTGGCCCGGCTCGGCGCCCGCAACCTCGACGAGATCGAAGCCACCGTCGAGCGCTACGGCATCGACTGCCACTTCGAGCGCACCGGCGAGTTGAACGTGGCGACCCAGCCGCACCAGGTCGCCGAGCTGGCGGAGTCCTCCGGCGAGTTCCTCGACCGCGACGCCGTGCAGGCCGAGGTGGCGTCACCGACGTACCTCGCCGGGCTGTGGGATCGCGACGGGGCCGCGATGCTCGACCCAGCCCGGTTGGCCTGGGGGCTCGCGGCCGCCGCGGAGTCCCTCGGCGTCCGGATCGCCGAGAACACGCCCGTCACCGATCTGGCGCGGGACGGCGCCGGGATGCGGCTCTCGACGCCGCATGGAAACGTCCGCGCCGGGCGGGTGGCGCTCGCCACGAATGCGTTCCGGCCGCTGCTCCGCCGGCTGCGGCTCTACACCGTGCCGGTCTACGACTACGTCCTCGTGACCGAGCCGCTCAGCGCCGATCAACTGTCATCGATCGGCTGGCGGAACCGGCAGGGCATCGGCGACACCGCGAACCAGTTCCACTACTACCGGCTCACCGCCGACAACCGGATCCTGTGGGGCGGCTACGACGCGATCTACTACTACGGCCGCCAGGTCCGACCGGCGTACGACGACCGCCCGGCGACCTTCGGCAAGCTCGCCGAGCACTTCTTCACCACGTTCCCGCAGCTGCGCGGGCTGCGGTTCAGCCACCGCTGGGGCGGCGCCATCGACACCTGCACGCGGTTCTGCGCGTTCCACGGCACCGGGTACGACGGCCGGGTCGCCTACTCGCTCGGGTTCACCGGCCTCGGGGTCGGGGCGACCCGGTTCGCTGCCGAGGTGATGCTCGACTTGCTGAGCGGCGAGGAGACGCCGCTCACCCGACTCGACCTGGTGAAACGCCGGCCGCTGCCGTTCCCGCCGGAGCCATTGGCGTGGATCGGCATCCAGGCCACCCGGCACTCGCTGTCCGCCGCGGACCGCCACGAAGGCCGCCGGAATCTGTGGCTGCGAGCCCTGGACGCCGCCGGCCTCGGCTTCGACTCCTGACCCTGCGTTGATCATGACGAGGAGGGTCCTTCAGGCCGGCTGAAAGACCCTTTTCGTCATGATCACGGCTGGAGGTGACAGGGTGTCTGGCCATGGACGATCACGGTGGCCGCCGGACCACGCCAGGTGCGGGTGCGCTGCTAGGTGTGGGGTCCGCGTTCGGGGGTAGCGTCGCCCTCGGGGTGTTCCTCGGCGTACTAGGTGATCGGGCCGCCGGGACCTCACCCCTGCTCGCGATCGTGGGACTGCTCATTGGTATCGTCGTTGGCGCTGCCGGGGCTTATGGGGTGATCAGGCCCTTCGTTCGCAGCGAGTCAGAAGGACCTTCACGGAAAGGATGACGGTGGCCCTCGACGCTCAATGGAGCGCCGTCGCGCGTGGGTA
>DATAVK010000005.1:0-15275 GCA_036267755.1 Mycobacteriales bacterium
GACAACTGGATCGGTGGCGAGTTCGTCCCGCCGGTCAAGGGGCAGTACTTCGAAAACCCGTCCCCGGTCAACGGCAAGACGTTCTGCGAAATCGCGCAGTCGACCGCCGAGGACATCGAGTTGGCGCTCGACGCCGCGCACGGGGCAGCTCCCGCTTGGGGCCGCACCGCTGTCGCCGAGCGCGCGAACATCCTCAACCAGATCGCTGACCGCATCGAGGCCAACATCGAGCTGCTGGCGCTGGCCGAGACCTGGGACAACGGCAAGCCGATCCGCGAGTCGATGGCCGCTGACCTGCCGCTCATGGTCGACCACTTCCGGTACTTCGCCGGCGCCATCCGGGCCCAGGAAGGCAGCCTGTCGCAGATCGACGACGACACCGTGGCGTACCACTTCCACGAGCCGCTCGGCGTCGTCGGCCAGATCATCCCGTGGAACTTCCCGATGCTGATGGCGACCTGGAAGCTCGCACCCGCGCTCGCCGCCGGCAACGCCGTCGTCATCAAGCCGGCCGAGCAGACACCGGCGTCGATCATGGTGCTGATCGGCCTGATCGGTGACCTGCTCCCGCCGGGCGTCCTGAACATCGTCAACGGCTTCGGTGTCGAGGCCGGCAAGCCGCTCGCGTCATCCAACCGGATCCGCAAGATCGCGTTCACCGGTGAGACCACGACCGGCCGGCTGATCATGCAGTACGCCAGCCAGAACCTGATCCCGGTCACCCTCGAGCTCGGCGGCAAGAGCCCGAACATCTTCTTCGAGGACGTCGCTGAGGCCAAGGACGACTTCTACGACAAGGCACTCGAGGGCTTCACGATGTTCGCGCTCAACCAAGGTGAAGTCTGCACCTGCCCGTCCCGCGCCCTGATCCAGCGCTCGATCTACGACGGGTTCCTGAACGACGGCATCGCGCGGACCAAGGCGATCGTGCAGGGCAACCCGCTCGACACCGACACGATGGTCGGCGCGCAGGCAAGCAACGACCAGCTCGAGAAGATCCTGTCCTACATCGACATCGGCAAGTCCGAGGGCGCCAAGGTCCTCATCGGTGGCGAGCGGGTCGATCTCGGTGGGGACCTGTCGGAGGGCTACTACGTCGCCCCGACGATCTTCGAGGGGTCGAACAACATGCGGATCTTCCAGGAGGAGATCTTCGGGCCGGTCGTCTCGGTGACCAGCTTCGACGACCCCGACGACGCGTTGAAGCTCGCCAACGACACGCTCTACGGGCTCGGTGCCGGTCTGTGGTCGCGTGACGTCAACACGGCGTACCGGATGGGGAGAGGGATTCAGGCGGGTCGCGTCTGGACCAACTGCTACCACCTCTACCCGGCCCACGCGGCGTTCGGCGGCTACAAGTCCTCGGGCATCGGCCGCGAGAACCACGCCATGATGTTGGATCACTACCAGCAGACCAAGAACATGCTGGTGTCCTACTCACCGAAGAAGCTCGGCTTCTTCTAGACCGCATCACCGACCCCAGGAGTGCTGTGACCGACGAGGTCGAGCAAGTCGAACGGGTTGCTGTGACCCCGGAGGCGGCGGAGTTGTTGCGCCGCCTCCGGGAACAGCACGGCCCGCTGATGTTCCATCAGTCGGGCGGCTGCTGCGACGGCAGTTCGCCGATGTGTTACCCGGACGGCGACTTCATCACCAGCGACGCCGATGTGCACCTCGGTGACATCGACGCCGGTACGCCGGAACCCATCCCGGTCTGGATGTCGCGGGAGCAGTTCGGCTACTGGTCGCACACCCACCTGACGATCGACGTGGTCAAGGGGCGCGGTGCCGGGTTCTCCGTCGAGGCCCCGACCGGCAACCGGTTCCTGATCCGCTCGCGGCTGATGTCCGACTCCGAGTCGGAACGGCTTAACGGCTTTCCCACGGCCTGACTCAACGGGGGAGACGCACGCCGCAGCCGCGGGTAGCATTGAGCGTGACCATGGTGGAGCGTTCCGGCGGCACCTCGACGACGCGCATCGTCGTGCCCGGCTCCCAGAACATGGTGGGCCTGCTCGGATCATCTGACGAGCTGTTGCGCATCATCGAGAAGGCCTTCGACGCCGACATCCACGTCCGCGGCAACGAGATCACCGTCTCCGGCGACCCGGCCGAAATCGACCTCGTCGGGCAGCTGTTCGGTGAGCTCATCACACTGCTCGACCGCGGCGACACCCTCACCGCAGACTCGGTCCAGCGTTCGCTGGCGATGCTCCGGCAGCAGACCGAGGAGCGCCCGGCCGACGTCCTCAGCTTGAGCATCCTGTCCGGTCGCGGTCGCACGATCCGGCCCAAGACGCTGAACCAGAAGCGGTACGTCGACGCGATCGACAACCACACCATCGTGTTCGGCATCGGTCCGGCCGGAACCGGCAAGACCTACCTCGCGATGGCCAAGGCCGTGCAGGCGTTGCAGGCCAAGCAGGTCAACCGCATCATCCTGACCCGCCCGGCGGTCGAGGCGGGGGAGCGGCTCGGCTTCCTGCCCGGCACGCTCAACGACAAGATCGACCCCTATCTGCGTCCGTTGTACGACGCCTTGCACGACATGGTCGATCCCGACTCGATTCCGCGCCTTATCGCGTCCGGCGTGATCGAAGTTGCGCCCCTGGCCTATATGCGCGGCCGCTCGCTTAACGACTCATTCATCGTGCTCGACGAGGCGCAGAACACCAGCGCCGAGCAGATGAAGATGTTCCTCACCCGGCTTGGCTTCGGCTCGCGGATGGTCGTCACCGGCGACGTCACACAGGTCGACCTTCCCGCCGGCACACGCAGCGGATTGCGCATGGCGAAGGAGATCCTCGACGGCATCGACGACGTGCACTTCTGCACGCTGAACTCCGGCGACGTCGTGCGGCACCGGCTGGTCAGCGACATCGTCGACGCTTACGCCCGGTACGACGAAGAGCACCCGCCCGGGTCGAACCGTGACGCGCCGCCGCAGCGTCGCCACACGCGTGCCGGCCGCTGACCGCCGTACCCGGCCCGTCATGAGCATCGAGATCGCGAACGAGTCCGGCGCAGTTGTCGACACCCGCAACCTGCATGCGTTGGCCCGCCATGTTCTCGACGGCATGGGGGTCAACCCGCTGGTCGAGTTGTCGATCCGGCTCGTCGAGGTCGATGCGATGACCGCGCTGCACGAGCACTTCATGAACGAGCCGGGTCCGACCGACGTGCTGGCGTTCCCGATGGACGAGCTCGACGACCGCCGCGACGACAACGACGACGAGTCGCTCCCACCGACCCTGCTCGGGGATGTCGTCCTCTGCCCGGTGGTCGCCGAGCGGCAGGCGGTAGAGGCCGGTCACTCGACCGAAGCGGAGCTCCACCTGCTCTGCACCCACGGAATCCTCCACCTGCTCGGCTACGACCACGCCGACGAAGCCGAGGAGCGCGAGATGTTCGGCCTGCAGAAACGCTTGCTCGCCGAATGGGATCAGGTCAGCTCCCAGTGACCGCAGGCGATATCTGGTCGCTCATCGGCGCCGCCCTGCTGGTCGGGGTGGCCGCTCTGCTGTCGGGCTGCGAGACCGCGCTCGCGCACGTCTCCCGGCTCCGGGTCGAGGAGCTGGTCCGCGATCGGCGGCGAGGCGCCACGCAACTGGCCACGGTGGTCGCCGACGCGACCGGGCACCTCAACGTCCTGCTGTTGGTCCGCACCGTCGCTGAGCTGGTCGCCACCACACTGAGCGCCCTCGTCTGCTTCCGTCAGCTCCCCAGCCTGTGGGAAGCGGTGCTGATCGCAGGGATCGGGATGGCCCTGCTGCAGTACGTCGTCGTCGGCGTCGGTGCTCGCACCCTCGGGCGCCGGCACGCCGACATGTTGGCGTTGCGTGGCGCCGGCATTGCGCTGTGGCTCAAACGGGTGCTCGGCCCGGTGCCCCGGGTGCTCATCGGGCTGGGCAGCGCACTGATCCCGGGCCAGGTTCCGCGCGACGGCGGGTTCACGTCCGAGGCGGAGCTGCGCGACCTCGTCGACCAGGCCGAGAAGGGCAAGATCCTCGAGCGCGGCGAGCGCGACATGATCCACTCGGTCTTCGAGCTTGGCGACACCCTGGCGCGCGAGGTCATGGTGCCGCGGCCGGATGTGGTCTGGATCGAGCGGCACAAGACGATTCGGCAGGCGATGTCGCTGGCGTTGCGCAGCGGCTTCTCCCGGATCCCGGTGATCGGCGACAACGTCGACGACATCGTCGGGATCGCCTACCTCAAGGACCTGGCCCGACGGGTGCAGGACGATGACGCCGCCGCGACCGTGCCGGTCGAGGAGCTGATGCGGCCGCCGTACCTGATCCCCGAGTCCAAGCCGGTCGACGAGCTGCTGCGCGAGATGCAGGCCAACCGGGTCCACGTCGCCGTGGTGATCGACGAGTACGGCGGCACCGCGGGGCTGGTCACGATCGAGGACATCCTCGAGGAGATCGTCGGGGAGATCACCGACGAGTACGACCGCGAGGCCCCCAGGGTCGAGGAGCTGCCAGACGGCAGCGTCCGCGTCAACGTCCGGCTCCCGGTCGACGACATCGAGGAGATGTTCGGGGTCGCGTTCGACCTGGAGGACGTCGAGACGGTCGGCGGTCTGCTCGCCGCCGAGCTCGGCCGGGTGCCGATCCCGGGCGCCACCGCCAGCGCGCAAGGGTTGACCTTCCTCGCCGAGGGTGCGAAGGGCCGCCGCAACCAGGTCGGCACCGTCGTCATCACCCGCAACGGCGCCGACGCCACCTCGTGACCCCCGGCGTCTCGGCGGTCGCGCCGGCGCTACCGGGCCGGCCGGTCTTCGACCAGCGCTGGACCGACCTGGCGTTCCTGCATTGGCCAGTGCCGCCGTTCGTGGTCGCGCCGTACCTTCCGCCGGGCGTGCGACCCGACATCATCGACGGGGTCACCTACGTCGGTCTGATCCCGTTCCACATGCGGCAAGCCGGTCTCGGCCGCGGTCATCCGGGGCCGTACCTCGGTGACTTCCTCGAGACCAACGTCAGGCTGTACGGCGTCGACGAGGTCGGCCACCACAGCGTGGTGTTCCGCAGCCTCGAGGCCAGCCGGCTCCTCACCGTGCTCGCCGCCCGATGGGGCTACCGACTGCCGTATGTGTGGTCCCGGATGCGCGTGGAGACCACCGGCGACACCTGGACCTGGAGCAGCCGACGGCGCTGGCCGAAGCGAGGGCTGCGGACGCGGATCACGGTCCGGGTCGGTGAGCCGGTGCTCGAGCCGACGGACCTCGACGTCTGGCTGACCGCCCGTTGGGGGCTGCACCACTCGACATTGGGTCGCACCTGGTGGACCCCGAACCACCACGAGGCCTGGCCGCTACGAGCGGCTGAAGCGGTGGAGGTCGAGGACGATCTCCTCGCCGCGGCCGGCTTCGACGTCGCCGACGAGCCGCCGGTCCACGTTCGGTTCAGCTCCGGCGTCCGGACCGTTTTCGGTCGGCCGCGACAGATCTGAGGCCTACCCGGTCTCCGTGAAGTGATCGCCGTGGTGTTGCCCGGCCAAGAAGATGCCTGCGATCAGCGCGGCGACCACTGCCGCGATCCCGCACAGTAAGTAGCCGACCTGGAAGGCGTTGGACAACGCGTGGAACGCAACGTCCTTCAGCGGGTTGAACGGGATCGGGTGGCCATGCGGGCCGGGCACCGTCGCGGGCGCGCCGTTGGCGCCCAGCGGCCCGGAGTTCACCGCACCGACGGCCGCCTGGACCATTGGCTTCTGCGCCGCGGGGACATGAGCCGGCGCCGCGTTGAAGGCAGCCACCGCGTGTTGCAACGACGACGACGCCGCGATCTTCGAGCTGATCTCGTTGGCCGCGCGACTGAGCGCTACCGCACCGACGATCGCCGGCCCGAGCGTCAGACCGAAGTCCCGCAGCATGCTGGTCGCGCCACTCGCCATACCGGCCTTGTCCGTGGGCACGCTGTTGACCGCGACAACCGTGATCGACGTGACCGCGAGCTTGAAGCCGATGCCGACGACGAGCAACGGTACGGCGATCGCCGCGATGCTGAGGTGAGTCGCGGGGATCGCCGCCAGCACGAGGTCGCCGATGCCGATCGCGAGCGCACCGCCGGCCAGGGTCCAGCCCGGGTTGTGCCGCTCGATCATCCGTGCGCTGACCGGGAAGAGCACGACGCCCATGATGTTCAAGCAGACGAAACCGATCGAGGTCTTGAGTGGTGAGTAGCCCTGGATCGCCGACAGCCGAATGCTGGTCGAGTACGCCGTACCGAGGTAGGCGAACATCGCGATCACGGTGACGATCGCGCTGGCGACGAAGATGCGGTTGCTGAACAGGTCGAGCTGGATCAGCGGTTTGTCGACGCGTCGCTCGATGGCGACGAACGCGACGAGGAACACCGCGGCGATCACGAAGCCGCCGATCACCGTGGCACTCGTCCAGCCGTCGTCGGCGCCCTGAATGACGGCGAACAACAGGGCAAACAACGCCACCGCGACCGTGACCTGACCGGGGATGTCGAGTGCTCGGCCGCGTGGCGCCGAGGAGTTCGTCGCGCCGACCAGCGTGATGGCGACGCTGATCGCGGCCAGGACGGCCAGCGCCAGGAACCCCCACCGCCAGCTCGCGTCCGCGCCACCCGGGTGATGCGCCCTCGCCAACAAGCCGCTGATGACCGGCGACATGAATCCGGCCGCCGTGAGCGCCGCCGCCCACACCGAGATGGCCTGGGCGCGTGCCTTCGCGGTGTGGGTGCCGGCGGCGAGCATCGCGACCGACGTCGGGAAGATGGCCGCTGCACCGAGACCGGCCAGCGCCTGACCGGTCCACAGCTGCGCGACGCGCGCGTTCGTCGAGCCTGACGTCGGCGTGAAGAACGCGACCAGACAACCGATGGTCATGAGCGCCGCGCCGGCGGCCAGCAGCCGCTTTCGTCCGAACCGGTCGCCGACGACGCCGAAGGTGAGCTCGAAGATCGCCACCGGCACGAGGAACGCATCCGAGATCCAGGTCAGCTGCGTTGATGACGTGTTGAGGTCGAGCTGGAACAGGCCGTTGAGCACCGCCGGGATCGACAAGCCGAACTGCGCAACGGCGACCGCCGCCGCGGCGGCGATGAGGGTGCCGCGGGTGAGCTTATCGCGGGGAGAGGTCCCTGGATCGACCGCTGGGTCGCTGACTGTCGTGCTCATCGGGCACTCCGCCAGATGACGGCGTCACCGGTCGCGCTCATGGCCGCTCCCTCGACTACGCGGCTGACCGTCCCCTCTCTGACGCGAAACAAACTTTTACGTCGCGATCCGTAGCCTGTGGGGCGTGGATGCGGAGGACGAGAAGTTGGCGACCCTGGCCCGGTCGGCGCGAGCCCGGACCGGTGCTGCCGAAGGAGCCGCCGTGCGCGACGACATCGGGCGGACCTACGTCGCCGCCACCGTCGCCCTGCCCGGCCTTCAGCTGAGCGCGTTGCAGGCGGCGGTCGCCGCCGCAGCGTCCAGCGGCGCCACGAGCCTGGAGGCTGCGGTGGTCGTCACTGGCGCGTCCGACGTACCGCGGGACGCTTTGCAGGGCCTCGGCGAGCCGGTCGTCCACCTGGTCAGCGCATGACCAGGTTGCGGCCGTTGCAGCTGGGCGACGTCGACGTCCTCGAGGCGCAGTACACCAACCGGGACGCGGCCGGCGAGCACAACTGGTTCGGCTTCCGGGAGCCTGGCATGCTGCGACGTCACATCGAGAGTCTGGAGACGCTCCGACCAGAACGCGGCCAGCTCGCGGTCGTCGACGACGAGGGACACGTGGTCGGCGAGGTGGGCTGGGTCAAGACGTTCAACGGACCGCCACCGAACGGCGACTGCTGGAACCTCGGCATCTGGATCGTGCCCGAGCATCGCGGCAGGGGATACGGCACCGAGGCGCAGCGGCTGGGTGCGGCGTATCTGTTCGAGCACACGATGATGGAGCGGGTCGAAGCCGGCACCGAGCTGAGCAACGTGGCCGAGCAACGTGCCCTGGAGAAGGCCGGCTTCACCCGCGAGGGTGTGCTGCGCCGTGCCTGCTTCCGTGGTGGCGCCTGGCAGGACATGGTCGTCTTCAGCAAGCTGCGTGGCGAGGCGTGACCTACCGGTCCGGTTTCGCTTGCATGTTGGGCCGACCCAACACCGGTAAGTCGACGCTGACCAATGCGCTGGTCGGCTCGAAGGTCGCGATCATGAGCGACCGGCCGCAGACCACTCGCCACACCATCCGTGGCATCGTGAGCCGGCCCGACGCCCAGCTCGTGCTGGTCGACACCCCCGGGTTCCACCGGCCCCGCACGCTGCTCGGCGAGCGGCTCAACGAGCTCGTGATGGCCACGGTGGCCGAAGTCGATGTCGTCATCCTGTGCGTGCCCGCCGACCAGAAGGTCGGGCCCGGTGACCGGTTCATCGCCGCGCAGCTCGCCAAGGTCGCCGGCCACACACCGGTTATCGGCGTCGTCACCAAGACCGACATCGCCAGCCGGCTGCAGATCGCCGAACGCCTGCTGGAGGTCGCCGACCTCGGCGAGTGGGACGAGCTCGTGCCGGTCTCCGCCGTCGACAACGAGCAGATCGGCCTGCTCGCCGACCTGCTCGTCGCGCGGTTGCCGGAGGGTCCGCAGCTGTTCCCGGACGGGGAGCTGACCGACTCGCCCGAGCAGATCATGGTCGCCGAGCTGATCCGCGAGGCCGCGTTGAAGGGTGTCCGGGACGAGCTGCCGCACTCGATCGCCGTCGTCGTCGAGGACGTCCGCCGCCGTGAGGGCCGCGACGACCTGATCGACGTCGAGGCGCTGCTCTACGTCGAACGTGACAGCCAGAAGGGCATCGTGATCGGCACCGGCGGCCAGCGGCTGCGTGACGTCGGGGAGCAGGCCCGGCGCCAGATCGAGTCGCTCCTCGGCAGCAGCGTCTACCTCGACCTGCGCGTCAAGGTCGCCAAGGACTGGCAGCGGGACCCGAAGCAGCTGCGCAAGCTGGGTTTCTGATCCGTCGCGATGCGTGTGCTTGCAGCCCACCGCGAGGCCCGACAGGGAGAATGACCCGGTGCCCCTCTACCGCGACGAAGCCATCGTGCTGCGGACCCAGAAGCTCGGCGAGGCCGACCGCATCGTCACGCTGCTGACCCGTCGCAACGGTCGCGTCCGGGCAGTGGCCAAAGGGGTACGCCGTACCGGGTCGAAGTTCGGTTCCCGGGTCGAGCCGTTCATGCACATCGATCTGCAGCTGTATGAGGGCAGGTCGCTCGACATCGTTACGCAGGTCGAGACGCTGGCGCCGTTCGGTGAGCGGATCGCCACCGACTACGCGCGCTACACCGCCGGAACCGCAATCCTGGAGACCTCCGAGCGGATGACCGCCGAGGAGCGTGAGCCCTCGATCCGGCTGTACCTGCTGGTCGTGGGCGCGCTGCGCTCGCTCGCGGACGGGGAGCACACCACGACGCTGGTGCTCGACGCTTTCATCCTCCGGGCGATGAGCATCGCCGGCTACGAGCCGGCCCTCGAGGCCTGCGCGGTCTGCGGCACGCCCGGCCCGCACCGCTGGTTCGGGGTCGCGATGGGTGGCCTGGCGTGCGGCGAGCACCGCCCGTCCGGCGCCGCCACCGTGTCGCCCGGAGCGCTGGTCCTGATGGCCGCACTGCTGAACGGCGACTGGGCGGTCGCCGACAGCGCCGAGGCCGGGACCCAGCGCGAGACCAGCGGGCTGTGTGCGGCGTACCTGCAGTGGCACATGGAGCGTGGGCTGCGCTCGTTGCGGCTGGTCGAGCGGGCCTGAGCGGTGAGGTCCCGACCGGTCCGGCCGCCCAACCCGCACCCGTCCGGGGCGCGGCCGCCCGACATCCCCGCCGCGCTGGTGCCGCAGCACGTCGCCATCGTCATGGACGGCAACGGCCGGTGGGCGAACGCCCGCGGCCTGCCCCGGACGGTCGGGCACGAGCAGGGCGAGTCGTCGCTGTTCGACGTGGTCGAGGGTGCCATCGAGGTCGGGGTGCGCTGGTTATCGGCGTACGCGTTCTCGACCGAGAACTGGAAGCGGTCGCCCGACGAGGTGCGCTTCCTCATGGGGTTCAACCGGGACGTGATCCGGCGGCGGCGCGACGAGATGCACGAGATGGGCGTCCGGGTCCGGTGGGCGGGCCGGCGGCCGCGGCTGTGGCGGTCGGTGATCCGCGAGCTGGAGATCGCCGAGGAGCTCACCAAGCACAACCGGGTGCTCACACTCACCATGTGCGTGAACTACGGCGGCCGCGCCGAGATCGCGGACGCTGCGGCCGCGCTCGCCCGCGATGTGGCCGCGGGCCGGGTCAACCCGGCGAAGGTCGACGAGCGGGTGCTGGCCCGCTATCTCGACGAGCCGTCGATGCCCGACGTCGACCTGTTCGTGCGGTCGTCGGGGGAGCAGCGGACGTCCAACTTCCTGCTCTGGCAGTCGGCGTACGCCGAGCTGGTCTTCCAGAACACGCTGTGGCCGGACTACGACCGGCGGACGTTGTGGGCGGCGATCGAGGAGTACGCCAGCCGAGACCGTCGGTACGGCGGCGCCCAGGACCTGGCCTGAGCTCTCGCCCTTCTGGCGCCGGTCAGCTGCCGACGACGCCGGCGAGCTTGAGCACGGCTAGCACCGCGATCGCGACGATCACGATGATGCGCACCGGCCGGGTCTGTGGCTTCAACGAGCCCCAGGCCCAGGTGGTCAGCCCGACCAGGATCACGTCGGTGACGGCGAGCAGCCCACCGCCCAACGGCCCAGCCACGAACAGCCCGGCCACGAACAGCGCCCCGGTGCCGAGCGCGGCGAGGAGGATGACGAGGCGAGGTGGCACGGGTGTCATCCTCACAGGCGTGATCCTTGTTGCCCGACTCAGACCCTCCGACGACCCCGATGCGTTCCGCGCTGCCGTCGGATCAGCCATCGATGCACTGGCCGCGCGGCCCGGGCATATCCGGACCCGGCTGGCTCGTGGCCTTGACGAACCGTCGCGCTGGGTCCTGATCAGCGAGTGGGAGAACGTCGGCTCCTACCGCCGCGCGCTGTCGTCGTTCGACGTCAAGATGGCGTCCGGGGTGCTGATGGGGGCCGTGATCGACGAGACGACGGCGTACCAGGAAGAGGTCGACCGTCCCGGCGAGGACGTCGAGAGCTAGGCCGGTGCGTTCGTCAGGCCGCGCAGGACCGAGGCGATCTTCTCGGTGTTCTGGTAGGTGAGACCGAGCTTCGCGACGTGGGACCACGCCACACGTCCACCCGCGTCGATGACGAAGATCGCCCGGCGTCGGGTCAGACCGAGCCCGAGACCGTACGCCGCGAACGCCTCGTTCTTCTCGTCGGCGAGTAACGGGAACTCCAGTCCGCGGTTGGTCTGGAACGCCTCGTGCGACTCGATGCCCTGGCTGGAGATGCCCCACAGCTCGGCGTCCAGGTCGGTGAGCGAGGACAGCTCGTGCTGGTAGCTGCAGAGCTGCTTGGTGCACACCGCGGTCTCGTCGCCGGGGTAGAAGGCGAGCACGACCGGGTGGCCCTTCTGGTCCGACAGGCGGTAGTCGGAGCGCTCGCCCCGGATCGTTCCGGGCAGTGTGAAGTCGGGCGCGGGGTCTCCCGCGGCGGGTACGTCGGGCATGGTCGGCTCTTTCCGGTCGGCAGGGGCAGGTCCGTCATCGGCAGCCACCATCCTGCTCTCACCCAAGGTTCGGACCCAATCGCCTCGCGGTTCAGGTCGCTGGCCGACTACTGTGAACGGACCGCCGACCGCCAGCCGGATGGAGACTCCTCATGGCCGCCAACACCGATGCCGCCCGCATCGAAGAGCTCGTCAGCCTCTGCAAGCGACGGGGCATCGTCTTCCCGTCGTCGGAGATCTACGGCGGCTCCCGCTCCGCCTGGGACTACGGCCCGCTCGGCGTCGAGCTCAAGGAGAACATCCGACGTCAGTGGTGGCGCTCGATGGTGCAGACCCGAGACGACATCGTCGGGCTCGATTCCGCGGTCATCCTCGCCACCGACGTGTGGCGCGCCTCCGGGCATCTCGACGCGTTCGTCGACCCGCTGACCGAGTGCCAGTCCTGCCACCATCGGTTCCGGGAGGACCACCTCCGGGAGGAGTTCGCCGAGCGCAAGGGCCGGCCTGACCCCGACGCGGTGTCGATGTCCGAGGTGCCGTGCCCCAACTGCGGCACCCGGGGCGCCTGGACCGAGCCGCGGATGTTCAACGGGCTGCTGTCGACCCACCTCGGCCCGGTCGAGGACGAGGGCTCGAAGCATTACCTGCGACCCGAGACGGCACAGGGCATCTTCATCAACTTTCTCAACGTCATGACCGCTGCGCGCAAGCGGCCGCCGTTCGGGATTGCGCAGACCGGCAAGTCGTTCCGCAACGAGATCACGCCCGGCAACTTCATCTTCCGGACCCGGGAGTTCGAACAGATGGAGATGGAGTTCTTCGTCGAGCCGGGCACCGACGAGGAATGGCACGAGACCTGGCTGCAGACCCGCTGGGACTGGTATCTCGACCTGGGGTTGCCGGCTGACGAGCTGCGGTTCTACGAGCATCCAAAGGAGAAGCTCTCCCACTACTCCTCGCGCACGGTTGACATCGAGTATCGGTTCCGGTTCGGCGGCACCGAGTGGGCGGAACTCGAGGGCATCGCCAACCGTGGGGACTTCGACCTCACCACGCATTCCAAGCACTCCGGTGTCGACCTCAGCTACTTCGACCAGGAGAAGGGCGAGCGCTGGACGCCGTACGTCATCGAGCCGGCGGCCGGCCTGACCCGCTGCGTCCTCGCCTTTCTGTTGTCCGCGCTGACGACCGACGAGGCACCGAACGCCAAGGGCAAGCTGGAGAAGCGGACCGTGATGCGGCTCGACCCGAGGCTGGCCCCCGTCAAGGCGGCGGTGCTGCCGCTGTCGCGCAACGCCGACCTGTCACCGAAGGCGAAGGCCCTGGCCGCGACGCTGCGGCAGCGCTGGAACGTGGAGTTCGACGACGCCGGGGCGATCGGCCGCCGCTACCGACGGCAGGACGAGATCGGTACGCCGTACTGCGTCACCGTCGACTTCGAGACCCTCGACGACAATGCGGTCACGGTGCGATCTCGCGACACGATGAGCCAGGAGCGGATCGGCCTGGACAACGTCGAGCGCTACCTGCTGGACAACCTCCCACCCTGCTAACCCGCGCTCCGCGATCGCCAGTTAACCGGGTTAGAGCACGGCCACACGGCGCTCGCGTCATGCACAGTCCGCCGGCCACCGGCGTCTGTCCACACATCCGGGCGCGACCTCCCTGATCGGCGTTTCACGCGACAGCGTTGTGCCATGCCTCCACGCCTCAACACGGACCCACGTCTCCCGGGCTTGCTGCTGGCGCAGGATCACGTGCTCGGTCGCACGCAGGCTCTCGAAGCCGGTGTGACCAGGAACTCAATCGAGCATCGGCTCAAGACCCGGCAATGGCAACGCATGTTGCCCAGTGTTTACCTGACCGCGCCCACGGAGCCTTCGCGCCGTCAGATGTTGGTAGCGGCTTTGGTCTATGCGGGCCCGCAGAGCGCCATCGATGATGTCGATGCATGTCGCTTCCACGGGTTGCGCAACGTCGTCATCGATGAGCTGGTTGTGCATGTCGTCGTGCCTGGCGAGTCAGCGGCTCGTAGCAGGGGGTTCGTCGTCGTGCGGCGAACAGACCGACCCATAGTCACGGTTGCCACCGAGCGGCTGAGGTACGTCGATGCGGCGACAGCTGTGGTCATCGCAGCGCGTGGAATGCGGCGGGATCGCGCTGTGGTGGCAGCAATCAGCGAAGCGTTGCAACGCCGGGTAACGACGTATGACGAGCTGGTTCGTGTCCATGTCCAGGGTCCGCCGCGTGGCGCGCGAATCGTCGGTCGTGCACTCGCGTCGCTGGGCACCGGGGCAGCGTCTGTTCCCGAGGTCGACTTCCTGACCCTCGTCGCCATTAGCCCGATCCTGCCGCCGCCGCTCTGCAATGTGCTGTTGCGTCTGCCATGCGGTCGCCTCATCAGCCCTGACGCACTGTTCCTGACGTCGGGACTGGTCCATGAGACCAATGGACGACAAGCTCATGCCCGTGCCGATCTCTTCGAGGACATGCAGGAACGCCACGATGCGATGACAGCTGCGGGGCTCACGGTCCTGCACAACTCGCCACGACGGCTGCTCACGGCACCGCGCGAAGTGCTCGGAGAGGTCGAGCGATGCCATTCACGGCTCGACGGCCGCGGACTGCCGGAGGGGATCACGATCGTCGCGAACGCCGGTTAGCCGGGTTAGAACCCGGTTATTCGGCGGTCGGGTGGCGGGTTGGGCTCGCTGCCACGAAGATCAACCGCGTGCCGGAGACCGCGATCATGTTGTTCACGCGCGATCTGCGGCTGCATGACAATCCCGCCCTGCACGCTGCGGTCAGCGGCGCCGAGCACGTCGTCCCGCTCTTCGTCCTGGACGACGGCATCACCAGGCTCGACTACAACCGGCCCAACCGCGCGCGTTTCCTCGCCGATTCGCTGGCCGATCTCGACCGTGCATTGAAACACCGAGGCGGCGCTCTCGTCGTACGACGGGGCGACGTCGCCGAGGAGGTGAGGAAGCTCGCCGACGAGACGGGTGCCGACACCGTCCGCCTCAGCGCCGACTACAGCCGGTACGCCGTTCGACGTGAAGCCAGGCTCCGGGAGGTCCTCGGCAACCGTCAGGTGCACAGCCATCACGGGCTCGTCGTCGTCGCGCCCGGCGACATCACGACGAACGGCGGCGAGCCGTTCAGCGTCTTCACGCCGTACCACCGCCGTTGGGCCGAGCACGGCATCCGCGACCTCGTCCCGGCGCCGATCCGCATCAACCTGCCGCCACGACTCCCGCGCGGGAAACCGCTCACCCAGGACGACATCTGCTCCGGCGACATCAGCCCCGACCTGATGCAAGGCGGCGAGACCGAGGCCAGAAAGCGCGCCGGGCGGTGGTACGACGACGGCGTCCAGCACTACGACGACGACCACGACGCCTTGGCTCGCGACAACACCAGCCGGCTGTCGCCGTACCTGCACTTCGGGTGTGTCAGCCCAGTCGAGCTGGTCGGCCGCGCCGACCGCCGCAAGCGGGGCGTCGACGGCTTCCTCAGACAGCTGTGCTGGCGCGACTTCCACCACCAGGTGCTCGCCGCCCGCGCCGACGTCGTCGACACCGACTGGCGGACCCAGCACGATCATTGGCGGCGCGACAAGCAGGCGCTGCAAGCCTGGAAGGACGGCCGCACCGGCTACCCGCTGGTCGACGCC
>DATAVK010000006.1:0-23647 GCA_036267755.1 Mycobacteriales bacterium
GCAGCCGGGGCGCCTCGGTAGTGCTTGAGCAGCAGGTACTTGGCCATCACGTTCTCCTCGGTGCTAGTGCGACCCATTGTGGTCGCGTTCACTGCAGGGACGGAGCCAATAACGAATCCTCGACATCCCGCCAACTTGTCAGGGTCCGTGAGCGTCGGTTTGGGCCGAGGGCGCTGACAAGTCGTCCGCGCATGAGTGGCCGAGAATCGCTGGGGATAAAGGGATTCCGGCTTGATTCCGTCGCTCATGCTTGGTAATATTCGAACATACGTTCGAGTCGGCGGGGAGGGTCGATGTCGGAACTGCTCTCGGTGATCGACGCGATGACCGCGATCGACGCTCACCTGCTGCCGTCATCGGTGCAGCTGACCGTCACCGAGGAGCTCATCCAGGCGAAAGACCAGATCGACGCTCTGCTCGCCTCCCGGCTCCAGGCGATGGAGGTCGCCGAGGTCACTGTCGCTGAGTGCGGCCGCACGACCCGGGGTTGGTTGATCGAGGAGCAACGCCGGTCGCCGACCGAGGCGCGGCGGATGATGTGTGCAGCTAGGGCGATGCCGGTCTACCCGGACGACCTGGCCGCCGCGTTCACCGCCGGTGACATCTCGGCGGACCACGTCCGCGTCATTTTGGGTTGTCTCCGTCAGCTGCCGGTGGATCAGGTCGAGGCGATGCTCGCCATCCTGTTGGAAGCGGCTCGGGCGATGGATCCGGTGACGCTCGGTCAGGTGGTGCGGGAGATGTTGCTCCGCACCGGCGCCGACGAGTACCGGGAAGCTGCACAGCAGCGGATGTACGCCGACCGGTGGGCCCGGTTCTCCACCACGTTCGGCGGGATGGTCCACCTCGAGGGGATGCTCGACCCGGAGTCCGGTCGGACCCTGCTGGCCGCGGTCGAGGCGATGATGGCCGCGTCCCGGCCCCCGGTCGACGGTGACCGACCCGCGTGGGGTGACAAAGACAGTGAGCTGCGAACCGCTGGGCAGCGCCGCGCCGACGCCATCGTCGACCTCGCCCGCCACGCGCTCGCCGGATCCCAGCTCCCAGACCAGGGTGGTGACCGACCCCAGGTCCTGGTCACCATCCGGTACGACGACCTCGCCGCCCAACTCGCAGCCGCGGACGCGACCGGGACGCTGAACGGTCCGTTAGGCCCGATCCCGATCAGCCCGGAGACGGCTCGCCGGCTCGCCTGCGACGCGGACATCATCCCGGTCGTTCTCGATGGTGACGGCGCTGTCCTCAACCTCGGTCGCTCGCAACGCACCTGGACCACCGCCCAACGCCGCGCCGCCCGCTTGCGCGATCAAGGCTGCGTCTTCCCGAAATGTCAGGCACCCCTCAACGCCTGCGACCTGCACCACCTCAAACATTGGGCGCGCGGCGGCCCGACCGACCACGACAACTCAGCTCACCTGTGCCACTTTCATCATTGGCTGGTGCACCACCGCAACTGGGACGTCACCCGCGACCCCATCACCAAGAAGATCCACGTCCGCCGCACGTAAGGCCAGCGATTGTCAGCGTGGGGCCGCGACGCCGCGACCGAGATGGGCCGGCCGTTCCAATGAGGCGTGCGCATTCAGCAGCGCCTCGACGAGCGCCCATCGGTCGTCGGGCATCGGCGTGACGCCGCCGGCGGCCTCGTCGACGTGCAGGTAGAAGAACTCGCCGGTGGCGACAGCGGTGCCGTCGTCACGACTGAGCAGCGTGTGGACTCGCATCCGCTTGGGATCCGCGCTGACCAGGATCGAGGATGCGACGAGGGTGTCGCCGCGCTTGCTCTCCGCGAGGAAGCGGATGTGGCACTCAACGGTGTACATCGCGCGACCGGTTTCAACCCGGTAATCCTCGCTGAGCTCGAGGTCGGCGAACAGCACCTCGTTCGCCTCGCTCAGCACGATGGCGTAGCAGCCGTCGTGCAGGTGCCCGTTGTAGTCGATCCATTCTTCGCGCACATCGGTCCGGTATCGCTGGTACGGCGCTGGCCCAGAAGCAGCGGCATCAGCCACGGCGATGCTTTTCGAGCAATAGCAACAGATCGACGAGGAACGCGTCGCGTTGCTGTTCCAGCTCACGGACCGTGGTGTCGCCGACCGACTCGTCGACGCCGGCGACGACTAGGTCGCGCAAGCGGGGAGTGAGCTCGGGCGCGGTCAGTCGAGTCCAGGGCTCGAGCAGAGCGGGACCGAAATGATCGAGCATGTGCGCCATGCCGCCCTGGCCGCCGGCGAGGTGGAAGGTGAGCATCGGTCCCATCAGCGCCCACCGCAGCCCCGGCCCGTAGGTAATCGAGTCGTCGATCTGCTGCACCGTCGCCTGCCCGGAGTCGATCATGTGCAGCGCCTCACGCCACAACGCCTCCTGCAGCCGGTTCCCAACAAAACCGGGGACCTCGCGGTCCATCGTTAGCGCCACCTTGCCGGCCAGCGTGTAGAACTTCTCCGCCCAGGCGACCACGTCGGGATCGGTGTCCTGGCCACCGACGACCTCGACGATCGGGATCAGGTACGGCGGGTTGAACGGGTGACCGACCACGAAACGCCCCGGCGTCGTGGCACCGACGGCCATGTCGCTCATCATGAATCCGGACGTGCTCGACGCCACCACCACGCCGGGCGGTGTCGCCGCATCGATCGAGGCCAGCAACGCCACCTTGTCGTCGAGGACCTCGGGCGCTGACTCCTGCACGAAGTCCGCAGCCGCCAGAGCGCCGGCAAGAGTGTCGGAAAACCGCAGCCGATCCCGCGACGCACCGTCAGCAAGGCCGAGACGTTCCAACGAAGGCCACGCCGTGTCGACGAGCGAGCCGAGTCGTTCCTCGGCCCGGGCGCCGGGATCCCAGCCGACGACGTCGTACCCCATGCGCAGGAAGTGCGCCGCCCAGCCGGCGCCGATGACACCGGTCCCGATGATCGCGACGGTACGGACGTCCTCCGGCGACGGGCGCCCGCCCTGGCTCACCAACCGACCTGGTCGATGCCCTTGAGGCCGAGGATCTCGCGGGTGTCGGCCGGCGTGGCGATGTCGAGCGACAGCTCGCCGAGGATCCGCTTGATCTTCTCGACCTGCTCGGCGTTCGACGAGGCGAGCTGGCCCTTGCCGATGAACAGCCCGTCTTCGAGCCCGACCCGGACGTGCGAGCCCATCACCGCGGAGACCGTGATCATGTTGAACTGGTGTCGCCCGGCGCCTAGCACCGACCACTGCACCGCGTCGCCGAACAGCTTGTCGATGGTGTTCTTCATGTGGGAGAGGTGGTCGACCTCGGCGCCGATGCCGCCCATCACGCCCATGATCGTCTGCAGGAAGATCGGCGGCTTCACGAGCCCGGCCTCGAGGTAGTACGCCAGCGTGTAGAGGTGCCCGACGTCGTAGGCCTCGTACTCGAAGCGCGCCCCGGTCTCCGGGCCGACATCGGTGAGCATCCGCTCGATGTCGGCGAACGTGCTGACGAACGGCTCGGTCCGGGTGCTCTCGAGGTACGGCTCTTCCCAGTCGAACTTCCACTGGCCGGCGTACTTCGGGATCATCGGGAAGCTGCCGTAGTTGAACGTCCCGAGGTTCAGCGTGCAGAGTTCGGGCTTGGTCTCGTAGATCACTCGCAGCCGCTCGGCCACCGTCTGGTCGGTCGCGCCGCCGCTCGTGATGCTGATCACCGCGTCGGTCTCGGCCTTGATCGCCTTGAGGTACTCGAGGAACACCGCCGGATCGGCGGTCGGGCTGCCGTCCTTGGGGTCACGGGCGTGCAGGTGGATGACCGACGCACCCGCCGCGACGGCAGCGACCGACTGGCTGACGACGTCCTCGACCGTGTAGGGCAGGTGCGGCGACATCGTGGGCGTGTGGCCGGAGCCGGTGACCGCGCACGTGATGATGACCTTGCGGGCTGCTGCCACGGGAACCTCCGAGAGTGCTCGACGAGAGAAGCGCTGCGGCCGAACGCACATGGTGAGTAGTGCACTGCAGCATGTGAAACGCTCTCCGACTCAGGCCGGGTTGTCAAGCAGTGCGCGCCACCTCAGCAGCTCAGTCGCGCAGCGCCACCTCGACGGCCGCGGCCGCCTCGATCGCGACCGCGCCCAGCGCCTCGAATCGCGCGGCGGGGACTCGGTTGACCGGCCCCCAGATGCTGAACACCGCGAGCGGTCGCTCCTCGCCCTCTCGCAACACGGGCGCGGACACGCCGTACAGCGTGGTCTCGAGCTCGCCGGCCGAGACCGCGAAGCCGCGCTCGCGGATCTCGTCGAGCTCAGCGAGCAGCCGCGTGATGTCGGTGACGGTCGCGTCGGTGAAGCCCTCGAGGTGGGTGCCGAGCAGGCCGAGGACCTCGGCGGCCGGCAGCCACGCCAGCCATGCCTTGCCGGTCGAGGTCGCGTGCAGCGGCACCGGGCGGGCGAGCCAGTTGACGGTGAGCACCGCGGGCGGCGCGACCTCGTCGACATACACCAGCTCGGTACGACGACCCACCGCCAGATCGGCCGCCTCGCCGGTCTTCGCGCAGACCCGCTCCAGGACGTGATGGGTACGTCGGACCAGGCCGTCGACGCCGGAGGACGCGGCCAGCCGGGCGACGGTGTAGCCGACCTGGTACCGGTTGGTGCCGGGGTCCCGGTCGACCAGGCCGTGCGCCTCCATCGTGGCGAGCAGCCGCCACGCAGTCGCCCGGTTGATCCCGCACACCAGTGCCAGCTCGGCCACCGTCTCGCCGCGCGGCGACGCCGCGGCGACGGCGTCGAGCAGGGCCAGCGCCCGCTCCACCGACTGCACCCGGCCGCCCGAGCCGACGGGGGAGACAGCAGGCGAGTCAGCGGGGTCGACGACGCCCTCGGGTGTGCTCACGGAGCCGTCCTGTCTGGTTGACGGGTGATGCCGGGCGTCCCTATCGTCGCACGATACGAACACTCGTCGCACCGATCTCGCGGGCGCGACGCTCCGGGTTGGGGGTCGCCGCGTCGTGATCGAGGCGCCGCTCGCCCTCTACCGGACCGTCGTGCCGGCCGACTGGCTCGACTACAACGGCCACATGAGCGAGGCCAACTACCTCGTGATGGTGGGGTACGCCGCGGACGCGTTCTTCTCCTACGTCGGGATCGACGACGACTACCGGGCCGCCGGTCACTCGCTCTACACCGCGGAGACGCACCTGCACCATCTGCGGGAGTCCGGGCTCGGCGACCAGCTCGACTCGACATTGCAGGTCCTCGATCTCGGCCCAAAGAGCCTGCACCTGTTCATCACGATGCGAAACGTTGGCAGCGGCGATCCGGTCGCGACCGCCGAGCAGCTGCTC
Organism: Mycobacteriales bacterium; assembly: GCA_036267755.1. GTDB lineage: Bacteria > Actinomycetota > Actinomycetes > JAFAQI01 > JAFAQI01 > DATAVK01. Next base: position 5,294 of record DATAVK010000006.1, read on the forward strand.
GTTCACGTCGACATGGCGAGCGGTCGGGTCGTCCCGATGCCGGCCGATCTCTATGAGCGCATCGCCGCGATCCGCGATGCGCATGCCTCGCTGCCCCGGCCGGACGCGGTTGGTCACGTCATGGGCATCCGCCGGCCGGTGGGCTGAGGGGCAGCGCCATGGATTTCGGGCTGGATGAGGAACGTCGCGCGATCGTCGCGACCGTCCGCGACTTCGTCCGCCGCGAGCTGGTGCCGCACGAGGATCTGGTCGAGCGGCTCGACGAGGTCCCCGCCGAGCTGGCGCGCGACATCCAAGCCAAGGCGATCGCCGCCGGCCTGTACGCCGCGAACTTCCCCGCCGAGCTCGGCGGCGGTGGCCTCGACGCGCTGTCCCTGACGCTGGTCGAGCGGGAGCTCGGGTGGACGTCGTACGCGTTGCAGGCGCTCGTCACCCGGCCGAGCAACATCCTGCAGGCCTGCCAGGGCGAGCAAATAGATCAGTACCTGTTGCCGACGATCCGGGGCGAGCGGCACGACTGTCTCGCGATGACCGAGCCTGGCGCCGGCTCGGACGTGCGGGCGATGACGACGGGCGCCCGGCGCGATAGCGACGGCTGGATCATCAACGGCACCAAGCACTTCATCAGTCATGCCGACGTCTCCGACTTCGTCGTGCTGTTCGCGGTGACCGGGACGGAGCAGACGGCGCGTGGTGAGCGAAGCGCCATCTCGGCGTTCCTCGTCGACCACGACACCCCGGGTCTCAGCGTGCGGCGCGGCGCGGCGTCGGTATCCCACCGCGGCTACCACCACTGCGAACTGTCGTTCGTTGACTGCCGGGTGCCGGGTACGGCGTTGCTCGGCGAGGAGGGTCACGGCTTCGACCTGCTCAGCGAGTGGCTCGGCGCCAGCCGACTGACCGTCGCGGCCTTCAGCGTGGGCCGGGCGAAGCGGGTGCTGGAGCTGAGCACCGAATGGGCGGCGACCCGGCACCAGTTCGGGCAGCCGGTCGGCAAGTTCCAGGGAGTCGGCTTCCCGCTCGCCGACATGGCCACCGAGATCGAGGCTGCGGAGCTGCTGACCTTGCAAGCCGCCTGGAAGCTGACCGAGGGCCGGATGAGCGACACCGACGCCGCGATGGCGAAGCTCTACGCGTCGGAGATGCTCGGTCGAGTCACGGACCGCGCGGTCCAGATCTACGGCGGCATGGGCTTGATGAGCGACCTGCCGATCGAGCGGTTCTGGCGTGACGCCCGGGTCGAGCGGATCTGGGACGGCACCAGCGAGGTGCAGCGTCACATCATCTCGCGGGCGATGCTGCGCGAGCGAGGAGCCTGAATGTCCAGCACCAGCAACGATCCGGTGCGGGTCGATGCCGCCGACGGGATCCTCACCATCACCCTTGACCGGCCGAAGGCGAATGCCGTCAACGCCGCGACGAGCCTCGCGCTGTACGACGCCTTCGCCCGGCTCGAGGCCGACCCCGAGCTACGCGTCGGCATCATCACCGGCGGCGGTGACCGGTTCTTCTGTGCCGGCTGGGATCTCAAGGCGGCAGCCGCGGGTGAGGAAGCCGACGCCGACCACGGCCCTGGTGGGTTCGCCGGGCTCACCGAGCTGCACGATCGAACCAAGCCGGTCATCGCGGCGGTTAACGGACTCGCTCTCGGCGGAGGCTTCGAGCTGGCTCTGGCCGCCGATCTGATCGTGATGTCCGACGTCGCCGAGGTTGGGCTGCCGGAGACCGGGCTGGGCATCATCCCGGACGCGGGCGGCGTCCTTCGGCTGCCGCGGCGGCTGCCTCGCCCGCTCGCCGTCGAGCTGCTGCTGACCGGCCGCCGGCTGAGCGCGACCGAGGCGTTCGACCTCGGCCTGGTCAACCAGGTCGTGCCGGCCGATCTGCTGCTGAGCGCAGCGCGCGAGCTCGCCAGCCGGATCGTGCGCTCCGCACCGCTGGCGGTCGCCGCCGTCCTCGAAGTGCTCGCCGCGACCGAGGGCGGCTCGGTCGCCGACGGCTACCGCACCATGCGCTCCGGTGCGCTGTCCCGGTACGACGCGATGCTCGCCTCCGACGATGCCGCCGAGGGGCCGGCGGCGTTCGCGGAACGGCGAGCACCGCAGTGGAAGGGTCGATGACCGTCGCTGTCGATCGCCTCGCGGCGCTGTTCGACCCGGTGTCGGTCGTCGTCGTCGGTGCCAGCGACGACGAGCGGAAGTGGGGCAACTGGCTGGGCCGCGCGGCGCTGACCGGACTCCGGCCGGCGTACCTGGTCAATCGCAGCCGCGACGTCGTCCTCGGCCGGGCCGCCTATTCGTCGGTCCGGGACGTGCCCGGCCCGGTCGGGCTGGTCGCGCTCTGCGTGCCCGCCAAGCAGGTGCCGGAGGCGGTCGACGATGCGCTCGCGGCCGGCGCTCAGGCCATCGTCGGGATCGCGGCGGGGTTCGCCGAGACCGGCGACACCGGGCGCCGGATCGAGCGCGAGCTGGCCCGCCGCGTGCGGGACGCTGGCGCGAGGTTGCTCGGCCCGAACTGTCTCGGGCTCTTCGACGCGAGCAGCGACCTGCGACTGACCTCCAACCCGTTTCCGTCCGGTCGCGTGGCGCTGCTGTCGCAGAGCGGCAACCTTTCCCTCGAGCTCGCCGGGCTGCTGGTCGAGCACGGGCTCGGGTTCTCACGGTTCGTTTCGGTGGGCAACCAGGCCGACATCGAGTTGCCCGAGCTGATCGAGGCGTGCGCCGAGCATGCCGACACCGACGTCATCGCGGTCTACGTCGAGCAGTTCACCGACGGCCGCCGGTTCGTCGAGGCGGTCCGCTCGGTCGGGAAGCCGGTCGTCGTGCTCGCCGCCGGGTCGAGTGCGGCCGCGGCGCGCGTGGCCGCATCGCACACCGGGTCGATGGTGTCCGTGTCGGCCGTCGTCGATGCCGCGTGCACGGCGGCTGGTGCGCACCGGGTCTACAGCCTCGGCGAGCTCGCGGATCTGTTGGCATTGCTGGCCTCCCCGGCCCGGCCGGCTGGTCGCCGGCTCGCCGTCCTTACCGACGGCGGGGGTCATGCGGCTGTCGCGGCGGAGCTCGCGCACCGTTCCGGTCTCGACGTACCGGTGCTCTCCGATTCCTTGCGCGCTCGGATCGCCGGTCACCTGCCGTCGCACGCGGGGACGTCCAACCCGGTCGACGTCGCGGGCGGTGCCGAGCAGGACCTGCACTGCATTCCGCGGGTGGCGGGCGACCTGCTCGACACCGGCGAGGTCGACGCGCTGCTGGTCAGCGGCTACTTCGGGGGGTACGGCGAGTACGGCCCGGAGCTCGCGGCGGCCGAGGTGGACATCGCCGACCAGCTCGCCGATGTGGTGCACCGGACCGGGCGGCCGATCGCGGTGCACACCATGTTCCCTATGTCACCAATGGCGAACCGGTTGCGGGCGCGGTGCGTCCCGGTGTTCCGCCGGGTCGAGTCGGCCACTGTGGGCCTCGGTCGACTAGCGCCGGCCGGGCCCCCGCTTCGCACCGACCCTCCAACTCATCGAGCCGCCGCAGCGGACTACTGGACCGCGAGGCAGCGGCTTGCCGCCGCGGGCGTGGCGTTCCCGGCGGCCGAGCTGGTGCGTGACGAGGCCGCAGTCGTCGAAGCAGCGCAACGGCTTCGGGCCCCGTGGGTGCTGAAAGCCAACGGCCTGCTGCACAAGTCGGATGCCGGCGGCGTCCGGCTCGGGCTCGGCACGGTCAACGACCTGGTGTCGGCGTACCGGGAGATGGTGGCGCGGCTCGCGCCGGACGGCTGCGTCGTCGAGGAGCTAGCCGACGCCACCGGCGGGGTCGAGCTCATCGTGGGGGCGAGGCGCGATCCGCATTTCGGCCCGATGGTCATGGTGGGGATCGGCGGCATTTTCACCGAGCTGCTCGACGACATCCAGGTCGCGCTGGCTCCGATCGACCCGGTCCGAGCCAAGGCGCTGGTAGGAACCCTGCGTGGCGCCGGCCTTTTGACGGGTGCTCGCGGCCGCAGCCCGGTCGACCTCGATGCCGCGGTGCGCCTGATCGTCGCGGTCGGTGACATCGCCACGGCGGATCCCACGATCGCCGAGCTCGAGATCAACCCCGTCCTGGTGACACCGGCCGGTGCGCTGGCGCTCGATGCCCGGATCGTCTACGAGGAGCCCGATGCCGACCGCGAATGAACCCTGGCCGCTGACCGACGAGCAGCGCGCCGTCGTGGCGCTGGCTCGCGACTTCGCCGTGCGCGAGGTGAGGCCGCGCGGCCGGGAGGTCGACGAAGCCGACATCGTGACTCCGGTCGACCTGTTCGCGAAGGCGGCCGCCGTCGGCATCACCGACTTCATGATCCCGGCCGAGCTCGGCGGCGGCGGGTTCACCGACGTGTTCACCCAGTGTCTGGTGCAGGAAGAGCTCTGCTGGGGTGACCCGGGCATTGGAAACCTGCTGTGCTCCAACGGTTTCTTCGCAGATCCCGTGCTCGCACTCGGCACGCCCGAGCAGCAGGAGCGATGGCTGCGCCCCCTGACCGGCCCGACGCCGCCACTGACCGCGCTGGCCACGACCGAGCCCGGCTCCGGGTCGGACGCCGCCTCCATCTCGACCACGGCTCGCCGCAGCGAAGCGGGATACATCCTCAACGGGCAGAAGGCGTGGATCTCCAACGCCGGCGCCGCGCAGTTCTACGTGGTGTTCGCCAAGACCGACCCGGCGCAGCGATCGCGCGGCGTCTCCGCGTTCCTGCTCACCAATGACACGCCTGGCGTGTCGTTCGGTGCGCCGATGCGCAAGATGGGACAGCGCGCGATCGTCTGCCGCGAGGTCTTCTTCGACGACGTCGAGGTGCCGGAGTCCGACCGGCTCGGTGGTGAGGGCGACGGCTTCGTCGGGCTGATGAAGACCTTCGACATCTCCCGGGTCGTCCTCGGTGCCGCGGCGGTCGGGGTGGCGCGCGCCGCGTTCGAGTACGCCCGTGACTACGCCCGGACGCGGGAGCAGTTCGGCCGGCCGATCGTCGAGCACCAGGCGGTCGGGTTCCGGCTCGCCGACATGGCGACGCGGATCGAGGCGGCCCGGCTGCTCGTGCTGCATGCCGCGCGGACCCTCGACGCCGGTCAGGAGGCGACCGCGCTCGCAGCCATGGCGAAGCTCACCGCTTCGGAGACCGCGATGCACTGCACTTGGGCCGCGGTGCAGACCCTCGGCGGCTGGGGCTACTCGCGCGAGCACCCGGTCGAGCAGTGGATGCGCGACGCGAAGCTCGAGGAGATCGAGGAAGGTACGTCGGACATCATGCGGCTGCTCATCGCGAGGAATCTTGGCTGAGCTGTTGCGACCCGAACGGCACGGTCAAGCGCAGGTCGACGTTGCGATCCGTCACGTCGCCCTCGCGGCCGGAACCGACGCCGCGGTACGGCTCGTTGGCCGCCAACTCGCGGTGCATCCCCGCCAGCCACCGGCCGTCGCGGTCCGCCGCCGGGTCCGGCTGCACGACGCCGTGGTGGTCGACCATCGTGCACAGCACGGACAGCGTTCCGTCGCCGTTGTCGGCCAGCTCGATGACCCGGGCCTGGCTCGGCCAGTCCATCAGCGACGAACTCGTGACCTCCCAGAAGCCGTTGGTGCGCCCCGACGGGTCGACCCGGGCGAGCACCCGGTTGCGGTGTTGGTGACCGTTGAGCCACAACACCACGTTGCCGAAGCGGTGCAGCAACTCCTGGACCGCAGGCCCACCGTGCAGCGGCACGCCGTCCGGGCCGTCGTGGCTGCCACGCCGGTTCGTCATCGTGTCGATGCCGTGATGGGAGAACACGACCACGAGCCGGTCCGACTCGGCGGTCGTGACCGTCGTGCCGTCCGCTGCCAGGTAGGAGGAGTGGGCTCCCTGCAGTTGCCGCTCCAGCCAGTGCAGCTGGTCGTCGTCGAGGCAGCCGTCGGACCCACCGGCCCGGCAGGTCGTGTCGAGGCAGATCAGTCGGACCGGCCCGATGTCGTGGGCGTAGTACGCCGTACCGTCCTGCCGGTTGGCGGCACTGAACCCGTGGCCCTCGGGTCGCGACGCGGCACCGAAGTGACCCTCGACAAACTCCGCCCGGCTGACCGCCCGCCGTTCCGGGTCGGCGACGACCGGCTGCTGCGGGCCGCCGAGCAACACCTCGGGGGAGTTCACGACCCGCTCGAGCAGCCCGTCCCGGTCCAGATCGAGCGGGTAGCCCGCGGCCTTGCTCGCCCCGACGAACGCGTGCCGGATCGCCGGGGTCAGCGCGGCCATGCCCTGGGCGTGCACCTCGTGGTTCCCAAAGCAGGCGAGCCACGGCAGCCGCAGCCCGTCGGAGCGGAAGGCGGCGAGGGCCTGCTCCAGCAGGCCGGGCAGGTGGGGGAAGCCGTAGCGGCTGCGGTACCAGTCGGGGCCGGAGGCGCGCTCGCCGTCCGGGGTCCAGTACGCCGGATCCGGCCACGCCAGCGACTGCACCCCGTCGTACCCGGGCCGTCCGGATCCCGGCCGGACGGTGCCGCCCTCGAACAGCGCGAGGAACATCCGCATCTCGTTCCACTGCGCGTTGTCGACCGCGTCACCGGTCGTGACGACCAGCTCGACGGGTACGCCGGTGACCGGTGCCTCGGCGATCGCGTTGAGGGTCTCGACCATCGCGTGGACCGCCCGTGCGGCCAGGGCCTCCTGCGGCCGGTGCATCGGGACGATCCGCGCGAACCGCGGGTCGTCGTAGTCGCGGTTGCAGAACTCGAACCGCGCCGGCGACTGGACGTCCGCGAGCTGCAGGTCAGTGGCGTGCGCGAACGCCAGCAACGGCCGGCGACGCGGCGGCACGCCGGGCGTCACCGCGGCGGACCCGACGACCAGGTCGTCCCGGATGACGTGACGTTCGCCGGGTCCGGCGGCCAGCGCCCGATAGGCGCGAAGGGCGCCGGGGCGCAGCACCGGGCCCGGAACCAGAGTTCGCTGCACCGTGAGAATCCGGTCAGGCTATGACGGGGCCGCGTCGCCACCGTGACCTGGTCCCGACCGGCGTCCACGGTCTGATCCTCGTGACGTCGATGACCCAGAACGCAGTGGTGCCGCTGTTGCCGGCGTTCGGGCAGCGTTTCGGTCTCACCACGTCGACGATCGCTCTGCTGCTGGCACTGCCGAGTCTCGCGATGCTCGTCATGGCGCTGCCGATGGGGGCGATCTGCGACCGGTGGGGCGCCCGGCGCGTCACAGTGGCCGCCGCGATCCTCCTGGTCGCCTCCGACCTGCTGCAGGCCTGCCCGTCGTTGCCGTTGCTCCTCGTTGGCCGGGCGCTGTTCGGTCTGGGGTTCACCGCCATCTGGACGAGCGGCCCGGCGTGGCTGAGCGAGCCGGACCGGCAGGCCTCCGACGGCCGGATCGGCGCGGTGGTGACCAGCTCGGCGGCCGGGTCGATCGCAGCCCCGGCGCTCGCCGGGTTGCTCGCCGACCGGTTCGGGCTCGCGGCACCGTTCCTGGTGCTCGCCGCCGTGACGGCCGGCTTCACGGCCGTCGTCGGCCTGACCGCGAGCCAGGTCCCGTCGCCTCGGCCAACCGGCGTGAGCTGGTGGCGGCTGGCCCGGCACGCCTCACGCAGCCGCGACCTGGTCTGTGCGGCGGTCGCCATGGTGGCGGTCGGTGCCGTCTGGGGAGCGGCCCAGCTACTGGTCCCGCTGGCGCTGCACCGCTCCGGCGAGTCGGCCGCCACGCTCGGCGGCGTGCTCTCGATCGCTGGGGTGCTGTACGTCGTGGTCAGCGCGGTCATCGCCCGGGCCGGCGGGCGGCTCGTCTCCGGCGCCGCCGTGGTCGTCGGGTGCCTGCTGCTGTCGGTCGCCGTGCTGCCGGCGGCGATCGGCACCGGTACGGCGGCACTGGTCGGCTGCCTGCTCGGTCTCGCGCTCTGCCGGGCCGAGCTGAACACGGTCTCCTACCCGCTGGCCGCCCGGTCGCAGGCCGGGACCGGCGCTGGCGCCGGCATGGTGATGGGCCTGCTCAACCTGCTGTGGGCGATCAGCATGACGGTCGGCCCGATTGCGGCCGGCTGGCTCGAGCAGGAGCTCGGGATCCGGCCGACCCTGGTCGTCGCGGCGATCCTGCCGGCTGTGCTCGGGGTCGCGCTGGCGGCCGGGCTGCGGACCCGACGAGGCGGTCAGCCCGACGCCGCGGCGACGGCGGCGTCGGCGATGACCGGGAGCGCCAGGTAAGACAGGTCGCGGCACTGCCGGTCCCACCACGGATCGGCGTACGGCCAGGCGGAGGTCTTGACCACGACCGTGCGCCGCGGCCGGTCGACGTAGACGAACTGGCCGCGCATGCCGTCGGCGGTCACGGTTCGCCCCTCGGTGTCGAGTGGCCACCAGTGGTAGCCGAAGCCGGCGTGCGTGGTGAGCGTGCTTGGCAGCCGTCCCGGCTCCAGGAACGGTTGTGACGGGCGACTGCTGGCCTCGACCCAGGAGCTGCTGACCAGCTGCCGCCCGCTCCAGCGGCCGTCGATCTGGAGCTGGCCGATCCGTGCCCAGTCCCGCGCTGTCGCGCCGAGCGAGCCGCCGGCCATCGGGATACCCCCGCGGTCGGCGGCTGCGTCCAGGCCGACCACTGCGGGCCGCTCGGCCTCGATCGCGGCCCACAGGCCGGCCATCGCCTGGGGGAACGACTCGCCGGTCGCTCGCTCGCGGGCCCAGTCCAACGTGAGTGAGTCGGGCGTGCAGTAGGCGTAGCGGCTGCCGGGCGTGTCGCCGGACGGCATGTCGAGCAGCACCTCACGCAGACCGCCCTCACCGCCGCGCCAGCGGCGCAGCATCCCGGAGGCCCGGCTGTCGGGGTCGAAGTAGTCCTCGACCCACCCGACGCCGCTCGTCATCGTCAGCAGGTGACGCAGCGTGACATCGGCGTACCCAGTGTTATTGAGCTCCGGGACCAGCTCGGTCACCGGCGTGTCGAGCGGCGGGAATCGTCCGGCGTCGATCGCCAGCCCCACGACCAGGGCGAGCGCGGACTTGGTGGCGGACATGCCGAGCAGCCGGTCGTCCGGTGTCGTGCCGTGGAAATAACGCTCATGGACCAAGACGCCGTCGACCACGACGACCAGCGCAGTCGTCACGGTGAGCTCGAGTGCCTCGTCGAGGGTCATGACCCGACCCGCGCCCACGACGCTCGTGTCGAGGTCGATCAGTCGGCTCGGCCACGGGCGGGGAGCCGACGCCGGGACCTCGATGTGGGGCCCTCGGCGTTGCGGTTCGCGCAGATCGTCAACGCCGGTCATGCCCCGTCCGTCCGCAGTCGTCCCGTGCCCGAAAGTAACAACCCGGAGGCACCTTCGCGGAAGAGGTTGACAGTCCCCGGCCTACGGGTCAATGTTGCGTATCCCGCGACTTGGTTCGCGGACTGCAACGCCGCCCTGCCCGAGAAGAACAAGAAGGGTCCATGACATGACGGATGTCAGTAGGCGTCAGTTCTTCACCGGCGCCGCAGGCGTAGCGGTCCTCGGCGGCCTCGCGGCCGCGTGCGGGAGCTCGAGCTCAGGCTCGTCGCCCAGCACGAGCGCCTCGGTCGCTGCCGGTACGCCCAAGGCTGGCGGCAACTTCCGCCTCGGGGTCACCGGTGGTGGGTCGAAGGACATCCTCGACGGGCAGAACATCATCACCAAGCCCGACCAGGCCCGGCTGGTTACCGCGTTCGAGACCCTGCTGGAGTACGACGAGAACTACCAGCTGCAGGAGACCGGCCTCGCCCAGCACGTCACCCAGGACAACCCGAAGCAGTACACGATCCAGCTGCGGCAGGGCATCGAGTTCCAGAACGGCAAGACGCTGACGGCGGACGACGTTATCTACTCGCTGCAGCGGATCGGAACGAAGGGCAACGGCCTCACCGGGTTCGCGGCAACCGCGACGATGGACATCAAGAACGTCAAGAAGATGGACAAGTACACCGTCCGGCTGCCGTTGCTCTCCGCGGACTCGACCATCCCGGACACCCTCGCCGGATACACCTTCGGCATCGTGCCGGTGGGCTACAAGGCCTTCCCGCACGCGCAGGTCGGGACCGGCGCGTACAAGCTCAAGAGCTTCACGCCGGGTCAGCAGAGCGTCCACACCCGCAACCCCAACTACTGGCGCGGCGGCGGCCAGCCGTGGTTCGACCAGGTCACCATCATCGACTTCAACAGCGCGACCGCCCAGGCGAACGCGCTGTTCGGCGGCCAGCTCGACGCGATCACCGACCTGCCGGCCTCGCAGGTGAAGGTCGCGCAGGGGCACGGCCAGAAGGCACTGATTTCCAAGACCGGTGGCTGGCTCCCGCTCTGTATGGCGATCGACATGCCGCCGTTCGACGATGTGAAGGTCCGCCAGGCGATGCGTCTGATCGTCGACCGGCCGGCGATGATCGAGCAGGTCGCGTCGGGCTACGGTTTCGTCGGCAACGACCTCTACGCGCCGTTCGACGCGGGGTACGACCACTCGCTGCCGCAGCGCCACCAGGACATCGACCAGGCCAAGTCGCTGCTCAAGGCGGCCGGCAAGGAAGGCCTGACCGTCGACCTGCACACCACGAACGGTGCTGCTGGCATGGTCGAGACCGCAACGATCTTCGCCCAGCAGGCGAAGGCCGCCGGCGTGACGGTCAACCTGCACAACGACCCGAACTACTACGGCAGCCAGTACCTGAAGCTGGCCTTCTCGGTCGACTTCTGGGGCACCCGCAACTACCTCAGCCAGGTGCAGCAGGGGTCGCTGCCGAACTCGCCGTACAACGAGACGCACTGGCCGCCGAAGTCCGGCACCGGCTCGAACTTCGGGTCGCTCTACTCGCAGGCGCTGGCCGCCACCGACTCGTCCAAGCGGATCGAGATCACGCAGGAGATGCAGAAGCTCGAGTACGACATCGGCGGCTACATCATCCCGTTCTTCGGTGACCTCATCGACGGTTACGCGTCGAACGTGCATGGTCTCGAACCCAGTAAGGGCACGCTGAACCTCGACAGCTTCGGGCACGGTTACCGGACTATCTGGTTCGCCTGACCCGCGCGGGATCGCCGTCGTGAACTGGCTCAGAGGCGGGGGTATCGCCGGGTTCATCGTGCGCCGGCTGCTGCTCGCGGTGGTCGTGCTGTTCCTGGTCTCGGTCCTGGTGTTCGCCTCCACCCAGGCGCTGGGTAACCCGGCCCGGGCGATCCTCGGCCGCAACGCGACCCCGGCAAGCCTGGCCGCGCTCAGCGCGCAGCTACACCTCGGCCAGCCCTTCGTCACCCAGTACTGGGACTGGCTGAAGGGCCTGTTGCACGGCAACCTCGGCATCTCGCTCGCAGCTCAGCAACCGGTCACCAAGGTGATCAGCGCGCGGCTGGTGAACTCCGCCGCGCTGGTCGTCCTGTCGGGGGCCATCTCGATCCCGCTGTCGATCGCGATCGGGTCGTGGGCGGCGCTGCGGCGGGAGAAGCTCTTCGACACCGCCAGCTCGACGTTGCTGCTCGTGCTGGCCGCGCTGCCGGAGTTCGTCGTGGCCGTCGTCCTCGTCATCCTGCTGTCCACCACGGTGTTCCACTGGCTGCCGGCGATCAGCCCGATTCCGCCCGGCTCCCGGCCCTGGGACCACGGCAAGGCGCTCATCCTGCCCACCGCCACCTTGGTCATCGCCGTCGCGCCGTACGTTGCCCGGGTGATGCGCGCGTCGATGATCGAGGTGCTCGAGAGCGACTACGTCGAGATGGCGCGGCTCAAGGGGCTGCCGGAGCGGACGGTGCTCATCCGGCATGCGCTGCCGAATGCGCTGGGCCCGGTCTTTCAGGTCATCGCGATCAACCTGGCCTACCTCGCGGGAGGCATCGTCGTCGTCGAGTACGTCTTCAACTACACCGGTATCGGTAGTGCCTTGCAGGACGCGGTGATCAACCACGACATCCCGCTGGTCCAGGCGCTGGCCATGATCATCGCCGCCGTGTACGTCGTCCTCAACCTGCTCGCCGACGTGGCCACGATCCTTGTGACACCACGGCTGAGGACGCGGCTGTGAACCCGGGCACCGGCGGCGCCGTCGCGACCGCGGGCCTCGAGCTCGCGACGCCTCCCGTCAAACCGTCGTCGCTGTTCCGTCGCTCCTTGCGGTTGTGGCGGACCAGGATCGGGGTGGCGCTTGTCCTGATTCTGGTGCTGCTCGCGATCTTCGGCCCCTACCTGGCGCCACACTCGCCCGACGCCTTCATCGGCGCACCCAACTCCTCGCCGGGCGGCAAGGCAGTGCTGGGGACGGACTACCTCGGCCAGGACGTGCTGAGCCGGTTCCTGTACGGCGGCCGAAGCATCCTGTTCATGGCGATCATCGCGACCGGGATCGGCCTGATCGCCGGCGTCGCGATCGGGCTGATTGCGGCGTACTCGCGCAACGCCGTCGACGACGTGCTGATGCGCGGGATGGACGTCATCATGGCGTTCCCGCAGATCATGCTGGCGCTGGTCGCGGTCACCGTGATCGGCGCGCACGCCTGGGTGATCGTCGCCGCGATCGCGCTGACCACCGCGCCCCGGGTTGCCCGCGTCACCCGTGGCACGGCCCAACCCGTCGTCGAACGCGACTTCGTCGCAGCGACGGAGGCGATGGGTGTCCCGCGCTGGCGGATCCTGACCGGTGAGCTGCTGCCCAACATCCTCGGGCCGCTGATGGTCGAGTCGAGCCTCCGGCTGACCTACTCGATCGGCGTCATCGCCGCCCTTGCCTTCCTCGGACTATCGCCCAACCCCAACAGCGCCAACTGGGGCACGATGATCAACGAGAACGAGATCGCGCTCTCGGTGCAACCGTGGGGCGTCGTGATCCCGGTCATCGCGCTCGCGGCGCTCACCATGGGGACCGGCCTGATGGGTGACGGCATCGCGCGAACCGCCGCCGGCATCGACCGGGCGCGAGGTGAGGAATGAGCACCGCTCCCGCCGCGGTCGGCACCGCAGTGTCGGTCCGGAACCTCGACATCGTGATCGCCTCGACCGGTACGCCGGTCGTCCAGGACGTGTCGTTCGACATCGCGCGCGGCGAGATCGTGGGTGTCGTCGGTGAGTCCGGCTCGGGGAAGACGACGATCGGCCTGGCGTTGCTGGGCCATGCCCGGCGCGGGTTGCGGATCAGTGGTGGCAGCGTGCTGCTCGGCGACGACGACGTGCTCGCGCTCGGCGACGAGGAACGCCGCAAGCTGCGCGGATCCGTGGTCTCCTATGTGCCGCAGGACCCGGCCTCGTCGCTGAACCCCGCGCTGCGGATCGGTATCCAGCTGCGTGAGGCGTTGCAAGCGCACGCCACTGGCGGTGAGGACCACGCCGCTCGGATCGCGGAGATGATGCGCGAGGTCGCGCTGCCCGACGACCCGAAGTTCCTCAAGCGCTATCCGCACGAGCTCTCGGGCGGCCAGCAGCAACGTGTCGGGCTGGCGATGGCCTTCGCGAACCGGCCGCGGCTCATCGTGCTGGACGAGCCGACGACTGGTCTGGACGTCACGACGCAGGCGCACGTGCTGTCGACGGTGCGGGAGCTCGCGACCCTGCACGACGTCGCCGCGCTGTACGTCAGCCACGACCTCGCGGTCGTCGCGACCCTGGCCCGCCGGGTCGCGGTCATGTACGCGGGTCGCATCGTCGAGGTCGGCGACGCCGACGATCTCTTCGAGTCCTCAGGTCACCCCTATACCCGCCGGCTGATCGGCGCGATCCCGCGCCTCACCGGTGGTCGGTCGCTGCTTGGCATCCCAGGGCATGCACCGTCTCCGGGCCAGCGGCCGAAGGGATGCGCGTTCTCGCCGCGATGCAGTCTGCGGATCGAGGAGTGCGACGCGGCGCTGCCCGAGCTGCGACCGATCGCCCCGGACCACTCGGCCCGCTGTATCCGGGCGGAACTGGTCATCACCCAGCAGCGCGGCATCGCCGGCGACCCGATCGAGATGCCCTCCGACGCCGAAGGCGCGATGCCGGCGCTGCGGCTGACGAACGTCACCGCGTCGTACGGCAAGTTCGAGGTCGTCCACTCGGTGACGCTGGACCTAGCGGCACGGGAGTGCGTCGCCCTGGTCGGTGAGTCCGGCTCCGGCAAGACGACGACGGCGCGGTCGGTCGCTGGTCTGCACAGGGGATGGACCGGCACGATCAAGCTGGGGAACGAGGAGCTGCAACCGTCGGCCCGTAGCCGCAGCGACGACGCCCGCCGGCAGATCCAGTACATCTTCCAGAATCCCTACGGGTCGTTGAATCCCCGTCGTACCGTCGGAGAGACGATCGCCCAGCCGTTGAAGGTCTTCGGTACGGCGACCGGCCGGGACGCGGACCTCCGGGTCGGCGAAATGCTCGAGCGGGTATCGCTGACTGGGGCGTACGCGAACCGTTACCCCGACCAGCTCTCCGGCGGCGAGCGGCAGCGGGTCGCGATCGCGCGGGCACTGGTGTGCGAGCCGACCGTGCTGATCTGCGATGAGGTGACGTCGGCGCTCGATGTCAGCGTGCAGGCCGCGATCGTCGAGCTGCTTGGAAACCTGCAGCGCGACCTGGGGCTCGCGATGCTGTTCGTCACGCACAACCTGCCGTTGGTCCGGTCGATCGCGCAGCGGGTCGCGGTGATGAGCAACGGGAGCATCGTCGAGCTCGGTGAGACGGCTCAGGTGTTGTCGAACCCGACGGTGGAGTACACGCAGCAGCTGCTGTCCGACACCCCGTCGCTGGAGGTCGCCGCCGCTGCTGCGGACGCGGATGTGGCCCTCGGCGACCCGCCGGCCGACCCGGTCGGGACCTAGCGAGGATTCGCGATGCCCGCTCGTCAACCTGACATCCTCATCATCATGGCGGACCAAATGGTTCCGTCTGCGTTGCCATTCCACGGAAATCCGATCGTGGCGACTCCGGCGATGTCGTGGCTCGCCGAGTCCGGGGTGGTGTTCGACGCGGCGTACACCGGCAGTCCGCTCTGCGCTCCCGGTCGCGCGTCGTTCATGACCGGGCTGTTGCCGTCCCGCCACCGCGCCTATGACAATGCGGCGGAGTTCACGTCGGAGATCCCGACCTTCGCTCACTACCTGCGCCGGGCCGGCTACCGCACTGTGCTGTCGGGCAAGATGCACTTCTGCGGGACCGACCAGCTCCATGGATTCGAGGAACGCCTCACCACGGACATCTATCCGGCGGATTACGGCTGGACTCCCAACTGGGACCGTCCGCATGAGCGGCCGAGTTGGTACCACGACATGCTCTCGGTCATCGACGCCGGACCGTGCGTGCGTTCCAACCAGCTGGACTTCGACGACGAGGTGGCGTTCGCCGCCGAACGCTCACTGTTCTCGCACATTCGTTCCGGCGACGAGCGGCCGTTCTGCTACGTCGTGTCGTTCAGCCACCCGCACGACCCGTTCGCGATTCCCAGCAAGTGGTGGGACCTCTACCGCGACGAGGACATCCCGATGCCCGACGTCGGGTACGACGAGGCCTCCCTGCATCCGCACGAGCGTCGGCTGCGAGAGGTGTGCGCCATGAACGGCGTCGAGATCACCGACGCCCAGGTGCGTGCGGCACGGCGGGCGTACTACGGCGCGATCTCCTACGTCGACGACCACACCTCCAGGCTGATCGGCTTGCTGCGGGAGACCGGTCGGCTCGACGACACCGTTGTCATCGTGACCAGCGATCACGGCGAGATGCTCGGGGAGCGCGGCGCTTGGTACAAGATGAGCTTCTACGAGGGGTCGGCACGGGTGCCACTCGTCGTGCGCGCGCCTCGACTCTTCGAGCCTGGCCGGGTATCGACAGCGGTGTCGACCATGGACCTGCTGCCGACACTGTTCGGCCTCGCCCACGACGGTGACGAGTCGGGTGCGGTCGGCCCGCTCGACGGCCGCAGCCTGCTGCCACACCTGTCCGGCGTACCCGACCATGACGACACGGTCGCGGAGTACCTCGCCGAGGGTGCGATCGCGCCGATCGTGATGATCCGGCGCGGCCGGCTGAAGTTCATCCACTCACCGGCCGACCCCGACCAGCTGTTCGACCTGGTGGCCGACCCGCACGAGCAGATCAACCTGGTCGACGACCCGTCATCCGTGGCCGTGGTGGAGGAGTTCCGGCGCGAGGTCGCCGCCCGGTGGGATCTGGCGGCGCTCGATCGCGAGGTGCGGGAGAGCCAGCAGCGCCGGTTCGCCGTGAGCCAGGCGCTCGGGACCGGCGTACAGACACCGTGGGACTTCACCCCGACGTACGACGCATCACACCGCTACATCCGCAACCACATGGACCTCAACGACCTCGAGGAGATGGCCCGCTTCCCACCGGTTCGGTGAAATCCGTGTGCTTGTCCCCGGTTGTATGGTTCGCCTGGGGGGTCGAACCTCGGCACCCCATGTCGATCTGGGGGTAGGAAATGAAGGTACGACAGCTATTCAGCCGAGGCATTGCGGTCGGTGGCATCGGTGCGTTGGCGTTGACGGCCGGGGGTCTGGGTATCGCGACCGCAGCGAACGGCGGCTCGCTGGTGCTGGGGCACCACAACACCGCGACCAAGACCACGACGCTGACGGACAAGCACGGCACGCCGTTGGCGCTGGTCGGCAAGAAGACGAAGCCTCCGCTGAAGGTCAACAGCTCCAAGCAGGTCGCGCACTTCAACGCGTCCCTGCTCGGGGGCTTGTCGGCCGCGCAGCTGAACTCGGGATCTGCGGGACAGATTCCGGTGGCCACAGACCTCACCATCCCGGCCGGGTCGGAAACCCTCGTCTCGCAGACCAGCGTGCTCAGCAAGGGCACCTACTACGTGAACGCCTCGACACTGCTCGTGGGTAGCGACGGGGGCTTCTGCTACATCGGGACGAGCGACAACAGCTCGACGGCCGTGCAGTGGGGCGGCTTGGAACCGGCCAGCACCGGCACGGCGGACTACTCACAGGCCAGCGAGACGGCCGTCGTGAAGGTGACAACACCGATCAGGTACGGGCAGTACTGCGAGAGCAATGGTGGGACCACGGACTTCGCGTACAACGCCGGTATCTTCGCGATCCGCATCGCTCACGCCACCGCGGTCACGCAACCGGCGATCCGGGTGAATCACACCCACGTGGCGGCGCCTGGGCGCTGAGCGAGACCCTGCTGGACTCCCCCTGGGCGATATGGTCCCGCCCGGGGGGACCGACCGTCGGCGCCCCTTGTCGAACTGGGGTGGAATCTGGACGTACGGCAGCTATTCCGCGGGGGCGTTGTGGCCGGCGGCATCGGTGCGTTGGCATTGACTGTCGGGGGTTTGGGCATCGCGACCGCGGCGAACGGTGGTTCGCTGGTGCTGGGGCACAGCAACACCGCGACGAGCACGACGACGCTGAAGGACAAGCACGGTACGCCGCTGTCGTTGGTCGGGAAGAAGTCGAAGCCGCCGCTGAAGGTCAACAGTTCCAAGCAGGTCAAACACCTCAACGCGTCCTTGGTGGGCGGGCAGTCGGCGTCGCAGCTCGCGGTTCATGGTTATTCGGGCCAGACGCAGTTCTCTGTCGAGATCCCGCTGACGGACACGCCCGTGGTTGGCGCCCAGACGCCGGTACTACCGAAGGGCACGTACCTCATCAACTCCGCAGCAATGATCCAAGGCGCAGGCGGCGGCTTCTGCTTCTTGAACACGTCGAACGATCAGGAGGATGCAGTCCAGTGGGGCGGCGGCGAGCCGGGCTCAGCCAGCACCTTCTCGTACACCCCGGTTGCACTGTCAGCCATGGTGACCGTCCACACACCGGTCGCGTGGGGTGCCTACTGCGTTGAAGGCGACGCCGCGGGGTCGACCGTTTACAACGCCGGTATTACGGCGATCCGGGTCGCGACGGACTCCGTCGGCACCAAGCCGAGCGTGGCTCGCAAGCACGCGACGGTGACGACCCGGGTGCCGTGAGCCGGCCTACGCGACATAGATGATCGCGATAGCTGCTCCGAGGGCGACCAGGCAAATGACGAGTGCGATAACTGGCGTCAGGCTCGGTGCGCGGCCTCCGTTGTACGCGGCTGCGAACGGTCCGCTCTTGCGAACGTCACGACGCCACTTCATGTAGTGAATCGGGTGTGCCAAGACCGAGAGGTCATTCGGCGACAGCCCATCCTGATTAACGGGCTCGCGTTCGGCTGGACCGACGAGTGGAAGGAGCATGGGTCACCTCGTCCTCATTATGCATACGGTCGGCACGTGTGGGCTGCCCGATCGCATAGCCGTGCGGGGCAGGAAAGTGTTTGCTAGCGGGCGGGGGGACGAGGTACCACCGACGCTGTGTTGAGCGAGACAGACATCGACCGCTTCATTGCCGAGGGTGCCGTCCGGCTGCCTCGGGCGTTTGGACGAGCCCTCGCTGACGAGTGCCGGCTGCGGCTTTGGGAAGCA
>DATAVK010000007.1:0-8667 GCA_036267755.1 Mycobacteriales bacterium
GCGTGACGCCCTGGCCGGTGGTGAGGATCGTGCCGAGCGACGTGCTCGCGTCCTTCACCGTGACCGCTCCGGAGGATGCTGGCGCGACCGTGGACGACGACGACGCCGTACCCGAGCTGGATGAGCTGCCGCAGGCAGCCAAAGTCAGGCCGACCCCCGCCACGATGGCTACCGAAACAGGTATCCGCTTGTAGCCGCTGACTGTCATGAAACACCTCTTGCTGATGGGAAAGCGGGCACCATTTGCGCCCTCCCACATTCACGGCCAGGGCCAGGCGCCCGTTCACAATGATCATGAAGCCATCACCCGATTGGGCGATCCGCTGTATGGAGGCCACCTGAGGTGGGTAGGGGGTGACTAGAGGCCCTCGGAGGCCTGTCGCGGAAGGGTGAGGTCATGGCCAAGAACGTTGAGACCACTCGAGCGCCCCGTCGGGCGAGCACCGTGCGCGTGCCCCGCAGCCGAGGCGCACTCGCAGGTGTCCTGCTGATCCTGCTCGGCATCTGGGGGGCCGGGGTTCCCTTCGTCGGCCCGTACTTCCACTACTCCTACACGCCGACCGCGACGTGGACCTGGACCACCGCACGGCTGTGGCTCGAGGTGCTGCCCGGCGCAGGGACCTTCGTCGGTGGTTGCCTGCTGCTCAGCACCGCTAACCGCGCGCTCGCCGTACTCGGTGGCTGGTTGGCGATCGCCGCCGGCGCCTGGTTCGTCGTCGGCCCGCTCCTTGACCCGCTGTGGCACTCCTCGCTCGGTTCGCTCGGTACGCCGACCGGGTCGCACACCCGCCAGGTGCTGGAGCAGCTCGGGTTCTTCTACGCCCTTGGCGCCGTCATTCTCATCATCGCGGCACACGCCTCCGGTCGGCTCTCGGTCCGTTCGGTGCGCGACGTGCGGGCAGCGGATCGCCGGTACGCCGCTGCTGAGCCGGTCGCGACCACGTCGGAGGCACCGGCGTACCCAGCGACGAACGACGCGCCTGCGACCACCACCACGACGACGGATGGCGCCACCACCAGGGCGTGACATACAACCCGAACCGCAGGGGTAGGACTGTCGACGGGTCAACGCTGACCCCGTGACCTGGAGGTTCCGATGCTGCTGATCGTCGCCATCGTGTTGCTGGTGCTGTTTCTCGGCTTGGGCTTCCTCGCCCACGTCCTGTGGCTGGGATTGATCCTGGCGGCCATCGTCGCCGGCGTACATCTGGTCACCGGTGGAAGCCGACGCGGTCGGCTGAACTAGCCAGTTACCCACCGGGTGGACCGTGAATCCCTGAAGGCAAGTCCGCCGGCCTGGCCGGACGTTGGTGGAGACGAGGGGAATCGAACCCCTAACCCCCGCCTTGCAAAGGCGGTGCTCTGCCAATTGAGCTACGTCCCCGAGGGGGTGGGTGGGCCTGGGAGGACTTGAACCTCCGACCTCTTCCTTATCAGGGAAGCGCTCTAACCGAGCTGAGCTACAGGCCCCGGGTACGACGCATCGTGTGCGCCTGACGAGGTTACCGGTCCCGAGGACCGACCGGCCACGCGGTTCTCACGGCCGCTCGGAGAGAGTGACCTCGACGCCTCCGACGATGTCGTTGCAGATGTTGTAGATGAACGCCGTCAAGGTCGCGAACGCCGTGAAAAGCACGACGTTGACCACGCCCACCAGCAGCGCGACCAGCATGACCCGACTCAGGCTCAGCCACTGTGTGATGTCGGTGTCGTTGCTCTCGGACTCGATCGAGGTGATGAACGAGCGGATCGAGTCGATCACGCCCATCGCGTCCACAATGCTGTAGAGCACGAGGACCGCGACGAGCAGCACGATGAGTGCGGCGAGCGAGTAGACGAACGAGAACTTCAGGACGGACCACGGGTCGACCCGGGTGAGCGTGAGCCGAGCCCGCCGGTTGGTTTTTCGGGTCGCCGCGGCGGCGGCGACACTGGTCCGCCGAGGCGAGGTCGCCGTGGCCGCCCCCGCGCCGAGCGAGCCGGCCTCGTCGCCTACTCCCATGCCCGGCCCGCCGGAGCCCACGTCCGTCATACCTCGTCGACCGCCTCGACCTCGGCGTTCCGTGCGATGGCGACCACCATCTGGTCCTCCGGCAAGTCGATGAGCCGTACCCCCATGGTCTGCCGCCCGGTTCGGCGGACCTGCCCGGCCGTCGTCCTGATCACTCCACCATCGGAGCGGATCGCGAACAACTCGTCCTCTGGTGCCACCACGAGCGCCCCTACAAGCTGGCCGCGGGTCGAGACGATCTTCGCCGTGAAGACACCCCGGCCGCCGCGTCCTTGAGCGGTGTACTCGCGGACCCGGGTGCGCTTGGCGAAGCCGCCGTCGGTGGCGACCAGCAGATCCACCTCGCCGGCGTCGGAGCCGACGACCACGACGTCCATCGAGAGCAGCTCGTCGCCCTCGGCGAACCGCATCCCGATCACGCCCGAGGTCTGCCGGCCCATGGGGCGCAGTGTCTCGTCATCACCGTGGAAACGGATGGACATCGCCTTCCGGCTGACCAGGAGCAGGTCGTCCTCGCCGGACATCAGCGCTGCCGAAATCAGCTCGTCGCCGTCTCGAAGGTTGATCGCGATGACGCCGCCGGTCCGGTTCGAGTCGAAATCACCGAGCGCCGTCTTCTTGACCAGCCCGTGCTTGGTGGCCAGGACGAGATAGGGAGCCGCGTCGTAGTCCTTGATGGTCATGACCTGCGCGATCCGCTCGTCGGGCTGGAAGCCCAACACGTTCGCGACATGCTGGCCGCGAGCGGCGCGCGCCGTCTCCTGAAGCTCGTGTGCCTTGGCTCGATAGACCCGGCCCTTGTTCGTGAAGAACAGGATCCAGTGGTGCGTCGTCGTCACGAAGAAGTGCTCGACGATGTCGTCCTGCCGCAACGTCGCACCCTGGATGCCCTTACCGCCCCGCCGCTGCGCCCGGTAGAGATCGGTCTTGGTGCGCTTGGCGTATCCGCCGCGGGTGATGGTGACGACGATGTCTTCCTCGGCGATGAGGTCCTCCATGCTGACCTCACCCTCGTAAGCCACGAGACGGCTGCGCCGCTCGTTGCCGTACTTGGCCGCGATCTCGCCGAGCTCCTCGCCGATGATGCTGCGCTGCCGCTCTTCGCTCGCCAGGATCGCCTCGTACTCGGTGATCTCGGCCATCAGCTCGTCGTACTCACCCTGTAGCCGGGCGCGCTCCAATGCGGCGAGCCGGCGAAGCTGCATGTCGAGGATCGCGTTGGCCTGGAGCTCGTCGATCTCGAGCAGCGCCATCAGGCCGCCGCGCGCCGCCTCTGCCGACTCACTGGCGCGGATCAGCGCGATGACCTCGTCGATCCGGTCCTGCGCCTTGAGCAGCGCGACCAGGATGTGGGCCCGCTCCTGAGCCCGGCGCAACAGGAACTGGGTACGACGGACGATGATCTCGACCTGGTGCGCGACGTAGTAGCGGACCATCTGCCCGACGTTGAGCGTGCGAGGTACGCCGTCGACCAACGCCAGCATGTTGGCGCCGAACGAGTCCTGCAGCGGGGTGTGCTTGTAGAGGTTGTTGAGCACGACCTTCGCGATCGCGTCACGCTTCAGCACGATGACGAGTCGCTGCCCGGTGCGGGCGCTGGACTCGTCCTTGACGTCGGCGATCCCGCCGATCTTGCCGTCCCGGACCAGGTCCGCGATCTTCTCGGCGAGGGCGTCGGGATTCACCTGGTAGGGCAGCTCGGTGACGACGAGCTGCTGCCGACCGCGGGCGTCCTCCTCGACCTCGATGACGGCACGCATCCGGATCGAGCCGCGGCCGGTGCGCAGCGCGGAGTCGATCCCCTCGCGTCCGACGATCAGCGCCCCGGTCGGGAAGTCCGGACCCTTGATCCGCTCGACGCAGGCCTCGAGCAGCTCCTCATCCGTGGATTCCGGATGGGTCAGCGCCCATTGCACGGCCTCGGCGACTTCCCGCAGGTTGTGCGGCGGGATGTTCGTCGCCATACCGACCGCGATGCCGGCGGCGCCGTTGACGAGGAGGTTCGGGAACCGGCTCGGCAGCACCAGCGGCTCGGAGCCACGCTGGTCGTAGTTCGGCTGGAAGTCGACGGTCTCCCGGTCGATGTCCCGGAGCATTTCCATCGCAACGGGAGTTAACCGACATTCGGTATATCTCATCGCCGCTGGCGGATCGTTCCCCGGCGAGCCGAAGTTGCCCTGACCGTCGACCAGCGGCAGCCGCATCGCCCATGGCTGCGCGAGCCGGACCAAGGTGTCGTAGATCGCGGAGTCACCGTGCGGGTGGTACTGACCCATGACGTCGCCGACGACACGGCTGCACTTGGAGTAACCACGGTCAGGCCGGTAGCCGCCGTCGTACATCGCGTAGAGCACCCGGCGGTGTACCGGCTTGAGGCCGTCTCGCACGTCGGGGAGCGCGCGCGACACGATGACCGACATCGCGTAGTCGAGGAAGCTGCGCTGCATCTCGACTTCGAGCCCGACGGGCTCGACGCGATCGCCGGGTGGCGGGGTGGTGACGTCAGTCAACGATGAATCCCTTGGCTAGATGTCGAGGAAGCGAACGTCCTTGGCGTTGCGGGTGATGAACGAGCGGCGAGCCTCGACGTCCTCCCCCATCAACACGCTGAACAGTTCGTCGGCCGTCGCGGCGTCGTCCAGGCTGACCTGCAGGAGCACCCGCGACGCCGGGTTCATGGTGGTCTCCCACAACTCGGAGGCGTTCATCTCCCCGAGACCCTTGTACCGCTGGATGCCGTCGTCCTTGGGGATCTTGCGGCCGGCTTCGATTCCGGCCTGCAGCAACCCGTCGCGCTCCCGGTCGGAGTAGGCGTACTCGTCCTCGACCTTGCCGCTCCACTTGATCTTGTACAAGGGCGGCTGGGCGAGGTAGACGTGGCCGCCCTCGATGAGCGGCTTCATGAACCGGAACAGCAGCGTCAGCAGCAGGGTGCGGATGTGCTGCCCGTCGACGTCGGCGTCCGCCATCAGGATGATCTTGTGGTAGCGGAGCTTCGCCACATCGAAGTCGTCGTGGATCCCGGTGCCGAGTGCCGTGATGAGCGCCTGGACCTCGGTGTTCTGCAAGACCCGGTCGATCCGTGCCTTCTCGACGTTGATGATCTTGCCGCGGATCGGGAGGATCGCCTGGTTCATCGGGTTGCGGCCACCCTTGGCCGAGCCCCCGGCGCTGTCACCCTCGACGACGTAGAGCTCGCACTCCTCCGGGTTCGTCGACTGGCAGTCGGCGAGCTTGCCTGGCAGGCCGCCGGACTCCAGCAGGCCCTTGCGACCGCGGGCCAGGTCGCGCGCCTTGCGCGCAGCGAGCCGAGCCTGCGCGGCCGAGGCCGACTTCTGCACGATGACCTTGCCCTCGCGCGGGTTCCGCTCGAACCACGACCCGAGCCAGTCGTTGCACGCCTTCTGCACGAAGGACTTGGCCTCGGTGTTGCCGAGCTTGGTCTTGGTCTGGCCCTCGAACTGCGGCTGGGCCAGCTTGACCGACACGATCGCCGTCAGGCCCTCGCGGACGTCGTCACCGGTGAGGTTGTCGTCCTTTTCCTTGAGGATCTTCTGGTCGCGGGCGAACTTGTTGACGACGGTCGTCAGCGCGGCGCGGAAGCCCTCTTCGTGGGTGCCACCCTCATGGGTATTGATGGTGTTGGCGAAGGTGTAGACGGACTCGGCGTATGTCGCGTTCCACTGCATCGCGACCTCGAGCTCCATCTTGCCCGCGACACCCTCGGTGCCCTCGGTGAAGTGGATGACGGACTCGTGGATGGGCGACTTGGTCGCGTTGAGGTGCTTGACGAAATCCTCGAGGCCGCTCTTGTACATGTAGACGGTCTCGGTCGGCTCCTCATCGCGCTCGTCGCGAAGGGTGATCGACAAGCCGGCATTGAGGAATGCCATCTCCTGCAGTCGGCGGGCGAGCGTCTCGTAGGAGTACACGGTGGACTCGAAGATGGTGGGATCGGCCCAGAACGTGATCGTGGTGCCGGTGTCCGTCGTCGGGGCGCCCTTGCGGAGCTTGCCCTCCGGGCCCTTGATGTTCTGGAACGCGTGGTTCCAGACGAAACCGTCCCGCTTGATCTCCACCTCGAGCCGGCTCGAGAGCGCGTTGACCACGGAGATCCCGACGCCGTGCAGCCCGCCGGACACCGCGTAGGACTGGCCGTCGAACTTGCCGCCGGAGTGCAGCGTGGTCATGACGACCTCGACCGCAGGCTTCTTCTCGACCGGGTGCAGGTCGACCGGGATCCCACGGCCGTTGTCGACGACCCTGACCCCGCCGTCGGCGAGCAGCGTGGCGACGATGGTGTCGGCGTGGCCGGCAAGCGCCTCGTCGACGGCGTTGTCGACAACCTCATAGACCAAGTGGTGCAGGCCGCGTTCACCCGTCGACCCGATATACATGCCGGGCCGCTTCCGCACCGCCTCGAGCCCCTCGAGGACGGTGATGGATCGGGCGTCGTAGGACAAGGTTCGGCTCCTGTGACTGCCGCAAGGCGGCGGGGCGGGGGATTGACTCCATACTACCTCCGTCGCGCGCCGTAACCGGCCCGCCACGCGCCCTGTGCATGAAGTCGCCGTCCTGGCACGGGTGGGCTGATGTCCCCCCACTTGGGGCCGGGGTCACCCGGGCCCTACGGCGCGATCAGCCGTAGGTGTCGCGGGGGCCACGACCCTTGACCCGCAGCGGGCCGTGCCGCCAGTCCGGCGTACTCGGGCCGTGGACAACGAGCCGTCGCACCACGTCGGGACCGACGTCCGCCGCGATCCGGCTCAGCACCTGGTGCTGCATCAGCCGGATCTGGGTCGCCCACGCGGTGGACTCCGCGACGCAGGTCAGGACTCCCGCCTCGAGCCGGTCGGGGCGGCAGTGCGAGGCGATGTCCGCGCCGACGATCTGCGGCCACCGCGGCTCCAGCCCGGCGGCGTCCAGGGTCCGGGACCACTCCCGGGCACTCACCAGGTCGTCGAGCGCGCCGCCCAGCGGCCTCGGGTCACGCCCATCCGGTGCCGGCCCGCTCCAGGCCTGCTCCTCCGGGGCACGACGACGGGTACGCCGGGACGACGCCGCGGGAGCCTTGCGGGCCCGGGCCAGCAACCGCCGGGCGGCATCCCCACGCGCCGGAGGCGTCTCGCCGTCAGCGGACACGGCGCACCTCGCCCGAGGCGACGTCGAAGCGAGCGCCGGTGAGCTGCTGCGGGACGTCACCGGCGACCGCAGCGGTGACGAGCACTTGCTCAGCGGGTGCGACCAGCGCTGCCAACGCATCGCGCCGGTCGTCGTCGAGCTCGGCGAAAACGTCGTCAAGGATCAGCACCGGCTCGCCGCCATCGGCCCGGAGCAGGTCGTACGACGCCAGCCGCAACGCCAACGCGATCGACCAGGACTCGCCGTGGCTCGCATAGCCCCGGGCCGGGAGCTCGCCCAAAGTGAGCAGCAAGTCGTCGCGATGCGGGCCGACCAGGGTGACTCCCCGGTCCAGCTCGGCGTCCCGACCCGCGGCCAGCGCCGCGGCCAACGCGGCCGCGAGCAGATCCCGGTCCGTCGAACCGGCCACGTCGTCGGGCAGCGCCGACCGGTACTCCAGGCCGGCGGGGTCCCCACCGCGGCTGAGCGCCGCGTAGGCCTTCTCGACCAGCGGGCGCAGCGCGTCGACCAGCTCGTGCCGGCCGGCGAGCAACGCCGCACCGGCGGTAGCCAGATGCGAGTCCCACACGTCCAGGGTGCGCAGCCCGGTCCCGGCTCGACGTGCCGACCCGGCAGACTTCAGCAGCGCGTTGCGCTGCTTGAGCACCCGGTCGTAGTCCGACCGGACACCGGCGTACCGCGGGGCCTGGGCCACGAGCAGGTCGTCGAGGTAGCGACGACGCTCGGCGGGATCGCCCTTGACGATCGCCAGATCCTCCGGCGCGAACAGCACGGTGCGCAAGACGCCGAGTAACTCCCTGGCTCGCGGCACGGGTGAGCCACCGATCCGGGCTCGGTTCGCCTTGCCCGGTGTGATCTCGACCTCGAGCAGGGTGTCGCGACCGTCTCGAACCACGACACCGCGAACAACGGCCCGCTCAGCACCTGCGCGGACGAGTGGGGCGTCGTGCGACACCCGGTGACTGCCGAGCGACGCGAGATACCCGATGGCCTCGACCAGGTTGGTCTTGCCCTGGCCGTTCGGCCCTACCAGCGCCGTGACACCGGCGTCGAGCGCCAGCTCCGCGCCGGGATACGACCGGAAGTCGCTGACCTGCAGGTGCCGGACGTACACGCGGTCGAGGTCGCCCGGATCAGGCGGACGGGTAAGCGTCAGCGTCGGAGCCGTGCGAGGTGTCGGCGCCAGGTGCGTCGGCGCCCTTCTCCTCCGACCCGGCCGACGACGTCACGGCGTGGCCGCCGAACTGGTTGCGCAGCGCCGCCACCATCTTCATCGCCGGCGAGTCCTCCTGGCGCGAGGAGAACCGCGCAAACAGCGACGCCGTGATGACCGGGAGTGGGACGGCGTGGTCGATCGCCGCCTGCACCGTCCAGCGCCCCTCGCCGGAGTCTTGCGCGTAGCCCCTGAGCTGGGTGAGGTGCTCATCGGCGTCCAGGGCACGCACCGCGAGGTCCAGCAACCAGGACCGGATGACCGTCCCCTTCTGCCAGGACTCGAAGACCTTGCGCACGTC
>DATAVK010000008.1:0-3626 GCA_036267755.1 Mycobacteriales bacterium
AACATGACCCAGGCCCGCGAGCTCGGCTGCACGGTCGAGGAGGTCGCCAGCTGGCGCGACGCCGCCGAGGACGTCTACATCCCGTACGACGAGGCCCTCAAGGTGCACCCGCAGTCGGAGGGCTTCACCCGGCACGAGGTGTGGGATTTCGCGGCGTACAAAGACAAATATCCGCTGCTGCTGCACGCGCCGTACTTCGACCTCTACCGCAAGCAGGTCGTGAAGCAGGCCGACCTGGTGCTCGCGATGCACTGGTGTGGCGATCGGTTCAGCGACGAGGACAAGGCCCGCAATGTCGACTACTACGAGCGGCGGACGGTCCGTGACTCGTCGCTGTCGGCGTGCACGCAGGCGGTCATGGCCGCCGAGGTCGGGCATCTCGAGCTGGCTCATGACTACGCCTACGAGGCGGCATTGGTCGACCTGCGGGACCTGCACCACAACAGCCGGGATGGGCTTCACATGGCGTCGCTCGCCGGTGCGTGGATCGCGCTGGTGGCCGGGTTCGGGGGGATGCGTGACCACGGCGGCGGGCTGACGCTCGACCCCGCGCTGCCGGGCGGGATCAGCCGCTTGTGCTTCACCGTGCGCTGGCGCGGAGTGCGGCTGCGGGTGCGGGTCGACCACGAGAACGTCGTCTACGAGGTGCACGAGAAGGACGACGGCGAGGTCAACTTCCACCACAACGGCGAAGAGGTGACGGTGTCGAAGGGTCACCCGGTGACCCGCCCGATGAAGCACCGGTCGCCGTTGCTGCCGGCGCCCAGCCAGCCGGTCGGCCGGGCCCCGATGGCGCGGCACGAGCAGCACGTGCGCTGAGCGTCAGCCGCCGTTCCACCGCTCGATCGCGGGGGTCTCGCGATCCCAGCCCAGCACGCTCACCGTCGCCGTACCGAGCAGCAACCGGGCACCGTCCTGCGGCGGCAGGCCGACCCAGCGCGCGCCGAGCACCCGCAGCACGTGACCGTGGGCGAACGCGATCGCGCGACCGCCGCCGAGAGCCCGCACCCGCTCGATGACGCGGTCGGCGCGCTCCCCGACCTGGGCCGCGACCTCCCCGCCGGGGCAGCCGTCGTCGAAGAGGATCCACCCCGGCCGGGTCTCGCGGATCTCGTCGGTCGTCACGCCCTCGTACTCCCCGTAGTCCCACTCGTGCAGGTCGGGGTCGATGACGGCGTCGTCACCGAACCCGGCCAGCCGACAGGTCTCGCGGGCCCGGGCTAGCGGGCTGGTCAGCACCAGGTCGAAGCGCTCGCCGGCCAGCCTCGTGCCGAGCGCCCGGGCAGCGTCGCGGCCGCGCTCGGTGAGCGGCAGGTCGGTAGTGCCGGTGTGCCGGCCGGACACGCTCCACTCGGTCTCACCGTGCCGGGCCACCCAGAGCTCGACGGCTGTCACTGGGTCAGGATGCCCCACTAGGTTGACCCTCATGCGGGGACGTGACGTCATCGCCGCGCTGGAGCGGCGCTACGACCCCCGGTGGGCCGAGGACTGGGACGCGGTCGGCCTGGTCTGCGGCGACCCCGACGACGACGTACGACGGGTCCACTTCGCCGTCGACCCCGTGGAGTCGGTCGTCGACGAGGCGATCGAACTCGGCGCCGACCTGGTCGTCACCCACCACCCGCTGTTCCTGGGCGGCACCGAGTCCGTCGCCGCCACGACGGCGAAGGGACGGGTGGTGCACCGGCTGATCCGTCATGGCATCGGGCTGTACGTCGCGCACACCAACGCCGACGTGGCTCGTCCCGGCGTCAGTGACGCCCTGGCGTCGGTCCTGGGTGTCCACGACACGGATCCGCTGGCGCCGTTGGCCGCCGACCGGCCGAGCGAGTCTGCCAGCGACCGCGACCGCGGCCTCGGCCTCGGCCGGGTCGGTCGGCTGGCCACGGACACCACGTTGCGCGGCTTCCTCGACACCGTCGCGGCCGCGCTTCCGGCGACCGCCTGGGGAGTCCGGGCAGCCGGTGATCCGCAGCGCCCCGTCACCCGCGTCGCCGTGTGCGGCGGGTCCGGCGGTGAGCTGGCCGAGGCGGCCGCTTCGGCCGGTGCCGACGTACTCGTCACGTCCGACCTGAAGCACCACAGCACCTCGGAGGCGCTCGCCGACTACGACATCGGGCTGATCGATGCCGCACACTGGGCGACCGAGCAGCCCTGGCTGGCGATGGCCGCAGACCTGCTCGTCGGCGACCTGCGGGAGACGGGCATTACGGTGGAGACCGCGATATCGACCCGCATCACCGACCCCTGGACCATGCACGCCCCGGCAGTGAGGACGCAGTGAAAGCCGCACCTGAGGATCAACTGCGACTGCTCGACCTGCAGGAGCTCGACCTTTCGCTCGGCCGGCTCGCGCACCGTCGCGAGACCTTGCCGGAGCTCGGCGAGCTGACGTTGCTCTCGACCAGGCTCGACACCGTCTCCGACGACATCGTCCGGGGCGAGACCGAGGACAGCGACCTCGGCCGCGAGCAGGCCCGGGTCGACGCCGACGTCGAGATGGTCCGCGGTCGGATGACCCGCGATCAGCAGCGGCTCGACACCGGCAACGTGGGGTCGCCGCGGGAGCTCGAGAACCTCGCCTCGGAGGTGCAGTCGCTGCACCGCCGGCAGGCCGAGCTCGAGGACGCCGAGTTGGAGGTGATGGAGCGCCGCGAGGTGATCCAGATGCAGCTCGCGAAGCTGCGCGAGGAACAGACCGAGCTGCGCACGTCGATTGACGACGCCGAGGCCCGACGCGACTCGGCGTACGCGGAGATCGACAACGAGAGCACGCAGACCGCCAAGCAGCGGACCGAGCTCGCCGACGGTCTGCCCGCCGACCTGACCGCGCTCTACGAGAAGCTGCGCGCGTCCTCCGGCGGCGTCGGTGCCGCCGCCCTGCACCGAGGGCGTTGCGAGGGGTGTCACATCCAGCTCAACACCACCGACGTCAACCGGATCCGCGACGCGGCGCCGGATGAGGTGCTGCGCTGCGAGGAGTGCCGGCGGATCCTGGTCCGGACCGACGAGTCGGGGCTGTGAGCCCGGACCCCGTACGACGGGTCATCGTCGAGGCGGACGGGGGATCGCGGGGCAATCCCGGACCGGCCGGGTACGGCGCGCTGGTCCGTGACGCCGACACCGGCGAGCTGCTGGTCGAGGTCGCGGCCGGCGTCGGTGTCGCGAGCAACAACGTCGCGGAGTACCGCGGGCTGATCGCGGGACTGCAGGCAGCGCTCGATCTCGGCGCGTCCCAGGTCGAGGTGCGGATGGACTCCAAGCTCGTGGTCGAGCAGATGAGCTCGCGGTGGAAGGTCAAGCACCCAGACATGCAGGTGCTGGCGCGCGAGGCCGCGGCGCTGGTCCGGCAGTTCGACGAGGTGCGGTTCCAGCATGTGCGCCGGGAGTTCAACAAGCACGCCGACCGGCTCGCCAACGAGGCGATGGATGCGGCGGCGGCCGGGCGTACGTGGGTGGCGCCGCCGGTCGATGGGTTCGCGACGACCGCTGATGCACCGGTGACCGAGCCCACCCCGCCAGCGCCCGCTTCGCCCAACATGCTCTATGGCTGGTCGGCGCCGGTCGGCAAACCGACGGTCGCGTGGCTGCTGCGTCATGGCGAGACCGCGCTGTCGGTCGAGAAG
>DATAVK010000009.1:0-64393 GCA_036267755.1 Mycobacteriales bacterium
ATCGGTGACGAAGAACCGGATCCTCGGCGCGGCCTACACCGCCTCGTCGCGGCTCGGTGTCGAGGCGTTCGAGCCGCCGACTTCCAGCGCGTTGATGGCGGCGGTGCTGGTGCGCGACCTGTGCGACCCGACCGCCGCCGCCCACCCCGCGACGGTGCTGCCCGGTGGCGAGGACCTCTTCATGGATGCCGCCGCGCACGGCGGCGTGTGGCGACTGCCGTGGGAGCCGCGCTCAGTGCTGCCGATCGCCGTGTTGCTGGGCGCCCGTGCCCTGGTCTCCCGAAGCTGACGTCAGCCCATCAGCTCGATCGGGCAGGGCTCGATGTCGTCGAGCCGCGCAAGCAGCGCCTCGGTCTCCGGATCGGCGGGCGTGTAGCTGACCATCCGCACGCCGGTCCGCGGCGAGAGCCACAGGTTCGTGTAGCAGAACTGCAGCCGGCCGAGCTCGGGATGGTCGAAGCGCTTGGTGAGGTTCTCCGGCGAGACGATGTCATGGCGTTGCCACATCTCGGCGAACTCCGGCGACGCCTCCTGCAGCCGCTTCACCCGACACTTCCACACCGGCTCGGCGACGTGGTCGGCCATGGCGGCGCGATATTGCCCCACCAGCCGGCGGGTGGCGGAATCCCAGTCCGGCAACGAGGCGCGCACCGTCGGGCTGGTGAAGGCCAGCCACATCGTGTTGCGCTGGTCAAACGGCACCTGGTCGAGGTCCCCCATCAAAGCGGTGTACGCCCGGTTGTAGGCGAGCAGGTCGTAGCGGCCGTTGGAGACGATGGCGGGGTACGGGTGCAGCTTGTCGAGCAGCAGCCGGACCTCGTCGGAGACCGGCATGCAGTCCGGCCCGATCTCGGTCAACGGCGACCCGGCGAGGGTGAACAGGTGGCCGCGTTCGTGCGGGTCGAGCAGCAGGGTGCGCGCGATCGCGTCGAGCACCTGCTCGGAGACGTTGATGTCGCGCGCCTGCTCGAGCCAGGTGTACCAGGTCACGCCGACTCCGGCGTGCTGGGCGACCTCCTCGCGACGCAGACCCGGGGTACGACGGCGGCCGTACTCCGGGAGACCGAGCTGGTCCGGGCTGATCCGCTCGCGACGGCTCCGCAGGAAGCTCGCCAGCTCCTTGCGACGCAGATCGGCGGCATCCGGGGCGGCGGGAGAATCCGGATCGACGGGAAGCGCGCGCTCGAGGGTCGTGGTCACGGATACCAGGATGCCGTATATCTAGACCTGGTGCCAGTTACTGCTGATACCTGGATAACTAGACTCTGGTACCAGGCTAGGAACGCGTCCACAGTAGTGCCATGACCGCACCAACAGCATCCCGCCGCACCCTCGAGCCGCAGCCCGGCTTCACCCGCTCGACCACGGTGCCGACGCCCACCAGCTCGCCCGCGCTGTCCACCGCCGGGCTCATCACCATCCTGGTCGGCGTCCTGCTCCCGTTGATCGACTTCTTCATCGTCAACGTCGCGCTCCCGACCATGCAGCACGACCTGCATGCGACGACCGCGCTGCTCGAGCTCGTGGTCTCCGGCTACGCGACGGCGTACGCGGTGCTGCTGGTGCTCGGCGGCCGGCTCGGCGACGCCCACGGCCGCAGGCGGCTGTTCCTCGTCGGGATCGCGTCGTTCACCCTCACCTCGCTGCTGTGTGGCATCGCCCCGTCGGCCACCACCCTGGTGATCGCCCGGGTGCTGCAGGGCGCCTCAGCCGCGCTGATGGTGCCGCAGACCCTCTCCACGATCCAGGCGACGGGTACGCCGGCCTCGCGGTCCAAGGCGCTCGGCTGGCTCGGCGCCACCGGTGGCCTCGCGGCGGTCACCGGTCAGTTGCTCGGCGGTGTGCTGGTGTCGGCGAACATCGGCGGCAGCGGCTGGCGCGCGATCTTCTTCGTCAACATCCCGGTCGGTGTGATCGGCCTCATCCTGGCCGCCCGCTACGTGCCGGAGACGCACGCAGTTCGTCGTACCCAGATCGACGTTCTCGGGACGCTGTTGCTCGCCGTCACACTCGTCGCCGTGCTGATCCCGCTCACCGAGGGCCGCGCGCTCGGCTGGCCGGTCTGGTCGTGGGTCTTGCTGGCGCTGGCTCCGGTGAGTGCAATCGGCTTCGGGTACGTCGAGCGCTCCTTGGAGCGCACCGGTGGTGCTCCCCTGGTGCCGCCGTCGGTGCTGGAGCACAACAGCATGCGGCGCGGGCTGATCCTCGCGGTGCCGTTCTTCGCGACCTTCGGTGCGTTCATGTTCGTATACGCGCTCGTCACCCAGGGCTACCTCGGCTTCGGGCCGCTGCGCGCCGGTCTGGCGATGGGTCCGATGGCGGTTCTCTTCCTGCTTGCCTCCCTCGCGACCACTCGGCTGGTGGCGGAGTACGGCCGCAAGGTGATCGCGGCGGGTGCCCTGATCCAGCTGGTCGGGCTGCTCATCCTCATCGCGACCTTCCTGGCGTGGTGGCCTCACATCTCGGTGTATGACCTGATGCCGGGCCTGGCCGTGATGGGGATGGGGCAGGGCCTGATCCTGAGCCCGCTGTATCGCGTGGTTCTCTCGGACGTCCCCCAGGAGGTCGCGGGAGCAGGCAGTGGCGTGCTCACGACGACACAGCAGACCTCGCTGGCGCTCGGCGTCGCGTTGATCGGCAGCCTGTTCGTCTCGCTCGCGACGGCATCTCGGCTCGGCCCGCTGCACGCGGCCGTGACGATCCTGGCAATCCAGGCAGTCGTGGCAGCGGGGCTCGCGGCGGGCAGCCGGCTGCTGCCACGAGGTGGTCGGGCCGCCAGCCCGACCTTCGCTCAGCGGGAGTCGGTGGTCCTCGACCCGGCCGTCTGACCCTGCTCGGCCAGCCGCGCGTGCAACCGGTCACGAATCTCGTCCGGGGTGTACGCGCGGCGCTGCCGTTCGTGGCGCGCGATAACGACGCCGGTCGCCGCGACACCCGCTAGCCCGGCCACGCCGAGGACCTTCCACCACCGCACGCGCTTACGCTACTGCGGTGACCGGGACCTCGATCGGACTCGACGCGGCTGTTGAGCTGACGCGCACTGGCGACCTGTGGCTGTTCCGCGGGACCAGCGCCGCCGACCGCGCGATCCGGATGACGACCAACAGCCCGGTCAACCACGTCGGCATGGCCGTCGTGATCGACGACCTGCCGCCGCTGATGTGGCATGCCGAGCTCGGCCGGTCGCTGGTCGACATGTGGTCCGGCGACCATCAACGCGGCGTCCAGCTCCACGACCTCCGAGACGCTGCCACGACGTGGGTGCACCGCTACGGCCAGCAGTGCTGGCTGCGGCAGCTCGAACCGGCGGTGTCACGCGACGCCGAAGACGCGCTGCTGCGGACCATCGCGAAGCTCGACGGGATGCCGTTCCCGACGACCGCCGGGCTCGCCGCCGGCTGGGTGCGCGGTCGGATCCCATCACCGAGCGGACGCCGCCGGGCGCGCGCGGCCGAGCGAGAGACGGCGTACTGCGCCGAGGTCGTCGCGATCTCCTACCAGGACATGGGTCTGCTCCCCGGTGGCAAGCGACCAGCGTGGTACGACCCCGGCCGGTTCTGGAGCGGTGACGACCTCGCACTCGCCGGCCGCTACCGCCTCTCCGAGGAGGTCGCGGTCGAGGTCCCCGCCCCTGCTGTCCTACCGGGCACGCCCCGCGCGCCCGACGCTTCGAGCTAGGGGACCAGGATCGCGCGGCCGCGGACCTTGCCGGCGTCGAGATCCTGCAATGCCTCCACCGCCTGGTCGAGTGGATACGTGCTGGTGTGCAACGTCACCCGCCCGGTCTGCGCGAGCACCATCAGCTCGGCGAGCTCGTTGTACGTGCCCACGATGTTGCCGACGATGTTGCGCTCGGTGGAGATGATGTCGAGGGTCGGCACGGACAGCTGACCGCCGTACCCGATGACGTAGTCCGACCCACCCGCCTTCGTCATCGCGAACGCGTCACCCTCCGCGCCCTGCTCGGCGACGAAGTCGAGGACCACGTCGGCGCCGGCACCGTCGGTGAGGTCCTGCACCTGGCCGACGTGGTTGCCATCGGCCACCACGGTGTGGTCGGCGCCGAGTTGCTCCGCGAGTTTGAGCGCGGCCGGGTTCCGGTCGACCACGATGATCCGAGTCGCGGTGAGCGCCGCGAGGCACTGAATACCGATGTGGCCAAGCCCGCCGGCACCGATCACCACAGCGGTCGTCCCGGGGTAGAGCAACGGGATCGCCTTGCGGACCGCGTGGTACGCCGTGATGCCCGCATCCGCAAGCGCCGCAACGTCTTTCGGCTCGGTCGACGCATCGAGCTTCACGCAGGCGCGGGCCGACGTGAGGAGGTACTCCGCCATCCCGCCGTCGCTGTCGAGACCAGGGAACGAGCTATTGATGCAGTGCATGTCATCCCCGGCCCGGCACGCGTGACACAGCCCGCAGGTCGGTGTCGGATGCAGGATGACCGTGTCGCCGACCGCGACGTTGGTCACGGCCGAGCCGATCTCGTGCACCCATCCAGCGTTCTCGTGCCCGATCGTGTACGGCAGTGTGGGGCCCATCGCCTCCTCCCACTGTCCCTCGATGATGTGCAGGTCGGTGCGACAGACCCCGGCGCCGCCGATCTTGACGATCACGTCGAGCGGCCCGGAGATGGTCGGCTCCGCGACCTCCTCGACAACGGGGTTCTGGTGATAGCCAGGCAGCCGGACGGCCTTCATCGGTCCTCCTCACATTCGCCGACACCTGCAGTTGCGTATCGCTGGCGGAGCATGCCGCGGCAGACTCCGCTGTTGGCCTCGACGCTGACGCCGGTGAGCCGCGCCCGGGCAAGATGTCGCGGCATAGCAGGCACGTCGACCGCGTCACCGGTAACCGGATCGACGAGCAGCGGCGACTCGTCACCCGCGGGCAGCCCGAGCTCGCGGCGCCGTGACCGCAGCCGCTCGCGGTCCGCGGATTCGGGAATGTCGCCCAGCCGCAACATCGCCAGCTTCTCGGGAGTCCGACCGGCTCTGAGCAGCGGGCGGCAGACCCGATCGGTCGCGGCCAGCGTCGCCTTGCGCAGGAAGTCGGCCCGCAGTTCGTCGAGCTCGCCCGCGGCGTAGCCGTCGAAGGACTGCAGGAATCCCGACCTCGCCGCCACGCCGCGGTTGATCACGTCGGAGGCGAAGTGATCCTCGAGCACCACGTCGGTCCGGCTCACCCCCGGCACTCCGCTCACCGCGTCGTACGCATCGGCCACCATCAGGTAGGCGAAGTTCGGCGCGCAGAAGTACGTCGGAAGGCGGAGTCGGACGTCCGCCACGCCGTCGCTGGACACGGTGCAGGAGGCGACGAAGCCGAGAGCCGTCACCGACTCGTCGAGCTCCGGATCACGCACCGTGTCCAGCGCGGCGAGCACAGCCGCCGCGTCGGTCACACCTTGGCCCCGTCCTCCACCAGCACCGCATCGTCCTTCGCGGCCGGCTTCCCGTCGTCGGCAGGAAGCTGGAGCTCGGCCGGTACGTCGATGTTGTAGAGCTTCGCGGCGTTGAGCCCGAGGATCTTCTTCTTGGTCGCTGTGTTGACCCGCGGGTAGTCGGAGAACTCGTCGCTCGGGTAGTCCCAGTCGACGAAGCCCTCGACCTGCCACTTCGGCTCCCAGATGCCGTAGTCGCTGCCGAACGTCATCTTGTCCTCGCCAACCCAGAACAGCAGCTCGCCCATCACCTTGGCGAAGAACTTCGGCCGCGCGAACATCAGACCGCCGATGACGACCGACAGGCCGGCGTACACATTGGGCTCCTGCGTCGCCATGAAGCAGAAGTCCTCGATCCGAGGCAGCCCGACGTGCTCCACGATGAAGTTGAGGTCCGGGAAGTCGGTCGCGGCGTGGTCGACGTCGGAGACGTCGAAAGCGTCCTTGTCCAACGGCCAGATCGTCGGACCCTTGTGGACGTGGACGTTTTTGATCCCGAGGTTCTGCGCCGCCTCGAGGTAGCGGTAAGCCTCGGGGTCCTTCAGCGTCCAACCCCGCGAGTCGCCCTTCCACTCGGCGGTGTAGAGCTTCAGACCGATAGCGCCCCACCGCTTGACGTCGCGCTCGAGCTGCTTGATGCCCTCGTCGCCGTCACGCGGGTCGAAGCGGGTGTTCACGATGAACCGGCCGGGATTCTCCTCGGCCAGTGCGCCGTTGCGCTCCGTGGTGTTGAAGCCCTCGTTGTACCACTGCTTCAGATAGGTCGGCTGGAAGATGGCGACGTCGACGTACCCGTCCTCGAAGACGTCTTTCATCAGGTCCTTGTCGGAGTACTTCTGGAAGTGCTCGATCGTCCAGTGCGTCTCCGGCGGCCCGAGCGACTGGTAGGCGTGGAAACATTCGATCCAGCCCTTCGCGAACTGCTCCTGGCCGGTCACCCAGTTCGCCGGGCTCGCGTCCCAGTAGTGCATGTGGCTGTCGACTACGAAGTACTTCTCGCCGTCCTTCTCGTACATCTGCGCCTCCTCGCGCCATGGACCGGAGCAGTGCGCTCCCCGCGCGAGTGCCTCCATCCGACGAGGGGCGACAATCCGATCATTAACCCGGATCCCGCGAATGTCACTTCGAAGTGTCGGGATCGCGCGCTTGCCGACTTGTCAGGACGCCCGAGCGTGGGTTTGGGCCGAGCGCCCTGACAAGTTGCGCGGCCTGGCAATCCGGTCAGCGCGTCGTTTCGCGCACCACCAGCGTCGGCTCGACCCGCTGCTGCAGCTCGGCGTCGGGCGGCTTCCCGTCGATCATCCCCATCAGCGTCTGCAGCCCACGTCGTCCGACCTCGTCGAAGTCCTGGCGGATCGTCGTCAGCGCCGGCATGAAGTAGCCCGCCTCGGGGATGTCGTCGAAGCCGACCACACCCATCTCGTTCGGTACGTCGATGCCTGCCTTCGCCAGGGCCCGGAGCACACCCAGCGCCATCTGGTCGTTCGCGACGAAAACCGCGTCGGCGTTGCCGATCAGCTGCGACGCGAGCTCGAGTCCCGAGGCTGGGCTCCAGTCGCCGCGCAACAGCCCGACCGCCGGGAGGCCGGCCTGGGTCAGTGCCTTACGCCAGCCCTCTACCCGCTCCTGCGCCTCGGGCCAGTCGGCCGGACCAGCCAGGTGCCAGATCCGCTGATAGCCACGTTCGAGCAGGTGCTCCGTCGCCATCGCGGCGCCGCTGATCTGGTTGACGGACACCGTGGCGACGGTGTCGTCGATGCTCGCCTCGACGGCCACGGTCGGGACACCGCTGGGTGCCGCCCGGACCGCGATCGCCGCGCTGTCATGCGGCGCGATGACGATCAGGCCGTCGACAGAACGGTCGGCGAAGGACTCGATCGCGCGCCTGATCGGCTCCCGGCCGAGGTCGTCGACGTTCGTGATCGTCACCGAGTAGCCCTGCGCCCGGGCGTGGCGCTCGATCGCGTGCAGCGTCGACCCCGGGCCGTAGAGCCGGGTGTCGAAGCAGAGCACGCCGATGGTGCGCGAGCGCCGGCTGGCGAGACCGCGGGCAAGCGCATTCGGGCGGTAGTCGAGCTGGGCCATCGCCTCGAGCACTCGCTCTCGCGTCGCGTCCCGCACGTTGCCGTGGTTGTTGATCACCCGAGAGACGGTCTGATGCGAGACACCGGCCAGTCGCGCGACGTCGTACATCACCGCTCGACGGGTGTCGGGACGCTCGTTCATCAGGCACACCGTCTCATGGCCACCGTGATGTTAGCGATATCAGTTTGTGCTTGACACCGACGGAGAGCCCGCGTTAAGACTGCACAACCGTTGCGTGACGCGACGGTTACCTGCCTGCTCGTCGCCCGGTTCCACCCCTTCAACCCGCTGCTTTATCCAACAACGTGTGAAGGAATGTGAACGCTAACGTGAGCTCGGACCGCTTCGTGGTGGGGGTCGACTTCGGCACCCTGTCCGGGCGGGCACTGGTGGTTCGCGTGAGCGATGGCGCCCAGCTCGCCGTGAGCGAGTACGGCTACCCGTCGGGCGTCATCGAGGCATCGCTTCCCGGGTCGACGCATCGGCTGCCACCGGACTGGGCGCTGCAGGACCCGCAGGACTGGATCGAGGTGCTGCGCAACGCGGTGCCCAAGGCCGTGGCTCATAGCGGCATCGACCCGGCCGCGGTCATCGGCATCGGCACTGACTTCACCGCCTGCACCGTGCTGCCCACCACGGTCGACGGCGTCCCGCTGTGCGCCCTGCCGGAGCTCGCCGACCGACCCCACGCCTGGCCGAAGCTGTGGAAGCACCACGCGGCGCAACCGCAGGCCGACCGGATCAACGCCCTTGCCCACCGGCGCCACGAGCCGTGGATCGGACGGTACGGCGGCAAGATCTCCGCAGAGTGGGAGTTCGCGAAGGCGCTGCAGCTGCTCGAGGACGACCCGGAGACCTACGCCCGGGCGCAACGGTGGATCGAGGCGGCCGACTGGATCATCTGGCAGCTGACCGGGGTCGAGACCCGCAACCGATGCACCGCGGGCTACAAGGGCATCTACCAGAACGGTCAGTACCCGAGCCGGGAGTTCCTCGGCGCACTGCACCCTGATTTCGCCGACTTCGCCGAGACCCGGCTGGACTGGCCGCTGTCGCCGCTGGGCGGTCGCGCCGGTGGACTGACCGGGCAGGCGGCGGAGTGGACCGGACTGCGCGAAGGGACGGCCGTCGCGGTCGGCAACGTCGACGCCCACGTCACCGCCGCCTCCGCGCAGGCGCTCGCTCCCGGCCAGATGGTCGCCGTGATGGGGACGTCCACCTGCCACGTCATGAACGGCGAGGAGCTGGCCGAGGTCGCCGGCATGTGTGGAGTCGTGGACGGCGGCATCGTCGACGGGCTCTACGGCTACGAAGCCGGCCAGTCCGGCGTCGGCGACATCTTCGGCTGGTGGGTCGACAACGCCGTACCTCAGGAGTACGTCGACCGCGCCGAGGCGGCCTCGATGTCGGTGCACGAACTGCTCAGCTCGCTGATGGTGGATCAGCCGGTCGGCGCCCACGGGCTGGTCGCGCTCGACTGGGAGAACGGCAACCGCTCGGTGCTCGTCGACCATGAGCTCTCCGGGGTCATCGTCGGGCTGACGCTGGCCACGCGCACCGAAGAGATCTACCAGGCCCTCGTCGAGGCGACGGCGTTCGGCACCCGACGCATCATCGAGGCGTTCGAGGACGCCGGCGTCCCGGTCTATGAGTTCATCGTCGCCGGCGGGCTGATCAAGAACGCGCCGCTGCTGCAGATCTACGCCGACGTGACCGGGCGAACTCTCTCCGTCATCGACTCCGCCGAGGGCCCGGCGCTGGGGTCCGCGATCCACGCCGCGGTAGCCGCCGGCGACTACCCCGACGTCCCTGCGGCATCCGCGGCGATGGGCAAGGTGCAACGCGGCCGCTACACCCCGGACCCGCAGCGACACCGCGACTACGACGCGTTGTACGCCGAGTACCGCCTCCTGCACGACTACTTCGGGGTGCCCGGCGACTTGGGGAACGACGTCCTGCACCGGCTCCGCCGGATCCGCAACGAGGCCCGATCGCGGTGAGCATGACGGCGGCGGTCGGCGAGACGGTCAAGGCGCTGCGTGACCAGCTCGCGCGGCTGCACGGCGAGCTGGTCCGCTACGGCCTGGTGGTCTGGACCGCGGGCAACGTCTCGGCCCGGGTGCCCGGCGAGGATCTCCTCGTCATCAAGGCCAGCGGCGTCTCCTATGACGAGCTGAGCGACGACGCGATGGTGGTCTGCGACCTGCAGGGCGCGGTGGTGGACGGCGACCTGACCCCGTCGAGCGACACCTTCGCCCACGCCCACGTGTACCGCGAGCTGCCCGACGTCGGTGGCGTCGTCCACACCCATTCGACGTACGCCACCGCGTGGGCCGCGCGCGGCGAGGCGGTGCCGTGCGTACTGACCGCGATGGCGGACGAGTTCGGCGGCGAGATCCCGATCGGTCCGTTCGCGGTTGTCGGCGACGACTCGATCGGTCGAGGCATCGTCGACACGCTGCGTGGCCACCGGTCGCGCGCCGTGCTGATGCGCAACCACGGCGTCTTCACCGTCGGTCCCGACGCGCGCGCCGCGGTCAAGGCAGCGGTGATGTGCGAGGACGCGGCACGCACCGTGCATCTCGCGCGGCAGCTCGGCGAGCCCGTGCCCATGTCGCAGCAGTCGATCGACCAGTTCTACGACCGGTACCAGAACGTCTATGGCCAGCACTGAGAGGGGGAGCACCGTGTCGACGTCGTACGGATCCGAGGCCGCGCCGGTGCCTCGGATCGGCCTGCTCGGCATCACCCAGGCGCTGTATGACCACATGATCCCCGGCATCACCGAGCGCCAGGACGGGTTCGCTCACCGAATCGCCGAGTCACTGACCGGCCTCGCCGACGTCACGGTCGGCCGGCCGGTGAAGAGCCGCGAGGACGCCGAAGCGGTGATGCGGCAGTTCGCCAACGCCGACCTCGACGGCGTCATGGTTGTCATGCTGACCTACGGGCCCGCGATGCGGGTCGCGCGGCTGCTCAGCGAAACCCAGCTCCCGATCCTGCTCGCCAACGTCCAGCCCGAGGTGGCCGTGACCCCGGCGTGGGACATGGCCGACATGACCTACAACCAAGGCATTCATGGCGCGCAGGACACCGCGAACGCGATGGTGCGCGCCTCCCGCCGGTTCCAGGTGATCACGGACGACTGGCAGTCGGATGGTTTCCGGCTCGCCTTCAGCCGATGGGCGAACGCCGCCCGTGCCGTGACGGCCTGGCGCGCCCTGAAGATCGCGGTCTTCGGATACCCGATGAACCAGATGGGCGACATCCGGGTCGACGAGAACGCCCTGGTCCGCAGCCTCGGGCCGCAGATCGACTTCCTCGCGCCGGGCGACATCCACCGGCGGATGCAGGTGATTCCCGCTGGTGACGTCAACGAGTTGCAGGCATGGGAGGACGAGCACTTCGAGATCGACCCTCGGCTGTCGACCGAGGAGCGCGACGACCACGCCCGGATGCAGCTCGCGATCCAGGGGTTGCTCGACGATGGTGGCTACCGCGCCTACTCCACCCACTTCGACGCCATCGCGGAGGACGGCCGCTTCGCGCGGCTGCCGATGGCGGCCGCGTCCTCGTTGATGGCCAAGGGCTACGGGTACGGCGCCGAGGGAGACGCCCTCGCCGCGGCGATGGTCTTCGCCGGTCACCAGCTGCTCGGCGCGGGCCACTTCACCGAGATGTACGCGATGGACTTCCCATCGGACTCGCTGCTGATGTCGCACATGGGCGAGGGGAACTACGCGATCGCCCGCACCGACGAGCGGGTGCGACTGATCAAGCGACCGCTCGGCATCGGCAAGCTGGACGACCCGCCGACCTTCCTGTTCCGCTACCAGCCAGGCCCAGCGACGATCGCGTCGCTGGTGTCGCTCGGCGGCGAGCGGTTCCGGCTGGTGGTGGCCGAAGGCGCGAACATCGACGGCCCGGTGCTGCCGGCGCTGGAGATGCCCTACGGGCAGTTCGCCCCCAACAGCGGCGTCCGCCGCTGCATGGACCGCTGGCTCACGGCCGGCGGCACCCATCACATGGTCATGAACCTTGGACATCACGCCCGGACGTGGGAGGTGTTCTGCCAGCTCGCAGGGATCGAGTTCGAACAAGTCTGAGAATCATCCGCTCGGAAGGGACTGCAGATGTCAGAGAACGACCCGAACATCGCCACACTCAGTGACGCCCTCACCGCCGAACCCAACGGCGCCAGCCGTCGCTCGCTGCTCAAGGGCGCCGGCATCACCACCGCGGCTGCGGCGCTGCTCGCCGCGTGCGGCGGAGGCAGCAGCGGCGGCAGCACCGCCTCGGGCGCACCGAAGAGTAGTGGCGCAGGCAACTTCGTCGCCACGCCGAAATGGAAGTTCGTCTTCGTCAACCACGTCACGACAAACCCGTTCTTCCAGGCCACGCAGTACGGCATCCAGGACGCCTGCGCGTTGCTGAACGTCAGCTACCAGTGGACCGGCTCGGAGAACTCGATCGTCGCCCAGATGGTAACGGCGATGAACACCGCGATCTCGGGCAAGGCCGACGGCATCGCGGTCGCCCTCATCGACAAGACCGCGTTCAACGCCCCCACCATCGCCGCGGAGAAGGCCGGCATCCCGGTGGTGTCCTACAACGCGGACGTCACCACGAACAAGCGGCTCGCCTACATCGGACAGGACCTGTTCGTCAGCGGCCAGCAGATGGGCGAGAAGATCGCCTCGACGCTTCCCGCGAACTCCAAGGTCGCGATCTTCATTGCTACACCGGGCGCACTGAACATCCAGCCACGGGCAGACGGCGCTACGGCCGCGTTGAAGGCCGCGAACAAGGGATTCCAGGTCAAGCAGGTCGCGACCGGCGCCACCCTTGACCCCGAGCAGTCCGTGATCGACGCGTTCAGCCAGGGCAACAAGGACTACAAGGGTCTCTACGCCGTCGACGCGGGCAGCACGCAGGGCGTCGCGAACGTCATGAAGAAGTACAACCTGAAATCCCAGGGGGTACACGGCGGCGGGTTCGATCTCCTGGTACCGACCGAGAACTCCATCAAGGCCGGCATCCTGGACTTCACGATCGACCAGTCGCCGTACCTGCAGGGGTTCCTGCCGATCGTGTACCTGTACCTCTACAAGCTGTCCGGCACGCTGGTCAGCCCAGCCGCGACGGACACCGGTCTGAAGTTCATCACCAAGTCGCTGGTCGGGCCGTACCTCACCTCCACCAACCGGTTCGAGGGCAGCTCGGCGAAGCAGCAGCTGATCACTCAGTGATCACCGACCGCCCTGCCGTGGCTGGGGCTAATGTGCCAGCCACGGCAGGTCGGTCTCCGATACGACGAGGAGCGAGCACCCGGCGATGACAACAGACGACGCCCAGCTGGCAACGAAACCGGCACCGCCCGGCCCCACCGACACCGGATCGGGCAAGAGCCGGTTCGCCGGCCTGGTCGGCAGCGTGCTGCGGCTGCGCGAGCTCAGCGTCGTCGTGGTGGTCATCGTCGTGATCATCTACTTCTCGGTCGCCAACTCGGCGTTCTACTCCTCGAACAACCGGGGCAACATCGCAAGCCTGACGTCGGCCACAGCCATCATCGCGGCCGGTGAGGTGTTCCTGCTGGTCTGCGGGGAGATCGACCTGTCGGCCGGCATGACCTTCGGGCTCGCGCCCTTCATCATGATGGGGATCAACGACCACGGGGTCCCGTTGATCCTGTGCTTCTTCATCGCGCTGGCGCTGTGCGGTGTGATCGGGCTGTTCAACGGCCTGGTCACCCAGCTGTTGAAGCTGCCGTCATTCATCACGACGCTCGGCACCCTCTACCTGTTGCACGGCATCACGTTGAAGGCGTCCGGCAGCTTCCCGCGGGCGGCTCCCACCGGTGGCACCTTCATCAGGATCATCGGTGGCGGCAAGTGGTCGGAGATCTCCTGGGCGATCGCCATCGCGATCGTCATGCAGATCGTGCTCACCTCGACCAAGTGGGGCGCCTATACGATCGCGACCGGCGCCAACCTGCTGGGTGCCTCCGAGGCGGGCATCAAGACCCGACAGATCAAGATTCGAGCCTTCGTCATCACGTCCATCTTCGCCGGCTTCGGCGGGATCGTCGACGGGATCCACATCTCCCAGTCGTTCGACCCCAACGCTGGCGGCAACGACCTGATGTTCGCGGCGATCGCGTCCTGCGTCATCGGCGGCACGGCGCTGCTCGGCGGCTCCGGCACCGTCATCGGGGCGTTCTTCGGCGCGCTGCTGCTCGGCGTACTCCAGGACGGGTTCAACATCCAGGGGATCAGCGCCACCACGTTCATCATCATCGAGGGCATCGCGATCCTGCTCGCCATGGTCCTCAACACCCAGCTCGCGCGACTCCAGCGACCTCCGACGACAGGATGAGTGCCGTGCCGGACGACCAGCCCACCTCCCCGGCCGACGCCGGTGCCCAACCGAGCAGCGGCGGCGCGGCGACAGCGACGGCGCCTGACAACGCCGCGATCCGTGCGGTCGACATCTCGAAGAGCTTCGGCGTCGTGCAGGCACTGCGCAACATCAACCTCCACGTCGACAAGGGCGAGGTCCTCGGGCTGCTCGGCGACAACGGCGCGGGCAAGTCCACGCTCATCAAGATCCTCACCGGCTTCCACCAGCCGACGTCGGGACGGCTCTATGTCAACGGTCAAGAAACGACGCTGAGCA
The DNA here is from genome assembly GCA_036267755.1 of Mycobacteriales bacterium. Taxonomy (GTDB): domain Bacteria; phylum Actinomycetota; class Actinomycetes; order JAFAQI01; family JAFAQI01; genus DATAVK01. The sequence goes on from DATAVK010000009.1 coordinate 14,201, forward strand.
GCGTCCAGCAGGCCCGGTCGCTCGGCATCGAGACAGTGTTCCAGGACCTGGCGCTCATCAACACGCTGCCGGTCTACATGAACCTGCACCTGAACCGGGAGCCGCACTGGGGCCCGTTCCTGAAGCGCTCGGAGATGCGGCAGAACGCGCGCAAGTATCTGGACGACATCGGCATCAACATCCCGTCCGTCAACGCGTTCGTGGCCAACCTCTCCGGTGGCCAGCGGCAGGCGATCGCGGTCGCTCGGTCGGTCTACTCCGACGCGACGATCCTGCTGCTCGACGAGCCGCTCGCCGCCATGGGTGCCAAAGAGGGCGGCATCATCCTGGACCTGATCTCGATGCTCCGCAGCCGCGGCGACCTGGCGATCATCCTCATCGCGCACAACTACCAGCAGGTGCTGGAGGTCGCGGACCGGGTGAACCTGCTACAGCACGGCGAGATCACGTTCGACCGGGCGGCGAAGGACACGTCCGTCGCGGAGCTGCTCGACCTGGTCGCGACCGAGTACCGCACCGGCGGGAAGTTCGCCGAAGGTCGCGGCAGCTACCTCAGCAAGATCCGACGAGGCCCGACGGAGTGACGATGACTGGGCGTCAGGTTCCGGCCAGATGGTGATCCACGAAGCCATTGCCGAACCTGCCGCTCGGGTCATGGCGTGCACGCATCGCCGTGAAGTCGGGCACCCGTTCGTAGACGTCCGCGATCCTGTCCGGGCCCATCGCGAACAGCTTCCCCCAGTGCGGTCGGGCTTGGTAGGGCTCGAGCTGCCGCTCGATCGCGAGCAGCGCCGGCGCGACCGCGGCCGTGTCCTTGACCCAGGTGAAGTGGATCCCGAGGCTGTCCCGCTGGTACGCCGGGCTGAGCCAGATCTGATCTCGAGCGATGCTGCGCAGCTCGCAGATCTGCAGCGCGGGTGCGATCTGCTCCCGGATGCCATCGAGCGCCTCGATAACCGAGGACGCGAGGCAACGCGGAATCAGGTACTCGCTCTGCAGCTCCTCGCCGTTGCTAGGGACGAAGTCGAGCCGGAAGTGCGGCAGCCGCTCGTGCCACGGGCCGGGCACACCCCCTTGCTCGGTGCAGTGGACCGGATCCATGCCGGGCACCGGATGCCGCGGACCGTCGGCGAGGGTGGCGCCGAGGAAGCCGCGCTGCATCGGCAGGTCCTCCGCGGCCTCGACCCGCTGCTTGAGCCAGACCTGGGTAAACCGGGACTCCCGCAGGTCGGTGAACAGGCTCACGCTGTAGCCGCTGGCGAAGATGTCCTCGGCATATCCGGTGACGTTGCGGTACGGCAGGTCGTCGTACACCAGCTGCCGCACGTCGTACGTCGGAACGATGTCGAGGGTGAGCAGCGTGACGATGCCGAGCGCCCCCAGCCCGACGACCGTGGCGTCGAACCGATCCCGGTCGCTCGCACGAGTGAGCTCCACCAGCGCGCCGTCAGCCCCGACCAGTTGCATCGCGCGCACGGCCGTCGGCAGCCCGCCGTTGTCGTTGCCCGAGCCGTGGGTCCCGGTGGCGCAGGCGCCGGCGACCGAGATGTGCGGCAGCGACGCCAGGTTGTGCAACGCGAAGCCCCGGGCCTGCAGCGCCTCGGCGAGCTCGCCGTAGCGGATCGCGGCGTTCACCGTCACGGTCCGGTTCGCCTCGTCGATCTGCACGACCCTCGGCAGATCGGCGAGCGTCACCAGGTCACCCGAGGAATCGGCGACCGTGCTGAACGAATGCCCGGTGCCCAACGCCCGGATGTGCTCACTGCTGGCGACGAGGTATTGCAGGTCGTCGATCGACGTCGGCCGGTGGACCCGGGCAGCACCGAACTGGAGGTTGCCCGCCCAGTTCATCGTCGACGTTGGCATCGCATCCTCGTCGGTGTCGGCCCTTGAACGTCACTGTAAGGCACTTAGTCAAGCCGCTAGACTAAATACCCGCACGCCGAGTCTCTGGAGTGACCATGGCAGGCCAACCAACGCCCGCGGACAAGTTCAGCTTCGGGCTGTGGACGGTCGGCTGGCGCGCCGCCGACCCGTTCGGTGAGCCGACCCGCCCGCCGCTCGACCCGGTGGAGTCCGTGCACCGGCTGGCCGAGCTCGGTGCCTACGGCGTCACGATGCACGACGACGACCTGATCCCGTTCGGGTCGACCGACGGCGAGCGCGAGCGGTTGATCGGGCGGTTCCGCGACGCCCTCGCCAAGACCGGGCTCGTCGTCCCGATGATGACGACGAACCTGTTTACCCACCCGGTGTTCAAGGACGGTGGGCTCACCAGCAACGACAGATCGGTACGCCGGTTCGCGCTGCGCAAGGTGATCCGCAACCTCGACCTCGCCGCCGAGCTGGGTGCCCAGACCTACGTCTTCTGGGGCGGCCGCGAGGGTGCGGAGTACGACGGCGCCAAGGACATCCGCGCCGCGCTCGACCGCTACCGCGAAGCGCTGGATCTGCTCGCGTCGTATGTCAAGGAGCAGGGATACGGCCTCCGGTTCGCGATCGAGCCGAAGCCGAACGAGCCACGCGGCGACATCCTGCTCCCGACCGTCGGTCACGCGCTCGCGTTCATCGCCGAGCTCGAGCACCGCGACATGGTCGGAGTGAATCCCGAGGTCGGCCACGAGCAGATGGCCGGGCTGAACTTCGCCGCCGGGATCGCGCAGGCACTGTGGGCCGGCAAGCTGTTCCACATCGACCTCAACGGCCAGCGCGGGATCAAGTTCGACCAGGATCTGGTCTTCGGTCACGGCGACCTCATCAACGCGTTCTTCCTCGTCGACCTGCTCGAGGGTGGCGCCGACGAGATCCCGGCGTACGACGGGCCACGGCACTTCGACTACAAGCCGTCCCGCACCGAGGACATCACCGGCGTCTGGGACTCGGCGGCAGCGAACATGCGGATGTACCTGCTGCTCAAGGAGCGCGCTGCGAGTTACCGCGCCGACCCCGAGGTGATCGACGCGATTGCCAGCGTTGACGCGCTCAACACCCCGACGCTGGGGATCGGCGAGACGCTCGACGACCTTCGGGTGGACCGCAGCGTCTATGAGGACTACGACCCGGACGCGGTCGGACGGCAGGGCTACGGTTTCGTCCGACTGCACCAGCTCGCGATCGAGCACCTGCTCGGCGCCCGCTGACCCGGTGCCGAAGGGTGTGACGCGATGACGCTGGTCGCCGGGGTCGACTCCTCGACCACGGCCTGCAAGGTCGTCATCCGTGACGCCGAGACCGGTGCCCTGGCCCGGCAGGGTCGCGCCCCACATCCCGACGGGACCTCGGTCGATCCGGAAGCATGGTGGGACGCGCTGCAGCACGCGGCAGCCGACGCGGGCGGTCTGCACGACGTCGCCGCGATCGCGGTCGGGGGGCAGCAGCACGGAATGGTCTGTCTGGACGCGAACGGTGCCGTAGTCCGCGACGCGTTGTTGTGGAACGACACCCGCTCGGCTGACGCCGCCACCGACCTCGTCGCGGAGCTGGGCGGGGCCGACGCGTGGGCGGCGGCGGTCGGGTCGCTACCCCTGGCCTCTTTCACCGTGACGAAGCTGCGCTGGCTTGCCGACCACGAACCCGACAACGCCCGCCGTACCGAGGCCGTCTGCCTGCCGCACGACTGGCTCACCTGGCGGCTCGCCGGAGCCGACGGGCTCGATGCGCTCGTCACCGACCGCAGCGACGCCAGCGGCACTGGCTACTGGTCGCCGGCGACCGGCGAGTACCGGACCGACCTGATCGAGCTCGCCCTGGGCCGTGCTGTCGCCGTACCGCGGGTGCTCGGACCGAATGAGCGCGCCGGCAAGTCCGGCGGCGCGATCCTCGGCCCGGGCGCCGGTGACAACGCGGCGTCGGCGCTCGGGGTCGCGGCCCGGCCCGGTGACGTGATCGTCTCGATCGGTACGTCGGGCGTGGTGTGTGCGGTCAGCGCGACACCGACCGCCGACCCGACCGGGATCGTCGCCGGGTTCGCGTCCGCGACCGGCGACTTCCTGCCGTTGGTGTGCACCCTCAACGCGGCCCGCATCCTGGCCGTCACCTCGCGGCTGTTGGGGGTCGACCAGGAGGGCCTGTCCGACCTCGCGCTCGCCACTCCGAGCGGTTCCGACGGAGTGGTCCTGGTGCCCTACCTCGAGGGCGAGCGCACCCCGAACCGTCCCGACGCGACCGGCTCGCTGCTGGGGCTGACGCTGCACACGTCGACGCCAGGACATGTCGCGCGAGCCGCGGTCGAGGGCCTGCTCTGCGGACTCGGCGACGGGCTCGATGCCCTTGCAGCGCTTGGGGTTCCGGTCGACCACATCATCCTGATCGGGGGCGGAGCCCGGTCCGAGGCGGTGCGCGAGCTAGCGCCCGTGGTGCTGGGCCACACTGCTTCGGTGCCCGCGCCCGGTGAGTACGTCGCCGACGGGGCTGCCCGGCAGGCCGCGTGGACGCTGTCCGGCGCGGCCGAGCCACCTCGCTGGACCATCGGTGAGGAGCAGCGGTACGCCGCCGACCCGGACCCCCGGGTTCGCGCTCGCTACGCGCAGGCCCGTGAGCTGACCCTGCGCCGGGACGAAGCCCCGTGAGCGTGGCCCGGCCGGCCGGGCAGCAGACCGTACGTCGCCACAACCTCGGTCTGGTGCTCGAGCAGATCGCGACCGGGCGCGGCCGTTCCCGGGCGCAGCTCGCGCACGCCACCGGATTGACCCGGACCACCGTGTCCGCACTCGTCGACGAGCTCGTGGCGACGCGGCTGGTGAGCGAGCTGGCCCCGGACCGGGGGTCGCGTGGGCGTCCCGGCTCGCCGCTCGTGCTCAACCCGAACGGCCCGGCCGGGCTGGGCATCGAGATCAACGTCGACTACATCAGCGCCTGCGTCGTCGATCTCACGGGTGCCGTGCGGTCCCGTCGTACCACGATCACCGACAACCGGCTCGGGACGCCGCGCGCCGGGTTGCGGCGGGCACTTCGGCTGGCGGAACAGGTGCGCGCAGACGTCGACCTCCCAGTCGCCGGTGTCACCCTGGCGTTGCCCGGCCTGGTGGACGACGACGGTGTACTGCGGCGCGCACCGAACCTGCCGCGCTGGGAAGGAATCGACGCCGCACCTGCGCTCAGCGAGGCGCTCCGGCTGCCGGTCGGTGTCGACAACGAGGCGAACCTGGCGGCGCTGGCGGAGCTGTGGTTCGGCGACGCGCTTCCCGACTTCATGCTGGTCTCCGGCGAGGTCGGTGTCGGTGCCGGCGTCGTCCTCGGCGGCCGGCTGTTCCGCGGCACTCGAGGGTTGGCCGGCGAGCTCGGCCACGTCGTCGTGGACCCGTCGGGACCTCGCTGCGGCTGCGGCGCCAACGGATGCCTGGAGCAGATCGCGGGTCAGGAAGCGTTGGTACGCAAGGCAGAACTGGCCGGCGCGATCTCCACCTCGACGGCCGACCCGAACGGCGCGGTCGCGCAGCTGGTGGCTCTCGCCTCGGCCGGTGACGCCCGGGTGCTGCAGGTGCTGTCGGAAGCCGGGACGGCGCTCGGGGTCGCTCTTGCCGCCGCGGTCAACGTCCTCGATTTTCCCGTCATCGTGCTCGGCGGCCTCTACGCCCAGCTCGGGCGATGGGCACTCGAGTCGCTCTCGACCGAGCTCGACCAGCGGGTGATCAGTCATGGCTGGGAGCCGCTGGACATCCGGATCTCGACGTTGGGTGCCGACGCGGCGGTGCGCGGTGCAGCGGGTTCGGTCGTGCAGGGAGTGCTGGCGCTTCCGTTATGACACAGCGGAGGGAACCGGCTCCATCCCGTGGCCGGTGAGCCAGGTTTCGAGCTCTGCCTCGGTGCCGGGCACCTGGATGTAGTAGCCCTGCAACAGGTCACATCCCATGGCCGCCAGCGCATCCCGGGTCCACTCGTCCTCGACTCCTTCTGCGACGACCTGCAGTCCGAGGTTGTGGCCGAGGTCGAGCGCGGACTGGACGAGGAAGTGGTCCCGCTCGTCGATCGCCATCCCCATGACGAATCGACGATCGATCTTGAGCTCTTTCACGGGAAGCGCCTTGAGCCGCGCCATCGAGGAGTATCCCGTGCCGTAGTCGTCGACGCTGAGAGTGACGCCCATCGCGTCGAGATCCTTCATGATCGTGTAGGCGCGCGGTGGGTCGGACATGATCGAGCTCTCGGTGATCTCCAACGTCAGCAGCGACGCCGGGACGCCATGGAGCTTCAGCAGGTCGCGGACCTCCTGAGGGAACGACTTGGTGAGCAGGGATCGGGCCGAGACGTTCACGCAGATCGGAATCGAGCGACCCTGATCGAGCCACGCGCGGCACTGCGACAGGGCCAGCCGAAGCACCTCCGCGGTCAGCAGGTGGACGATCGCCGTGTTCTCGACGACCGGCATGAACGCGGCCGGACCGAGCAGGCCCGACGTCGGGTGCTCCCACCGCACCAGTGCTTCGACGCTGTGGAGCTCCCCGGTCATGGCACTGATCTTCGGTTGATAGTGCAGCACGATCTCGCCGGCGGGTATCGCCCGGCGCAGGTCACCGAGCACGGCGAGCCGCGTGACGGTGTTCGCGTCGCGCCTGCGGGAGTAGGTGACGACCGACGCGTGATGCGCCTTGGCTTCGTACATGGCCACGTCGGCATGACGAACGACGGCATCTACGTCTTCATCGGTTGCAGCCAGCGCGATGCCGATGCTCGCGTCGACATCGAGCGAGATGTCACGGACGTCGAACGGTTCGGTCAGCGTCTCGACGAGCCGTTCGGCGGTCGCGTGCGCGTCGGCGGCGTTCGAGGCGGGAAGCAGCACCGCGAACTCGTCACCGCCGAGTCGCGCCACCGAGTCGCCGCCACGCAACGAGGCCTCGAATCGCTGCGCCACCTGTTGTAGCAACAGATCGCCGAACTGGTGACCGAGGGTGTCGTTGACGTCTTTGAAACGGTCGAGATCGATGATCATGATGGCGACCTGCTGGTCGGTGCGCTGGGTAGCCCGCAGGGCCTGCGACGCCCGGTCCTGGAACAGCGTCCGGTTCGGCAGGCCAGTGAGGACGTCGTGCAAGGCCTGGTGCCGATTGAGATCGCTCTGGGTCTGGAGGGCCAGCCTCGAACGCCGCAGCGCCCGCCAAGCAAGCATCAGGGTGGCGATGCCGACGAGCAGCGTGGCGACGTCGAACCACACGACGAGCCGACCGGTACGACGGACCTGGGTGACGTTCGCCAGTGCCTGCTTTCGGACAGCGATAGCTCCCGGGTAGATCTGACCCTGCATGACGGCGAGGAGCGGGACGACGGTGGTGGCGTCCAGCTGGTTGGTGACGGCCCTGGGTTCGTGACGGTTCACGGCGGCGAACAACGCGGCGGTGGCAGCGACGTACTTGCTCTGGTCGGCCAGCACGGCCGCGACCCGGCGCCGGTCACTCGCGCTGCCAAGAGCCCTGACCTGCTCGAGGGCTGCCCGCAGCGTCACCGTCGCTCCCTGGTGCCCCGCCGAGGTGGCCGATCCCGGCCGCAGCTGGTACTCGTTCTTCAGCGACTGTTCGGCCTGTAGATCGGCGACCGCAGCGAGGTACACCGAGGCGAGCTCGACCGAGTGCTGGGCGCGGGTCGCCGCACGATCGTTGATGACCGACCCCGCGGTGATGACACCGGTGAGCGTGATCAGCGTGAGCGCGATAAGGAGCATGCCAGCAGCGCCGCGGTGATGAAGAGGCCGGGCCCTGGTCATGCAGTTCCGATCCGTCCGGTATGCCTGATGCGCCCGTTAGTCATAGTTATCGGCCTTTTCGGGCGAGGGTTGAGGGCTGCGGGAGCGACATCCCTAGGCTTGGCCGAGTGAGTGACCTGACCTGCGACGTCGTCGTCGTGGGTGGTGGGATGGCCGGCATCTCGCTCGCTGCCGCGCTCGCGTCCGACGGTCGGGTCGTCGTGGTCGAGAGCGAGCCGGAGCTGGGTCGCCATGCGACCGGTCGGTCGGCGGCCAGCTACCTCCCGAGCTACGGCGGCGCCGTCGCACGGGCGCTCACCGTCGCGAGCCGGATCGGGTACGACGAGGCCTCGGCCGAGCGCGGTGACCCGTTGCTGACGCCTCACCCGATGCTGCTGGTGTCCACCGACGACGAGAGCGACCGCGCGTTGCAGGAGACGGCCGAGGTGACGGGATCGCTCGACCTGGTCGACAGTGCCGGCGCCATCGCGTTGTGCGATGCCCTGCGTCCCGAACGGATCCGCGCCGGCGGCGTGGACTCCGCGGGGATGGCGATCGAAGTCGCCGGCCTGCACCAGCTCTACCTCAAGCGGCTGCGCCATGCCGGCGGGCGGATTCTGACCTCCGCGCCGCTGCACGCGGTGTCCCGTCGTACCGGCGGCTGGCAGGTGTCAGCCGGCGAGCACAGCATTTCAGCGGACGTCATCGTTGACGCCGCCGGAGCCTGGGTCGACGAGGTCGCGGCTCTGGCAGGGGTGCCGCAGATTGGACTGGTCCCCCGTCGCCGCTCGGCGTTTCTCGTTCCGATCCCCGTGGAACTCACCGCCAACGCCGCGACCTGGCCGATGGTCGGTGACGCGGCGGATCGCTGGTACCTCAAGCCCGACGGCGGCCAGCTGCTCGGCTCCCCCGCCGACCAGACCCCGTGCCCGCCGTGCGACGCCCGGCCCGACGAGCTGGAGATCGCCCGCGCGATCGAGGAGATCAACGGCTGCACGTCGCTCGCGATCCGGCACGTGTCGACGACGTGGGCCGGGCTGCGGTCGTTCGTGCCCGACGAGATGCCTGTGGTGGGCGGCTGGGCCGACCACCCCGGCTTCTTCTTCTACGCCGGGCAAGGCGGCTTCGGGATCCAGATGGCGCCCGCACTCGCCGAGCTCGGCGCCGCGATCCTCACGCGCGGTGAGTCACCGCCGCGCCTGGCCGCGCTCGGCATCTCCGCGGCGTCCGTGAGTCCACAGCGCCTCGCCCCCGAGTGACCGGGCGATAGCAACACCAATGGCCCATCCGTGTGGCTATAGCAACACCAATGGGCCATGCGTGTGGCTATAGCAACACCAATGGGCCATGCGTGTGGCTGTAGCAACACCAATGGGCCATGCGTGTGGGGTCAGGTCGCCGATACAGGGGGCCGGGAGGTCAGCGGTTGCTGCGGCAGTCGCGGGTCGCCGTTGTGCCGGATCGAGGTACAGCACTCACGACAGGCGTTGTCGGCCATCGGATTGAAGATGCCGGACTGGACGTCCAGCGGGCGGCCCTCGCATCGCGAACGGGTCGCACCGTCGTCACCTATGACGACGGCATGCACCCGCGCCGAAAGTTGCCCTGGGTACATGCCTTTGTCTGCCATATTTACCCTTTTCCCCTGGGTAGGCAGGTTCAATCCGCTACCCAGTCACATTCACTCGGTCGGCCTAGTGATGAGCGTGCACAGCACTACCGTCATTGGCTGACCTCGACATCCCGTGCCGCGGGGTGCTGTTCGACTTCGACGGCGTCCTCGCCGCTTCCACGGCCAGCGCCGAGCGCGCCTGGTCTCGCTGGGCGGTCGAATACTCGATCTCTCCCGAGAAGGTGCTGGAAGGCCTGCACGGCCGGCGTTCGACCGACACGGTCAGCACCTTCCTGCCAGAGTCACAACACGAAGCCGGCCTGGCCAGGATCGAGGAGCTGGAACGCGACGACGCCCCCAGCATCCGGGCGATTCCCGGGGCAGCCGAGCTCCTGACCGCGTTGCCGGGCAACTGGGCGATCGTGACCTCGGGCACCTCGAAGCTGCTCGCCGCGCGGCTCGCTGTCCTCGGCTTCCCCGCTCCGCCGATCGTCGTCACCGGCGGGGATGTGACGGCGGGCAAGCCGGCACCGGACGGGTATCTCAGGGCCGCCGAGCTGCTGGGTTACGCGAGCTCGGACTGCGTCGTCGTCGAAGATGCCCCGCCTGGCGTGCAGGCCGGGCGGGCGTCGGGAGCGGCGGCCGTGATCGGCGTCGGGGAGCTCGCGCTCACCACGGACGCGGATCCCGTCGTCCGCGACCTACGAGGTGTCAGCTGGACCGGGACTGGACTGCGGGTGCAGGCGGGCGCGCAACTGCGCTCGGCCCGCCCGCACTAGTCCATCGGGACCGCTCGAGCGATAGTCACGGACCCGACGTCGGTACGACGGCGAGCTCCGATGATCCAGCGATGAAGCGAACCCACGGTGCAGCCTGTGTCCTCGTCGTCGCGGCCCTCGGTCTGGCTCCGGTCGCCGCGTCGGCCGGCGTATCCGCGGAGCACGCCAAGCATCCGGCCCCACCGGAGAGTGGCAAGTGGCGCGTCACCGGCGGGCTGACCGGGTCGATGCGCGTGACGCACCAGCACGCCGCGGTCAGCCATCTCAAGGCGAGGATCGCGCCGACCGCGGAGACCGCCTGCGGCACCGGCACCGTCACCGTGGTGGGCAAGCACAAGATCATCCACGCCAAGGGCGACAGCGAGTTCGGGACCTACAACCTGTGGGCGGTCGGAAAGAACGAGCCCGACGCCGATCCCGTGATCCAGCCCGAGAAGGTCACGGTGATCCAGAACGGCCATCACCGCAAGGGCACGTTCTACATCTCGTTCGCGGGCGCCAAGGGACACACCAAGGCGGCCGATTCAGGCGGGGCCATCGACTACCACGGGGGCAACTGCGAGCTCCAGTTCGAGGTCCACAAGAGCTGACTCGGCGGCCCCACCGACCTCGGGATCGCGCGCCCGACCGGGCAGCAGCTGGATCAGCACCAGCAGCACCGGCGTGGTGGCCAGCTCGACGAGCAAGCACCGCTCCACCGCCGCGACGAAGCCGGAGTGCGTCAGCACGGAGAAGAACACCGTGCCGAGCGCGGCCACACCGACGGCGCCAGCGAGCTGCTGCACCGCATTCAGTACGCCAGATGCCGACCCCGCCTCGTCGTCGGTGACCGCGGCGAGGATGAAGTCGAAGAGCGGCGACACCACCATCCCGATGCCCAGGCCCAGCAGCAGCTCGGCCGGGATCAGCGACACCGACGTGGTGTGCAGGCCGTGCGTGGTGATGACGTGGCGCAGCCACCACACCCCGCCCGCCAGGAGCACGGCGCCCAGCTGCAAGACAATCCGGCCCAACCGCGGGACGAGCACCGCGGCGGCGAGTGTGGCGCCGGCCGCTGATCCCAGAGCGAACGGCGCCAGGGTGAGGCCGGAATGGATGGCCGAGAAGCCCTCGCCGAACTGCAGGAAGAGGGTGAGCACGAGCAGCGTGCCGATCATTCCGGCGAAAAACACCATGATGACCGCAAGCCCGGTGCTGTAGGCGCGGTGCCCGAAGATCGCGGCATCGATCAGCGGGTCGTTGCCCAGCCGACCCATCCGCCGGCCCCAGCCGACCAGCAGACCGAAGGACACCACGCTTCCCGCCGCCATCAGGTACGTCCACGCCGGCCAGCCCGCCGCACGGCCCTGGATCAACGGGTAGACGAGCAGCCCCATCCCGAGCGCCACCAGGCCGGTCCCGACCAGGTCCAGCCGGGTACGCCGGGCGGCGCGGGACTCCGGAATGATCCGTGCGGCCCCGACCGCGGCGAGCAGGCCGAGCGGCAGATTGACGAAGAAGATCAGCCGCCAGCCGCTGCCGAACGCGTTGGCGTCGACGAGCGCGCCACCGATGATGGGTCCGAGCATCGCGGACAACCCGATCACCGGCCCGAACACCGCGAACGCCTTGCCCTGCTCGTCCGCCCCGAAGACCTCCTTGATGATCCCGAGCCCCTGCGGGATCAGCAGCGCTGCGGCCGCGCCCTGAGCGAGCCGGCAACCGATGAGCATCGCCGGGTCGACCGCGAACCCGCACGCCATCGACGCGGCCACGAAGCCCAGCGAGCCAAGCACGAACAGCCGCCGGCGACCGTAGATGTCGCCGAGCCGGGCGCCGGTGATGAGCACCACGGCGAACGCCAGCGCGTACCCGCCGATCACCCACTGCAGCGCCGATGCGCTGGCGTGCAGGTCGGTCCGGATCGTGGGCGCGGCGACGTTGACGATCGTGCCGTCGAGCAGGTCCATGCACTCGGCGACGAGCACGAGCGCGAGGATCAGCCAGCGTCGTGGGTGGCTGGACGTGGGGTCCGACATGGTGCGGTCTCCTTGGGCATACGATGTTCGTTGAGCGAACATTGTTCGTTTAACAAACGATGTTCTACACTGTTGGCATGGCGACGTCAACCCCCGGTGGGACCAGCTCGCCGTTGCCCAACGCACCGCGGCGGTCCCCGCACCCCCGTCAGAGGCCGGCCCGTCGTACCGCCCTGTCGGTGGACGCCATCGTCCGCGCGGCGGTCGAGGTGCTGGACGAGACCGGCGCGGCAGGGCTCACCATGCGGCGAGTGGCCGAGCGGCTCGGCACCGGCGCTGGGTCGCTCTACGTCCACGTCGCCAACAAGGACGAGTTGCTGGAGCTGGTGTACGACGAGCTGATCGGCCAGGTGTCGCTGCCCGAGCCGGATCCATCGAGGTGGCGCGAGCAGGTGCACCAGATGACCGGGGATCTCTACGACGTACTGGTCTCCCACCGTGACGCGGCACTGGCCGGTCTCGGCCGGATCCCGACGTCTCCCAAGTCCTTGGCGGCAGGCGAGGCACTCGTCGCGGTGCTGCGCGTCGGTGGCCTGTCGGATCAGGCGATCGCGCTCGGCCTGGACCTACTGGGCCTCTACGTCTCGGCGCACGCCTTCGAGGCCGGGCTGCTCGAGCACGGCGGCATGACCCCGGCGGATGTGCAGCAGTACTACGCGGATGTCCACGGCTTCTACGAGGCGCTGCCGGCCGACCGGTTCCCGGTGCTGGCATCGGTCGCGGCCGATATGACCGGGCACGACCGCGCCGAGCGGTTCCGGTTCGGGCTCGACGTGATCCTCTCCGGGCTGGAGGCCGTCAGCCGTGGCTCAGGGCAAGCCGAGCGGCGCTGACGTCCTCGCGCCCGAGCCCGGAGTCCACCGCCTTGTGCCATTGCCGGGACAGCGTGACCAACACCGGCAGGTCTTCGCCCTTGCCAGCGTCGATCGCCAGGTCGACGTCCTTCAGCGCCCATTCCAGCGGGAACTCGGCGGCGAAGTCGCCCTGGTCCATCTTGTGCAGCTTGGCGTCGGCGATGGGCGCGTCCAGCGGGCCGCCCTCGATGACCTCGTCCAGCTTCTCGGGTCCGATGCCGAGCCGATCCGCGAGCTCGAGAGCCTCGGCCACCCCCTCGATCAGGACGGACATGTACGCGTTGACGACAAGCTTCATCCGGCTGCCGTTACCCGCCTCGCCCAGCCGGACGGTCTTGCGGCCAAGCGCGGCGAACGCCGGCGCCAGGGTGTCGACGGCGGCGTCGGGGCCCGACGCCAGGATGAGGAGCTGACCGTTCTCCGCGGGTCCCTTGCTTCCGGACACGGGGGCGTCGACGAAGGAGACGTCCGGTCGCTGCTGGCCGAGCCGGTCGTGGGCGTCCTGCGTGGCCGCGACGCCGATCGTGCCCATCTGCGCCCAGACGGCGCCCTCGGCAAACCCATCGGCGACACCTTGGTCGAAGATCACCGAGCGCACGACGTCGGCCGTCGGCAACATCGTGATGACCACACTCGCGGCTTTCACCGCCTCGCTCGGCGATGGCGCGACCACTGCTCCTGCCTCGGCCAACGGCTTCGTGGAGTCGGTCGACCGATCCCACACCGTGAGCGGGAGACCGGCGGCGAGCAGGTTGCGGCCCATCGCGGATCCCATGATTCCCGTGCCGAGCAAGGCGACAGCAGGAGAGTTGGCTTCACCGGTAGTCATGGCAGGCTCCAATCTGTGAGTTCAATCGGTCACGTCAACGTGCGACTGCGCTGTTCGACACCGGGTCCCCCGTAGGGGTAGTCGGCGGGTTCGGGATCGCTGGCGGCATCGAGGTCGCGGGTCTGCTCGGCGGACAGGTGCCCGCAGGCGGCGCCGAGGTTGTCGTTGAGCTGCTCGACGGTGCGGGCGCCGAGGATCACGGACGTGACCGTGGGCCGATCAACCAGCCAGGAGAGCGCTACCTGTGCCATCGAGATGCCCTGCTCGTTTGCGATGCGGCGAACCACGTCGACAACCGCCCAGGTGCGTTGGCTTCGGCTGCGCCGGTCGTAGGCCTCGACGCCGCGCTCCGGGTTCTCCCCGAGCCGGGTCGCCCCGGTCGGCCGGGCGTCCTGGCGGTACTTCCCGGTGAGCCAGCCGCCACCGAGTGGCGACCACGGCAAGACACCGAGCCCGTTGGACGCGGCGGCGGGCAGGATCTCCCACTCGACCTCGCGCGACAGCAGGTTGTACTGCGGCTGCACAGTGACCGGCCGGCTGAGCTTGCCGTGCTCGGCGATGTCGACCGCCTTCTGGAGTTGCCAGCCGGTGAAGTTCGACAAACCGACGTAGCGGATCTTGCCCGCCCGAACCGCGTCGTCGAGGAACTGAAAGGTCTCCTCCATCGGCGTCAGCGGGTCGAAGGCATGCACTTGATAGAGGTCCACGTTGTCGACGCCGAGCCGCTGCAGCGAGGCGTCCAGCGCCGCGCTCAGATGCCGGCGGGACAGTCCGACGTCGTTGAGGCCGGACCCGGTCCGGAACCGGCCCTTGGTGGCGAGCACGATCTGGTCCCTCGCTGAGGGGCGCTTCGCCAGCCACTGGCCGATGATCTGCTCGCTGCGACCGTCGCTGTAGACGTCAGCGGTGTCGACGAAGTTCCCGCCGAGCTCGACGAAACGGTCGAGCTGGGCGTGTGAGGCCGGCTGATCAGTTTCCGTGCCGAACGTCATCGTCCCGAGCGCGAAGGTCGAGACGACGCTGCCGCTTGCTCCGAGGGTCCGGTATTCCATCTGATGCTCCTGGGCTCCGACTGTGGTGGTTTCAGGGTGCGCCGTCAACCCCATCTAGTCCAACGAAAAGAAGTGATGCCGGTCATTCGCCCAAGGAATAACGAGCGAGCGGTGAACTAAGCCCACTCGGCCCCTCGTACCGCCTCCACCCCACCCCGACCCCTCCCCCGCGATGGTGAGGTGGGCGGCTACCCACCGTTGGGGTACGCCGCGACAACTCCCTCGATGAAGGCCCGCGCCGCCGCGGTCGGCCGACGGTCATTCGCGGCGATCAGCGACACGCTGAACCGCCCAGTCGGGCGGACTCGACGGATGGCGACCTGTGGCGCGCCGTGGACGGTGGACGGTGCGACGAAAGCAAAACCGAAACCAGCCCGGACCAGCTCCATCGCATTCGGGATGTCCGCGACCTCGACCACGATCTCGCGATGGAGCCCGGCATCGTGGAAGAGCCGGTCCCCGCTGATCCGGGTGCCCCACCCGGGCGGGAAGTCGACGAAGCGCTCCCCATCGAGCTCGCGGAGCGCGATCCTGCGTCGGTCGGCCAGGGGATGATCCGGCGGGCATGCCAACATCAAGTCCTCCGACGCCAGCGGGAGAACGGTGAGCCCAGCCGGATAACCGGCTGGAAGCGCCGCAAACGCCAGGTCGAGCCGTCCCTCGAGGACATCGCGAGCCAACTCCGCTGACCCGCCCTGCGACGCACGAGGGATCAACTGGACCTGGGGTCGTTCCCGATGGAAGTCGGCAAGCAACGCGGCCAGATCGATGAGGGTCAACGACTGCATGATCCCGATCCGGACGGTTCCTCGGAGTCCACCGGAAACGGCCGCGACCGCATCACGCGCCGCATCGGCGGCGGCAAGGGTGAGGCGCGCTTCGACCAGCAGGGCGGCACCGGCGTCGGTGAGCTCCACCCGGTGCGTCGTACGGTCGAACAACCGGGTGCCGAGCTCACGTTCCAGCGAGCGGATCGACACCGACAACCCCGATTGCACGACGTGGATCCGAGCCGCGGCCCGAGTAAAGCTCTGCTCCTCTGCCACTGCCACGAAGTGCTCGAGATGACGCAGTTCCATCTCATTCTCCGAACCGATAACAGCAATCAGATGTTTTCGTTGGACAGCATAAGACCGGCTACCGCACTGTGGATGTCATGAGCGCCACCTCGACCGCCGCAGGCCCCTCCGCCAGCGTCGAACCAGCCAACCACTCGATCCGGAGCCGACGCCACCACTCGTTCGGCTTCTGGGCCGCGACCGTGGCCTTCTTGGTGAACATGGGATTCTCGGCCGTTCCGACCCCTCTCTATGTGCTGTATCAACGGCGCGACCATTTCTCCACTCTGATGGTGACCGTGGTCTACGCGGTCTATGCGGTGGGCGTCATCGCGAGCCTGTTCCTCGGCGGCCACATCTCGGACTGGGCGGGACGGAAGCGGGTGTTCGTCCCGGCCTTGCTCGTCAATGTGCTCAGTGCCGTGATCTTCGTGCTCGCGCCTAGCCTGCCCGGGCTGTTGGTCGCACGCGTCATCTCTGGCGTATCGGTCGGCCTAACAACAGCAACCGCGACGGCGTACCTACACGAACTGCATGCCGGGAGCCGCGCCCGGGGCGGGTCCGGATCCGCCCGCCGCGGCCAGATCGTTGCGACCGCGGCCAACCTGGGTGGCATCGGAGTCGGGCCGCTCATCGCCGGGCTGCTCGCTCAGTACGCCCCGCAACCACTACGGCTGTCCTACTACGTGTTCGGCATCGCGCTGATCATTCTCGCCGTACTCGTCGCGGTCTCACCGGAAACCACGACGCGGATGAACCCCATGCCCGCATGGCGCCCGCAGCGGATCGCCGTACCGGCCCACACCCGACGGCTGTTCTTCGCGGCCACCGCCGCCGGTGTCGCGTCGTTCGCCGTCTTCGGCGTCTTCAACTCGCTCGCTCCCAGCTTCCTCGCCGGCACGTTGCACCAGCAGTCGCATGCCGTGGCGGGGGCGGTCGCGTTCGTCGCCTTCGCGGGTGGCGCGCTTGCTCAGATCGCGCTCGGTCGAGCTGGCACCCGGCTCACGCTGCGGATCAGCCCGTTCGTGCTGCTCCCGGGACTGGCGCTGCTCACCGGCGGGATGTGGCTTCCCAGCTTGGCGATGTTCGTCGTGGGTGGGGCGGTGACCGGCGCAGGGGCCGGTCTGGTCTTCCGCGGTGCCCTCACCGCCACGAGTACGGCCGCGCCAGAGGGGTCGCGGGCCGAGGTCCTGGCGGGGTACTTCCTCGGCTCGTACCTCGGGCTGTCGGTTCCCGTCGTCGGCCTCGGCATCGCCACGCACTACGCGGCGGCACGAGACGTGATGCTGGTTTTCGTCGTCATCGTCGCGGTCGCCGTCATGCTCGCCATCCGAGCCGTTCTCACCGAGACCAGGACCACCTAGCATCTGGACATCGACCACGTAGCGCGGCTCGTTGCCACTGCCCTCGTTCTGCTCGTGGTCGCAATCCTCGCCTTGGTGGGTGTGACGACCGGCGCACTAGCCGGGCACTCGATCGATCAGCGAATCGTGACGGCGGCGCACCGGCTCGTCCTGCATCACGCGCTCGTCCTCGATCTGGCACGACACGTCACGCACCTCGGGACGCCGGTGCTCGTCGACATTGTGGCCGCCGTGGCCACGATCGGGCTGTGCCTATGGGGAAGGATCCGCGAAGCCGGATTCGTGGCCGGGGTCCGGGTGTCGGCGGTGATCGTCGAGTCGGTCCTCAAGTCCGCGGTGCACCGCACCAGGCCCGTGCTCGTCCATCCAGTGGCACATGCGCAGGGCTTCAGCTTCCCGTCGGGGCACGCACTCGGAGCTGCGTCGGTCTACCTGCCCGTTGCTCTGGCGCTGCTCGCTCACCAGCAAGCTTCGATCCGCCGCGCCGGCCTGTTGGTGGCGGTGGCCATCTGTCTGCTGGTCGCGACGTCGCGGGTGCTCCTCGGGGTGCACTACCCCTCCGACGTGATCGCCGGCCTCGCGCTCGGTGGGGCGCTGGCCAGTGGCGGCTGGGCGCTCGTCGTGATCAGCCGAGGATCCCGCGGATATCGGCGGCGGTCAGCGCCGCGGAGGAGAACTCCCCGCCGTCGAGAACGCTTCCGACAAGTTCGGCCTTACTCGCCTTGAGCGCCATCACCTTCTCCTCGATGGTGTCGCTGGCGACGAGCCGGTAGACCATCACCTGCTCGGTCTGCCCGATCCGGTGCGTCCGGTCCACCGCCTGCGCCTCGGTCGCGGGGTTCCACCACGGGTCGAGCAAAATGACGTAGTCGGCCTCGGTGAGGTTCAGCCCGAAGCCGCCCGCCTTGAGGCTGATGAGGAACACCGATGCCTTGCCGCTCTTGAACTTCTCGATCACGTCGGCCCGGTTGCGGGTCGAGCCGACGAGGTGGGCGTATTCGATCCCGGCCTCGTCCAGCCGTGCCCGGGCGAGGTCGAGGAACCGCGTGAACTGGCTGAAGACCAACGTCCGGTGACCCTCGGCGAGCGTCTCGACGAGCAGCTCCATCATGAAGTCGAGCTTGCTCGAGGGAATGCCGGCCTCGGCCGGGTCGATCAGGCCGGGGTCAAGGCTGGCCTGCCGAAGCAAGGTCAACGACTTCAGGATCTCGAACCGGTTGGCCTGCAGATCGGTGAGCAATCCCAACACTTTCTGCCGTTCCCGCTGCAGGTGCCGTTGGTAGACCCGACGGTGGCGCGGGTTGAGATCGATCTCGACGACCTGCTCCTGCTTCGGTGGCAGCTCGGCCGCGACGGCTTCCTTGGTACGGCGGAGCAGGAACGGCCGGATCCGACGACGCAGCTGCGCCAATCGGTCAGGATTGCGATCGCGCTCGATCGGCACCCGGTAGTACTGCTCGAAGCGCTTCGCGTCGGCGAACAGGCCCGGCGCCGTCAGCGACAACAGCGACCACAGGTCCATCAGCGTGTTCTCCATCGGCGTACCCGTGATTGCCAAGGTGAACGGCACCGGGAGCCGCTTCGCGCATCGGTAGGCCTGCGACTTGTGGTTCTTCACGAACTGCGCCTCGTCGAGCACCAACCCGGCCCACTGCACCGCGGCGTACTCCTCGTACTCCAACCGGAACAACGTGTACGACGTGACGACGAGGTCCGCGCCGGCAGCCGCCTCGCGCAAGCTCTTGCCACGACGGGCCCGGGTCTCGCTGATCGCGGCGACCTCGAGGCCGGGCGCGAACCGGTGGCACTCGGCCGCCCAGTTCCCGACCACGCTCGTGGGCGCGACGACGAGGAACGGCAACGGGCTCAGACCGGTCTCGCGGACATGGCACATCAAGGCCAGCGCCTGGATCGTCTTGCCCAGCCCCATGTCGTCGGCGAGGATCCCGCCGAGCGAATGTTCGTAGAGGAAGGCGAGCCAGTCGAGGCCGTCCTTCTGGTAGTGCCGCAGATCGGCGTGCAGACCCTGCGGCAGAGCGACCGGCTCGACCCCCTCGACCTGGGCGAGGGCCTGCACCGAGCGTTGCCACTCGGCGGCTTGCCCCGTGATCACGGCGACCTTGTCGAGCTCGTCCCACAGCCCGGCCTGGTAGCGACTCAGTCGGACCGTGTCCGGTGCGGTCGCGTCTTGCATCGCCCGCGCCTCGGCGATGAGGTCGGCGAGCTGCCGCAACCCGGGACGGTCGAGGCTGAAATAGGAGCCGCTGGCCAGCACGATGTGCGACTGGCCGGTCGAGAGCGCGACGAACAGCGACTCGAAGGGAACGTCCTCACCGTCGATGGTGACGGTGACCGCCAGGTCGAACCAGTCGCGCTCGTCGGACGCGCCACCACCGTCGATGACGATGTCCGGTTCCTCGTCGACCTCGCGATAGTCGGGCAGCGGACTCGTGATGTCGACGTCCAGCCCGTCGACTGCGGTCAGTCCGGGCAGCACCTCGGCGACGAACCGCGCCGCGGCGAGCAGATCCAGCCTCGACCGTTCGGCGAGGCGGAGTCCGCCCTGCCAGTACTCGAACAGCGATCGGTGCGGCTCGACGAGTCTGGTGACCTCGGCGATCGTCGCGTTCTCGGTCGCCGGCTCGCGGCCGCGGGCGTGACGGTGGGCCGGCCACAGCGACTCGCGACGGGTCAGCGCGCCCGTGACGTAGTCCCAGTGCCACTCGAGGGCAATCCGTTTGCCGTCGTCCTCGGGCGTGACCCGGAGCTGGAGCCGCGGCGGTTCCGGCTCGGGCACGGTGACGGTTCCGTCGCTCGAGCTGACGGTGACGCGCTCCCGCAGGGCACCGAGGTAGGTCGCGACGAACCGTTCCTCGTCGGCCGCCGGGATCCGCAGCGGCCCACCGTCGAGCAATCGACGGACCCCCTCGTCGATCGGCGCCGACAGCCGGGCCAGCCACAGCCCGGCGACCTCGGCGGCGGCCTGCGCGTCACCGTCGCCGTGCCACCAGGCGATGCCGTGAGCGGGTGATCCGATCAGCAGGTGGCCGCTGTCGGTCGGGCGCTCGTCGCCGGCGATGACCACCGGCCGGACAGCGAGCTCGCCACCCTCGTCGCGCGTGACGTCCACCGACATCGTGGCCGCGTCGGGCGACAGGGTCACGCCACCCGGGCCGTCGCCCGCGAGGACGTAGGGCAGGCCGAGCGATTCACCCTCGGCAAGTAGGTCCCAGACCCGACGGCTGGGGACGGTGTCGAGGTGCAGGGTCTGCGCCCGGCCGTCGTATCCGCCGTACCCGCCGTAGCCCGATGCATCCATGGTCGCGAGCTCGCTGAGCAGCCGGAGGTGCTCGCGGTCGGCGCGTGGCTGATCGAAACCGCCGGGCGTCACCATCGACCACGAGACGCCTTGCCGGACCCAGCCGCCGCGCTTGCCGCGGGTGACCGGTCGCATCACGAGCCGGGGTCCGGTCAGGTGCTCCGGCCGCCATCGCGCCGGCGGCGTGATGAGCTCGAACTGCAGCGCCACCTGAGGCTCGTCCGGCGAGGCGAGCCGGCCGATCCCGTCGTACCACGCATCGTCGTCCTGGGGTGCCGAGCCGGTGCCGCCGACGACATCGGCCAGCAGCTCTTCCCAATCCGGCGGCGCGGCCCGCTCATCGTCATCGTCGAACGCCGGCGGGTCGGCGGCCTCGGGAGTCCACAGCGCGATCAGCGCCAGCGCCACGGTGTGCTTGCAGTTCGTCCGGATCGGACACGTGCAGCTGCCCCGGAACGAGGAGAGGGTGCCGATCGGGTCGTGGCTCAGGAACACCATCGACGTGTACGGCGCGCGGCCGCTGCCGCGGACCAGGCCGAACAGCCGCTCACCGTCGGCCTGGCGCTGCACGCTGACCACGGCTCCGGCTCGGGCGTACTCCAGCCCGCGCAGGAACGTGCTGCCACCGACGGTGCGGTTGATCACCACTTCGTCGGCGCTCAGGCTCGGGTGCATCGGCTCTTTCGGATCGGGTCCGCCAACCGGACCGGACCCTCCACGCTACGGCTCGAACCCGACGTTGCCCCGGATCATCCACAGGTTGGCGACCCCTAACTGGTGAGCGAGGCGCGGAGCGCGAACATCCCCGGGTAGAACAGGTCGACCGTCGCCGTCCACCCCAGGTCGGCAAGCACCGCGACGACGCGGTCCGGGTCGAGCCGCAGCTTCACTACGCGGTGCTCGCTGCCGTCGGACAGCGCCCGGGTCACGAGATCCGGAACCTCGGTCCAGCGTTCCTTGTCCAGGACACCGTCCGCGGTCTCGTCGACCACGCCGACGACACCTTCGGGGCCGATCATGCGCGCGACGGAGCGCCAGAACTCCGGCCACAGGTCCCACGGCACATGGGACAGCCAGAAGGCGAAGAAGACGGCGTCGAAGCGGCGCGGTGGCTGCCAGCTGAAGATGTCCGCTTTGATGAAGTCGACGTCGGATCCGACGCGCGTGCGAGCGATGGCGATCGTCTCGTCGGCACCGTCCACGCAGGTGAGACGGTCCACGCGGGGCTCGAGCCGGCGGCTCCACTGGCCGGTCCCGGACGCCAGCTCGACCACGTCCCCGCTGACGTCAACAAAGTCCAGGGCTCGGTCAGCGGCGTTCAGCGGACCGCCGTCCGCGCCGTATGACTCGTCGTACTCTGGGGCCGCCGCCCGGTAGTACGCCTGCTGCGCCGACAGTGGATCCGACGTGACCGTGGCGGCGATCAACCGGTCCATGGTTGCGTTCAGCGCCGCGTCGACCTGCTGGCGCGCCGGGTCCTCGTCGTACCACGCGACGATCTCTCGCGCGCCGAGGTGGAACGGGATCGTCGCGCGGTAGCCCGGGACGACCTGCCGAAGTTTGCTGTTGTCGAACACCATCGAGTGGGCCTTGTCACCGAGCAGACCGCCGCCCCACTCCGGGTCGACCGCCGCGATGGCGTCCGACGTCACGTGGACGATGCGCGCCTCCACACCTGCGGCGCTCGCGAGGGTGAGGGCGATCTGGTTCCAGGTGAGCGACTCATCCGAGGTGATGTGGAAGGCCTCGCCGATCGTGAGCGGATGGCCGAGCAGCGGCACGAACCCGCGGGCGAAGTCGTCGTGATGAGTCAGTGTCCACAGCGACGTCCCGTCACCGTGCACGATCACGTCCTTACCGCGCCGCATCCGGTCGATCGCGGTCCAGTGGCCGGGGAGCGGGACCGAGGTCCGGTCGTAGGTGTGTGACGGCCGCACGATCGTGGCCGGGAAGCCGTCGTCGCGGTATGCCGCGGTCAGCAGCTCCTCGCATCGGATCTTGTCCCGCGAGTACTGCCAGAACGGGTTGCGCAGCGGCGTCGACTCGACGATCGGGAGCCGCAGCGGCGGAGTCTGGTACGCCGATGCCGAGCTGATGAACACGTACTGCCCGACCCGGCCCCGAAACCGGTCGACGGTGTCGCGAACCTGGTCGGGCGAGTAGCCGAGCCAGTCGACGACCACGTCGTACCCGTCGGCTGCGACTGCATCGAGTGACTCACGATCCCGAACATCGCCGCGGATGACTTTTACGTCGGAGGGCAACGGACGGTCGCGCGATTCGCCGCGGTTGAGGACCGTCAGCTCGATGCCGGTCTCGACCGCCAGTCGGGAGCAGGCTGAGCTGATCACGCCGCTGCCGCCGATGAACAGGGCCCGGATCGCGCTCACGCTCCCACCCTAGGCACACCCCGGCATGCGCCACACTTGCCTGGTGCACGCGCGGCCGGCCCTGTGCCCCGTCCAGATCGGACGGGATAGCGAGATCGCCGTGCTCGCGGAGCACTACGACGAGCTGGTGACCGGTGGGTCGGGCGCGATGCTGCTCATCGCCGGCGAGGCCGGCGTCGGCAAGTCACGACTGGCGGCCGAGGCGCGGCGGCTGGCCGAGGAGCGCGGCCTCGCCCGACTCGTCGGCCATTGCGCTGCCGAGGCAGGCATCCCCTACGGACCCTTCGTCACCGCCATCCGCCGCCGGATCCGCACCCTCGACGACGAGGAGCTACGCGCCTTGTTCAGCGGTCCGGCGATGCTGGCCACCGCGCTGCTGCCAGAGGTCGCGCAAGCCGCGTCCCTCCCCGCGACGTCCCCGGGACCGGAAGACCTTTACCTCGCGGTGTGGCAGCTGCTCTACCGGCTGAGCCAGCCGACCGGCGCCCTGCTGTTGCTCGAGGACCTGCACTGGGCGGACATCGACAGCCTCCGGATGCTCAGCTATCTGGCGCGGGAGCTAAGCGACCTGCCGGTCCTGATCGTCGGGACCTACCGACGGGACGAGCTGCACCGGCGCCATCCGCTCACCGGGGTCCTCGCCGAGCTGAGCCGGGAACGTCGCTACGACGAGATCACGCTGGACCCGCTCGACAAGGACGACACCCGTCGCATGCTGAGCGCCATCTTCGACGGCACCGACGTCGGCGATGAGTTCGCGGATGCGGTCCTCGAACGCACGGCGGGGAATCCGTTCTTCGTCGAGGAGCTCGCCAAGGTCCTCGTCGAGCGCGGCGACATCTACGCCGAGGCAGGCGACTGGGTACGGCGGGACCTCGCCGCGATCGAGATGCCGCTGACCGTGCGCGAGACGCTGCTCGCCCGCACCCGCGACCTCGACGCGACCACGCTGGACGTGCTCAAGCTGGCGGCGGTCGCCGGGGAACGGCTGGACGCTCCGGTGCTGGCGCTCGCGGCTGAGGTGTCGGCCGAGCGGATCGACGACGCCGTCCGGGATGGGCTCCGGCTGCAGCTGCTCACCGAACGGCACGAGGGCGGCCTGACGTCGTACGGGTTCCGGCACGCGCTGACCCGTGAGGCGCTGGCGGACGAGCTGGTCGGACCGGACCGGCAGCGCGCCCGACGCCGGCTCGCCCAGGCGATCGTGACCGTGCACGACGGCGACCTGGATGCCTGGGCGGCGGAGCTCGCGGACCACTTCGCCGAGGCCGGCGACGTCGCGGCGGCGATCGAGTACGGAACCCGTGCTGCGCGGCGGGCGACCGCGAGCTTCGCGTTGGAGGAGGCATCTCGCCGCTACGAGCGGGTGCTGCAGCTGATCCCACCCGGGGCGGACGAGCGACTCGACCTCCTGCTGGAGGCGACCGCCGCCGTCCTGTCCGGCCCCGATCTCCGGCTCGGGGTCGTGTTCGCGACGGAGGCGCGTGCCTTGGCGCGGGCCCGATCCGATCCGATCAAGGAGATGCAAGCGGTTCGGGCGCTGGAGTACGAGCGCTGGCTCTCCGGCGACGGCCGCGACTCGACGGCGCTGTCCCGGGAGGCGCTGGCGCTGATCCACGGTCACGACGACTACGCCGAGGCGATGGCCTACCGCCATCTCACGCGGCGGCTGACCCTGGTCGACCGCGGCGAGGAGGCGATGGCGCTGCTTCCGGCCGGGATCGAGCTCGCCGAACGCTCTGGGAACCTCGCCGCCCTGTCCGGCCTGCACGGCACCCGGATGCTGATGTCGTCACTTGGGCCGGAGTTCGACGAGGCATACGCCGCGTCCCTCGCTGCGGCCGTCGCCGCCGAGGACATCGACGCCGAGCGCAACGTGACCATCAACGCGGGCTACCTGTGCGTGTGGGGCGGCGACCTAGCTCGATCCGGCGCGTCCTTCCGCCGGGCGATCGAGCTCACCGAGCGCTACGCCCCACACGACCGGTACACCGGCGCGGGGTACGCCTGGCTGCTGTCGCTGACCGGCGACTACGACGAAGCCGTGAGTCTGGCGACGCCATTGCGACGAGCGGGTGACACACCCAGCCAAACCGTCGCCCTGATGGCGTTGTGCGAAGTGGCAGACCGGACCGGCGATCCAGCCCTCACCGAACTGATCGACGAGCTGTCCGCCCTGGCGTTGCCCACCGAGGAGAACCAGCGGATCGCACCGGCACTCGCCGCCAAGGCCAGACAGACGCTCGCCGTAGACGGGGTCACCGCCGCTGCCCCCTTGTTCTGGGAAGTCCTGCGGACGACGACGTACGCGGAGATGCGAACCGGCGCCCACTGGCTGTTCTCCCCCGACTTCGCCGGGGCGTTGGCGGAGGCCGGCAGAACCGAGGAGCTGGCGGCGTGGGTATCGGAAATCGAGCAGCGGACCGGCAACGACAAGAACCCCCACAACCTGGCAGCGCAGCGGTTGTGTGAGGCCTACCTGGCCTCGTCACGGGGCGAGACCGACGCCTCCCGCAAGCTGTTCGGCGACGCGGTGGACCGCTATCGCGCCATGCCATGCCCGGCCCGCGAGACGGAGGCCTTGCTCGGCCTCGCCGACCTGGAGTGGCGGGCCGGTCACCTGGATGCCAGCGTCGCCGCCGGGCGCGACGCGTTGGCGGTCGCCGAACGGATCGGCGCGACGACGCTCGCCGCTGCCGCGCAGACCACGCTGGCCCGCACCGACAGCACGTCCATCCTCGCGAGCGTGCTCGTCACCGACATCGTCGGCTCCACGGCCCGCGCCGCCACTCTCGGCGACCGCGCCTGGCAGGACCTGCTCGGCCGCCATCACGCCATCGTCCGCCGCGAGCTGGCGCGGCTGGGTGGGCATGAGATCGACACGGCCGGCGACGGGTTCCTGGTCTGGTTCTCCAGCCCGGCCCAGGCAATCCGTTGTGCCGAGGCGGTGCGGGACGCGCTCGCGCAGATCGACGTCACGATCCGCGCCGGCGTCCATACCGGCGAATGCCGGCAGACCGGCGAGAAGCTGACCGGCATCGCCGTACACATCGCCTCACGGGTCGCCTCGAGCGCCGGAGCTGGTCAGGTGCTGGTCTCCGGCACCGTGCGTGAGCTCGTCACCGGATCGGGCTTCCGGTTCGACGACCAGGGCGAGCACGAGTTCAAGGGAGTGCCCGGCAGCTGGCGGATCTACTCCGTCATAGCCTGAGCTCGGTCACAGCCTGAGCTCGCCCGATGCGGCCTACAGTGGCACGTGTCCACGCCCGCCTACTCCGTCGCGCTGGGCGTCATGCGGCAATCGATCACGACCGATCTGAGCCGAGCCCTGGTCGCCGCGCTGGAACCGCTGGCCGGTCGTGCTCCGGTCGTGTACCTGGCGGATTTCGCCCATCAGGTGTTGATCCCGGTTCCTTCTCAGATGCCCGGCGACGCGCCCGCCGACGAGCCGATCGGTTCGTCGATGTCGGGGCGCGCGTTCATCACCGGAGAGCCGGTCAGTGCGGATCGCGGCGACGGAGCACGGGTGTGGGTGCCGCTGGTCCACGGCACGATGCGGACCGGCGTACTCGCCGTGACCGTGCCGGAAGCCGATGAGGCGACCGTCAGCAATCTGGAGATGCTCGGCGTCTTCATGGGTCTCGTGCTGGCGGCGACCGACCCGCTGAGTGACCTGTCACACCTGCGGCGGCGCGGCCGACCGATGTCGCTGGCCGCCACCATGCAGTGGGGCCTGATGCCCCCGCTCTCCGCCGCGACCGACCGGGCATTGATCGCTGGCGCACTCGAGCCGGCGTACGACATCGCGGGCGACGGCATCGACTACGCGATCAATGCCGACACCGTCGATTTCGCGATCTTCGACGGGATGGGACACGGTGTGTCATCGAGCATGCTCACCGGCCTCGCGGTGGGCGCCTACCGGCACTCTCGACGTGAGCTCTCGACGGTGGCGGCCATGCACGCCGCGATCGACCGTGCCATTGCCGATCAGTACGACGGCGAGGCCTTCGCTACCGGGATCATCGGCCGACTGTCCACGGTGACCGGGGAGTTCGAATGGTCCTGCGCCGGGCATCCTCCCCCGCTGGTGCTGCGCGACCGGACCGTCGTGGCGGAACTGCGCTGCGAGCCGGCGCTTCCGTTCGGGCTCGGTGACCGGGTGCCGACGGTGGGCTTGCACTACCTGCAGCCGGGAGACGCGGTCCTGCTCTACACCGACGGCGTCGTCGAGGCCCGCACCCCGGCCGGTGAGGAGTTCGGGCTGGCGCGCCTCATCGACCTGCTCGAGCGCGAGGCTGCGTCCGGGCGCACAGGCGACGAACTGCTTCGTCGGCTGGTCCGGGCGGTCCTCGACCACCACGTCGACCAACTGCGCGACGACGCCACGCTGCTCCTGGTGCAGTGGATCGGCGCGGACGTGCCCATCGTTCCCAGTCCACGCATCGGCGTCGGCGCGGTGCCGCTGCTCGACCCGTGACCGACGACCTCGATCGTTTCGTGACCGCCCAGGACGCGAGTGGTACCTACGAGGCGGCGATCGGCGAGCTGCGGCGTGGCCGCAAGACGAGTCACTGGATGTGGTTCGTGTTCCCTCAGGTCGCCGGGCTGGGCCAGAGCGCGACCTCGCAGCGGTTCGCGATCCGTTCGCTCGACGAGGCGCGCGCGTACCTACAGCACCCAGTGCTTGGCCCTCGGTTGCGGGAGTCTGCCGCCGCCGTCCTGGCGACGATCGATCGCAGCGCGCTCGACATATTCGGCGGCATCGACGCGCAGAAGCTCCGCTCGTCGATGACGCTGTTCGCTCGCGCGGCGCCCGACGAGTCAGTATTCAGGCAGGTGCTCGACCGATTCTTCGACGGCATCCCCGACCAGGCCACCGACTGGCTACTCGTCGATCAATGATGTCTTGTCAGTGCCCTCGGCCCAAACTCACGCTCAGGTCCCTGACAAGTGTGAACAACACCAAAGGAGACGAGCCGCATGGACATCGGTGAATCACTCGTCGGCGCGTACCTGCGTCAGGTGCGCGGATGCCACACGGTTTCCTTCAATACCTATCTCCCACAGGGCCAAGGCGAGGTCGATGTCATCGGTGTCGCGAACAGTTCCGATGGAGTGGACGTATGGATCGCGGAGGTCGCGGTCCACCTGGAAGGGCTGAACTACGGCGGCTACGCGGCCAGCGTCAAAAAGGTGGCAGCCAAAGTGGCCGCTGCACGGGCCTACGCTGCGCAGGTTTATCGGGATGCCACGCCCACCGTGGAGTTCTGGTCTCCCGTCGTCCCGTCGGGCCTGGTCGCTCAACTGGCGGACGTCGACGTCGTACTCGTGGTCAACGACGACTTCACCGACCGGGTGAATGAGATCGTCGACCTGGCCAAAAGACACACCAAAATGACGGGCGACGACACATACCGACTCCTGCAGCTGCTCACTCACCTCCGGGGCGCTCGACCGCAGTTCAGCACTCCGGCCACGGCGTCCCACGACCGAATCTGACGGGGCCGGGGAGTTGACTGGCACATCATGACGGCCACCCTCAGCGACCTTCGTTCCGCGGCCCAAGCGCAGCTTCAGGCGCTGGCCGGGCCGAGAGCGCTGCTGCGCGAGGACCAGTGGCGGGCCATCGAGGCGCTCGTCGTCGATCGGCGCCGCGCCCTCGTCGTCCAGCGCACCGGCTGGGGCAAGTCGGCCGTCTATTTCATCGCGACTGCGCTGCTGCGCGCACAAGGTGCCGGCGCGACCGTCATCGTGTCGCCGCTGCTCGCCTTGATGCGCAACCAGATCGAGGCGGCGGAGCGCGCCGGCATCCGGGCCCACACCATCAACTCCTCGAACCTCGAGTCGTGGGACGAGGTCCAGGCGGCGGTCGCGGCCGGCGAGACCGACCTGCTGCTGGTCTCCCCCGAACGACTGAACAACCCAGGCTTTCGCGACACCGTGCTGCCGCGGCTGGCCGCCGAGACGGGGCTACTGGTCATCGACGAGGCGCACTGCATCTCCGACTGGGGCCACGACTTCCGGCCCGACTACCGGCGGATCCGTTCGCTGCTCGACGATCTCCCGGCTGGCATCCCAGTGCTCGCAACGACCGCGACGGCGAACGCCCGGGTCGTTGATGACGTCGCGGAGCAGCTGGGTTCGGCCGGTACGACGGCCCCGCCACTCGTGCTCCGCGGCAGCCTCGACCGGGAGAGCCTGCACCTCGGTGTCCTGCAGTTGCCGTCCAACGCGCATCGACTCGCCTGGCTGACCGAGCATCTCGAGGACCTGCCGGGATCCGGAATCATCTACACGCTGACCGTCGCGCAGGCCGAGGCGGTCGCCGACTTCCTGCGCGAGCAGGGTCACGTGGTTGCGTCGTACACCGGTCGGACCGAAACCGCCGACCGGCTCGTCGCTGAGCAGGACCTGATCGCCAACCGGGTGAAGGCGCTGGTTGCCACATCGGCACTCGGCATGGGGTTCGACAAGCCGGACCTCGGCTTCGTCATCCATCTCGGCGCCCCGCAGTCGCCGGTCGCGTACTACCAACAGGTCGGCCGGGCCGGCCGGGGTGTTGAGCGCGCGACCGTGCTGCTGATCCCGGGCGCCGAGGACGAGGACATCTGGCGCTACTACGCGAGCGTCGGGTTCCCGCCGGAGGACATCGTCCGCCAGACCCTGGACGCGCTGTCACCGACCACGCCGATCAGCATCCCGGCATTGGAGGTGTCGGTGGAGCTGAGCCGGTCGCGGCTCGAGGCGATGCTGAAGGTGCTGGACGTCGACGGCGCGGTACGCCGGGTCAGCGGCGGCTGGCTGTCGACCGGTCAGCCGTGGGTGTATGACGCGGAGCGGTACCAGAAGGTCGCCGCGGTCCGCGCCGCCGAGCAGCAGGCGATGCGCGACTACATCGGGCTTTCCGGTTGCCGGATGGAGTTCCTCCGCCGCCAGCTCGACGACCCGGACGCGGCGCCGTGCGGACGGTGCGACCGGTGCACCGGCATCGAGTGGGAAACGACGGTCTCCGAGACTGCGGTCACCGCATCGAAGGCGGAGATCGGTAGGCCGGGTGTGGCTCTCGATCCCCGCCGGATGTGGCCAACCGGTCTCACCACGATCGGTCTCCCACTCAGTGGCAAGATCCCGGCCGGGGAGCAGGTCTCGGCGGGGCGCGCGATTGGCCGGCTCTCCGACATCGGCTGGGGATCGCGGCTGCGGCGTTACCTGCGTGACGGCCTGCCCGACAACGGACTGCCCGACGAGCTGTTCAACGGCGCCGTCGAGGTGCTGCGGACCTGGGGCTGGGAACGCCGACCGGTCGCCATCGCCGCGGTGCCGTCGACGCGCCGCCCGGTGCTCGTCCGCACCCTCGGCGAGCGGCTGGCCGCCATCGGTCGGCTCGAGTGGCTTGGGGTTCTGGACCTCGACGTGTCGCGGCACCGAACGGCCTCGCGGACCAACAGCGCCCGGCGGGTCCAGGCCCTGCACGGATCCTTCGTCGTGACGGCGGCACAGTCCGAGGCAATCAGCCGGCTCGGTGACCCGGTCGTGCTGCTCGTCGACGACATCGTCGACACCGGATGGACGATGGCACTCGCCGGCCGGGAGCTGCGCGCTGCCGGTGCCGCCGGGGTGCTGCCGTTCGCACTGGCGCTCGACGCCTGATCGCGCGCACGATGGGCGGATGAACGGCTGGCCGGATCAGAATCATGTCTGCGGGGACTGCGGAACGAGGTACCGGGTGGGGATCGCCACCGCGCTGAGCCGGATCGCCGACGTCCCGCAGGCGGCCCGCCGCGCGGTCGACCTGGCGCCAACCGCCCACTGGCACGACCGGCCGGCGCCGCAGCTGTGGTCGATCACGGAGTACGTGTGTCACCTGCGGGATGTCTTTGTCGTCTACACGGTGCGGCTGCATCGAACCCGCACCGAGGACCGGCCCGACCTCGAGCCGATGTTCAACGACCTGCGGGCCCGGTGGTTCCGCTACAACAAGCGCTACTTGCCCGGCGTGCTCGACGAGCTCGACGACTCGGTTGATGGCTTCTCCGACGAGGTGTCCACGTTCCGTGACGACGACTGGTCGCGCATCGCGGTACGACGAAACGACGAGCGCTCAGCCGGTTGGATGCTGCGCAACGTCATGCATGAAGGCGTGCACCACGTGCGCGACATCACCGAGGCCGCCGCCGGCTTCCGCGACGGTTGGTAAGCCTCCGCCAGTCCTCACGGGCTCGACGAGGCGGTCGCCGGCGCCTCGCTCGAGGACGCGGACGGGCTGCTGACCGGGCTCGTGCTCGCGCTCGGAACCGTCGAGGAGCTCGGTGTCGGGCTGGCCGACGGCGACACCGGTGTCGTCGATGTCACGCTGCTCGGCGTGGCGGACGGTGACGCGGACGGCGAGTTCGTCGACGGGGTCGGCGACGGCGATGGCGACACGTTGTACTGGACGTTGTGGCCGCGGGCAGGCTTGAGCAGCTGCGGCCCGACCACCGGGTGGTGACCGGGAGCGATCAGCGCCACCACCACCGCGGCGACGGTTCCGGCCAGGACCAGGCCACCGCCGGCCGCGACGGTCGCGCGCTTCGGCGTCATCCGCAACCGCTCGCTGCGACGACGCGCAGCCAGCTCCGGCGGCAGCGCTGCATGCTGGGCGGCCCGGCTGTTATAGGGAGCCGCGAGAAACGCCAGCGTCGGCCACAGCAGCAACGCGGCGGTCAGTGGGCCGCCGTACCCGGAGGTGTTGGTCAGCGCCGCGGCGATGCCGGCCACCCCGAGCACGCCGAGGATCGTCTCGCCGCGGTTGCCCCTGATGGCGTCCCAGAAGCTGCCCTCCTCCATCGTCTTCGGGGTCCGCAGGAACTCCGCTTCCTTGGCGTACAACGCCTGCACCGACGCACGGGCCACGACCAGTGACGTGCACTGCCAGATCACGAAGGCGCCGAGCGCGTCGCTCCACGACGCCCCGGTCCCGCGCCGGAGCAACGCGACCGCGCGGACCAGCCCGAGAATCACCAGCAGCGGGATGGCGGCCAGCAGGAACCCGGTGAGCTTGCGCAGCAACAGATCGCCGTGCAGCGCGAGGTTGCCGGCGCCGACGAGCAGGAACACGAAGAAGATCAGCGCCAGCAGGTCGCCGTACCATTGGACCGCGCCCGACAGGTACGCCCAGCGCTGTCCCGGGCTGAGCCGGTTCTGCTCGTCACGGCGACCGGGCAGCATCCACCGCCAGTTGCGGCGCAGGATCTGGATGCCGCCGAAGCACCAGCGGAACCGTTGTCCCTTCAAGGCTTCGAAGGTCAGCGGCATCACGCCGTGGCCGAACGACGCGTCGACGTGCAGGCCGGAGTAGCCGCGGCGCAGCAGCCGCAGTGACAGCTCGGCGTCCTCGGTGATGCACCACTCGTCCCAGCCGCCGACCTCTTCGAGCGCCGACCGACGGATCAGTCCCATGGTCCCGGCGAAGATCGCGCCGTCGCGTTCGTTGCGCGAGGGTTGGGAGACGGCGAAGAAGTACTTGTAGCTGTAGTAGAGGCGGCGGTAGAACGCGGCGCCTTCCCAGTCCCGGTAGTCCTGCGGCGACTGGATGAACCCCACCGACGGGTCCGCGAACAGTGGCGCGCAACGGCGGAGGAACGACGGGTCGAGCTGGTAGTCGGAGTCGATGACCGCGATCAGCTCGGCGCGCGGATCGATCTCGTTGGCGAGCGCGTAGTTCAGCGCCCCCGACTTGTAGCCGGGCCAGTCCTGCAGGTGGGCGAACTTGATGCCGTGCTCGAGGCACCACGCCTCGACCGGTCGCCACAGTGTCTCGTCGTCGGTGTTGTCGTCGAGGCAGATGATCTCGTAGTTCGGATAGTCCATCGCCTTGAGCGACTCGAGGGTCTCGATCACCATCTCGGGTGGTTCGTTGTACGCCGGAACCTGGATGCTGACGAACGGCAGGTGGTCGGCGAGCTCGGCCGGCGCGCCGCCACGGATCCTGCGGTCCCAGCGCTGGCTGCCGAGCGCGTCGCACAGCTCCCAGAGGTACGCGCAGCCGAGCAACGCGGCGAAGGCCTCGAGCAGCCACAGCACCGCCCCGCCGATGGTGCCGGCGACACCGAGGTGGCTGATCGCCGTCCAGTCGAGCATGAACGCGAGGTAGGCGACGAACAGCAGGAAGGTCGCGCTCCAGGTCAGGTGCGCGCGGGCGTTCCAGCGTCGGGTGGCCGGGAGCCAGACCAGGCTGACCGCCAGCAGCGCCGCGACGGACGCGACGAGATTGCGATGAGTCACACCGAGGGCATCGAGAACCGCGGCGGTGACCGCGGCGAGCAGCACCGTCCCGATCACGGCCGAGAGCAAGCGCCGCGCCCATGAGGCGCGGCCCTCCGCGTTGCGCGCCGAAGGAGCGGGCAGAAACAGGACGAGGGTGGCGATCGGGGTGGCGATCAGGCCGGTGAGCAGCCAAGCAGCGAGCATTCGTGCCACTGCCTCCCCGTGAGGTTCCACCGGCTTGAGAACCCAGTGGTTGTGAGGTCCCCCCTCCGGTCTGGTCCAAACCCGGCCGCTCTTCTCCAAACCCCGGCCTGACACCGCCGGTCGGATGTGCGGTTCAGCGGCACCCGCTCCTCGGACGTCACGATCTGGCGTCAGCGACTCGCGGGACGCTTCGCCGTCATCACAAAGTGTGACGTTGGGCCACCGGGATGCGACTCATGGCTGCTGCCGACGTCGCGGCGACCTGGCACGGTGAATCGACATGCAGCGACGACGGCTCCTCATCACCGGTGCCTTGGCCGGCCTGGCGGCTGCCTGTGGCGCGCGCCGATCGAACACCCAGGCCCGCCCGCTGGCTTCGATCACGCGAAGTCCTCGCACTGCCCCGGGTTCGGCCGCGCCGTCAGAATCACCCTCGGCCAGCCCAGTGCGCCGGGGCCCGGCCCGCGAGATCACGAGCGGCCACAGATCGAGCGGGCAGGTCGCGCTGACCTTCCACGTGGCCGGCGATCCGGCTGTCGTCAGCGCGGTGCTCAAGGCTGCCCGCCGGCAGAATGCCCACCTCACGATGCTGGTGGTCGGCACGTGGCTGGCTCAGAACCCCCGATTCGCCCGGCAGATCCTGGCGGCCGGTCACGACCTCGGCAACCACACCTGGTCGCATCCGGTGCTCGCCGACGACGACCCGGACGCGACCCGCCTCGAGATCGTCAAGTGCCGCGACCTGCTCACCCGGCTCACCGGGAACGGCGGTCGCTGGTTTCGACCGTCGGGCACGCCGCACGCGACCCCGTTGATGTTGCGCGCCAGTGGTGCGGCCGGCTACCCGACGAGCCTGTCCTATGACGTCGACCCGCTCGACTACACCGATCCCGGCGCGGCTGCTGTGGTGTCCCGCGTCCTCTCCTCGGCTCATGGTGGCTCCATCGTCAGCCTCCACACGTTGTTTCCGGGCACCGCCGAGGCGCTCCCGCATGTGATCTCCGGGCTGCGGGCTCGCGGACTCGAGCCCGTAGCGGCGAGCAGGCTGCTCCCCCACGCCCATGAAGGGGCCGCAACATGATCCGCAGCGCCCTCGCAGCCGCCGCACTCGTGTTGGCTCTGGGCGCCTGTTCCTCGGATCAGACCCAGCAGTCCGGCCCTTCTCCGGCGGGTCCGCCTTCCACGGCCACGAGTGCCAGACCGCAGCCGACTTCTCACCCGAGCGCAAGCGGATCAGCCGGCCTGCCAGGGATGCCCCCGCAGCTGAACCCCACGGACGTCTACGCCGCCGACCGTCCGAACCGGCTGTCTCCCATCGTCCGAGCGGATCGACCGCTCATCTATGTTCCGAACAGCCTGTCCAACACCGTGAGCGTGATCGACCCGAGGACGTTCAAGGTCATCGGCACCCATCCGGTCGGCGCCCTGCCGCAGCACGTGACCCCGTCGTACGACATGAAACATCTGTACGTGCTCAACGACAACGGCAACAGCGTCACGGTCATCAACCCACGCAACGGATCCTTCGGCCGGACCCTGCCGGTCGCCGACCCGTACAACATGTACTTCACCCCCAACGGTCGGTTCGGGATCGTTGTCGCCGAACGCCTCGGTCGGCTGGACTTCGTCAACCCGCGGACGATGCGGCTGGAGCACGCGTTGTCGGTCAACTGCCGCGGTGTCGACCACGCCGACTTCTCCGCGAACGGCCGTTACGCCGTGTTCAGCTGTGAGTTCTCTGGCCAGCTCCTCAAGGTCGACATCGCGGAGCAACGGGTCGTGGGATCTCTCACGCTGAGCAGCGGCGCGATGCCACAGGACGTCAAACTCGCTCCCGATGGCAAGGTCTTCTACGTCGCGGACATGGCCCACAACGGCGTGTGGCTGGTCGGCGGATCCCCGTTCCACGTCATCGGTTTCCGACATACCGGTGCGGGTGCGCACGGGCTGTACGTGAGCCGGGACTCCCGGTACCTCTACGTCACCAACCGAGGGGAAGGGTCGATCTCCCTGATCAGCTTCCGCACCCGTCGCGTCGTCAAGAAGTGGCGGATCCCCGGCGGCGGAAGCCCCGACATGGGTGGCGTCTCAGCGAACGGCAAGGTGCTGTGGCTGTCCGGGCGCTACAACGGCGTCGTCTACGCGATCTCGACGACGAACGGTCACCTGCTCGCCAAGATCCCCGTCGGGCAGGGACCTCACGGACTGTGCGTCTACCCCCAGCCCGGTCGCTACTCGCTCGGGCATACCGGCGTCTTCCGCTAGCCGGTGCGGCGGTCACGGCTGCCGAGCGAGGGTGGTGCGCCGGTAGGGTCGCAGGCATGGGTAGCGATGGGCTCCAACACGCGAGACAGGCGCCCGCGGGCGCGATGACGCGACCCGCCGGCGCGGCTGCTTTGATGGAGACCGTGGGCCATGACGACGGCTCGTTGCGCAGCTTCCTTCGTGGCATACCCGCTGTCGACCAAGTCGGAGTCGAGCAGCGCGCCGCGATGCTGTGGTCGCGCAGCATCAAGGCCGACGCGAAGCGCTGGGCGCTCGACACCTCCATCTCGATGGTCGACCTGACCACGCTCGAGGGCAACGACACGCGCGGCAAGGTGCACGGTCTGTGTGTGAAGGCGGTGCACCCGGATCCTGGTGACCCGGAGTGCCCGCGGGTGGCGGCGGTGTGTCTCTACCCGGACCTGATCGCCGAGGCGGTCACCGAGCTTGCCGGCACCGGTGTCGCGGTGGCGAGCGTCGCGACGGCGTTCCCGTCCGGCCGGGCGTCCCTCGCAACCCGGCTCGCCGACGTTCGCGAGGCGGTCAGCGCCGGCGCCGACGAGATCGACATGGTCATCGACCGCGGTGCGTTCCTCTCCGGTCGGTACGCCGAGGTGTTCGACGACATCGTGGCGGTCCGCGAGGAGTGCGGCTCGGCGCACCTGAAGGTCATCCTCGAGACGGGCGAGCTCGCGACATACGACAACGTCGCCCGCGCGTCGTGGCTAGCGCTCGCTGCGGGCGCCGACTTCATCAAGACCTCGACTGGGAAAGTGAGCCCCGCCGCGACTCCCGGGGTGGCGGTGACGATGCTCGGTGTAGTCCGTGACTTCGAGCGCGCCACCGGCGACCACCGCGGTGTGAAGCTGGCCGGCGGCATCAGGTCGTCGAAGGATGCGCTGCGCTACCTGGTCGCGGTGAAGGAGGTCGCGGGCGAGGCGTGGCTGTCGCCGCGGCTGTTCCGGTTCGGCGCCTCGAGCCTGCTCAACGACCTGCTGATGCAGCGGATCAAGCTGCGGACCGGCGCCTACTCTGGCCCGCACTACGTGACGGTGGACTGACGTGAGCGACTTCGACTACTCCCCGGCGCCCGAGTCCCGGTCGGTCGCCCGGCTCCGGGAGTCCTACGGGATGTACATCGACGGCAAGTTCGTCGACGGCGGTGGCGGCACCTTCAAGACCGTCAACCCGGCCGACGAGTCGGTGCTCGCCTCGGTCGCCCTGGCCGACAAGGCCGACATCGACACGGCGGTCTCGGCGGCGCGGCGCGCGTACGACGGCGTGTGGCATCGGATGCCGGGCCGCGAGCGGGCGAAGTACCTGTTCCGGATCGCCCGGCTGATCCAGGAGCGGGCCAGGGAGCTCGCTGTCCTCGAAACGCTCGACAATGGCAAGCCGATCCGGGAGTCGCGGGACGTCGACGTACCGATGGCCGCGGCGCATTTCTTCTACCACGCCGGGTGGGCCGACAAGCTCGGGTACGCCGGCTTCGGACCGGACCCGCAGCCGCTCGGCGTCGCCGCTCAGGTGGTGCCGTGGAACTTCCCGCTGCTGATGGCCGCGTGGAAGCTGGCACCGGCGCTCGCGGCCGGCAACACCGCCGTACTGAAATCTGCCGAGACCACACCGCTGTCGGCGTTGGCGCTCGCGGACATCATCGCCCAGGCCGACCTGCCGCCGGGCGTGGTCAACATCATCAATGGCGGCCCGGAGATCGGTCAGGCGCTCGTAGCGCACCCAGGCGTCGACAAGGTCGCGTTCACCGGGTCCACGGCGGTCGGCAAGGAGATCGCGAAAACCGTTGCAGGTACTCGGAAACGGCTCAGTCTCGAGCTCGGCGGCAAGGCGGCGAACATCATCTTCGACGACGCGCCGCTCGACCAGGCCGTCGAGGGCATCGTCAACGGGATCTTCTTCAACCAGGGTCATGTGTGCTGCGCGGGGTCGCGGCTGCTGGTGCAGGAGTCGATCGCGGAGGAGACGCTCGATGCGCTGCGCCGCCGGCTCGTGCACCTCAAGCTCGGCGACCCGTTGGACAAGAACACCGACATCGGCGCGATCAACTCGGCCGCCCAGCTGGAAAGGATCACGGAGCTGACCGCGGTGGCCGAGTCGGAGGGTGCGACCCGCTGGTCGCCACCGTGCGACCTGCCGTCGTCGGGTTACTGGTTCGCCCCGACCGTGCTGACCGACGTGACGCCGGCTCACCGGGTGGCGCAGGAGGAAGTGTTCGGTCCGGTTCTCGCCGTGATGACGTTCCGCACCCCCGAGGAAGCGATCGCGAAGGCGAACAACACGCCGTACGGACTGTCTGCGGGGGTATGGACCGACAAGGGCTCGCGCATCCTGTGGATGGCGCAGCGGCTGCGAGCCGGCGTGGTGTGGGCCAACACGTTCAACCGATTCGACCCGGCGTCGCCGTTCGGCGGGTACGGCGAGTCCGGTTATGGCCGCGAAGGTGGCCGGCACGGGCTGGGGGCCTACCTTGCCCACTAGCCCGCGACGAGTCGACGTCCGCAAGACCTACAAGCTGTTCATCGGCGGTGCGTTCCCCCGGTCGGAGTCCGGCCGCACCTACCCGATCTCCGACCGCCAGGGAGGCTTCGTGGCGAACGTGGCACAGGCGTCACGCAAGGACGTGCGCGACGCCGTCGCCGCCGCGCGCAAGGCGCAGCCCGGCTGGGCGGGCGCCACGGCGTACAACCGCGGTCAGGTGCTCTACCGGGTCGCGGAGATGCTCGAAGGACGCCGCTCGCAGTTCGCCGAGGAGGTCGGTGCCGCCGAAGGCATCACCGCGCGGGCGGCCGCCAGCCAGGTCAGCGAGGCGATCGACCGCTGGGTCTGGTACGCCGGCTGGACCGACAAGCTGTCCCAGGTGCTCGGCGCGGCCAACCCGGTGGCCGGCCCGTACTTCAACTTCTCGGTGCCGGAACCCAGCGGAGTCATCGGCGTCATCGCCCCATCGACGTCATCGTTGCTCGGGCTGGTCTCGGTCGTGGCCCCGGCCATCGTGAGCGGCAACACAACGGTCGTGATCGCCTCGACCGAGCGGCCGCTTCCTGGGGTCACCTTGACCGAGGTGCTCGCGACGTCGGACCTGCCGGGCGGTGTCGTGAACCTGCTCACCGGCGACGTCGCGGAGCTGGCACCGTGGCTGGCCTCGCACCAGGACGTCGACGGGCTCGACCTGGCCGGCGCCGCCGATCTCGCGGAGGACCTGGAGCGGTCGGCGGCCGACACGGTGAAGCGGGTTTTGCGGGCTCCCGATGCCGAGCCGGACTGGACGGCGCTGCCGGACCTGTCGCGGATGGTGGCGTTCCTCGAGACCAAGACGGTCTGGCACCCGGTCGGGGTATGAGCGAGTACGGCGTTGACCCCGCGGTGCTGGCGGAGTGGGACAAGCGGTACGAGGACCAGGAACGACTGTGGAGCGGCCAGCCCAACGGCGCGCTGGTGGCCGAGGTCGCCGGGTTGACTCCGGGTCGGGTGCTCGACGTCGGCTGCGGCGAGGGCGCGGACGCGGTCTGGCTCGCGCGCGGCGGCTGGGATGTCACCGCGGTGGAGGTGTCGGGCGTGGCCCTCGCACGTGCAGCTGACCACGCCCGTGACGCCGGTGTGACCGTGCGTTGGATGCACGTCGGACTTGCGGAGGCCAATCTGACGCCAGGGTCGTTCGACCTGGTCTCGGCGCAGTACCCAGCCCTGCTGCGGACGCCCGAGGCCGCGGCCGAACGCGCGCTGCTGGCGGCCGTCGCGCCCGGCGGCCTGCTGCTGCTGGTGCACCACGTCGGCATGGAGACACACGTGCCGCACGAGAGCGGCATCAACCCCGCCGACTACGTCTGGCCGGCGATGATCCGCGCGCTGCTCGACGACGACTGGGGGATCGAGGTGGACGAGGAACGGCCGCGCGTCGTCCCCGAGAGCGGTGCCGGCTCCGCCCACCACGTCGACGACCAGGTGCTGCGGGCGCTTCGGCTGCGCTAGCCCGTTGCGGCGGCGGTCGCTGCCGCGTCGTCGAGCACCGCGGCACCACGGGCCGCGGCGTACGCGGGTTTGATCACGCCGTTGATCAGTGCGAGCCGGTCGTCGAACGGCCAGAAGGCGCTCTTCATCGCATTGATGGTCAGCCACTCCAGGTCACGCCAGCCCCAGCCGAACGTCTCGCAGCAGCGGGCCAGCTCGGAGGACAGCGTGACTCCGCTCATCAGCCGGTTGTCGGTGTTGACCGTGACGCGGAACCGCAGCCGACGGAGTACGCCGATCGGGTGCTCGGCCAGCGACGGCGCCGCGCCGGTGTGGACGTTGGAGGTCGGGCAGATCTCGAGCGGGATCCGCCGGTCCCGGATGTAGCTCGCCAACAGGCCGAGCTCGGCCTCACCGTCCGGGTGGATGGTGATGTCGTCGATGATCCGTACGCCGTGGCCGAGCCGCTCGGCGTTGCACCACTGCAACGCCTCCCAGATCGACGGCAGCCCGAACGCCTCCCCGGCGTGCAGCGTGGCGTGGAAGCTGGCGCGCTGGATCAGCTGGAAGGCGTCCAGGTGGCGGGTCGGCGGGTAGCCGGCCTCGGCGCCGGCCACGTCGAATCCGGCCACGCCACGGTCGCGGTAGTGCACGGCGAGCTCGGCGATCTCCAGCGACCGGGCGGCGGTCCGCATCGCGGTGAGCAGCACCCGCGCGACAATCGGCCGGCCGGCCTCGCGGGCGACCTCCATGCCGTCGGCGAAGCCGGCGAGCACGGCCTCGACGACCTCTTCGAGCCGCAGCCCCGCCTCGATGTGCAGCTCAGGCGCGAACCGCACCTCGGCGTACACGATCCCGTCGGCGGCGAGGTCCTCGATGCACTCCCGTGCCACACGGTGCAGCGCATCGGCCGTCTGCATCACCGCGACGGTGTGGGTGAAGCCTTCGAGGTAGCGGACCAGGTCACGCTTCGGGGTCTCGGCGACGAACCACTGCGCCAGCGCGGCCGGGTCGGTCTCCGGCAGCCCGTCGTACCCGATCTCGTTGGCCAGCTCGACGATCGTCGCCGGTCGTAGCCCGCCGTCGAGATGGTCGTGGAGCAGGACCTTGGGGACGGTGACGATCCGATGCGGATCCAACGCGGACGAGGGCATCCGGCACGTTACCGCGCCGAAATGAACGACCGGCAGCGGCGGTCAGCCGACCCGGTCGAGCACCAGCGGGGCGATCTCGGGTGCCGTATCGGAGATCGCGATTGCTCCCTCGAGGCTCTGCCGAGCGTGGTCGAAGCGTGATGCGTCATCGGTGTGCAGCTCGAGCAGGACGTCACCGGCCGTGACCTCGTCGCCCGGCCGAGCCAGGCACATCACGCCTGCGGTCGGGTCGACCGCATCTGCCTTGCGGGCCCGACCCGCGCCGAGCCGCCAGGCGGCGACGCCGATGCCCCGGGCGTCGAGCCGAGCCACCACACCACTGCGGTCGGCGACGACGGTCTGGATGTGGGAGGCCGTCGGCAGCTCGGCCCCGGGATCGCCCCCCTGGGCAGCGATCATCCGCTCCCACACCGCGAGCGCCGACCCGTCGTCGAGTGCCGCGGCCGGATCCGCGTCGATCCCGACGGCGCCCAACATCTCACCGGCCAGCGCCAACGTGATCTCGCGCAGGTCGTCGGGACCACGGCCGGCGAGCGTCTCGACCGACTCGGTGACCTCGAGCGCGTTGCCGACGGCCCGGCCGAGCGGGGTGTCCATCGCGGTCAGCAGCGCGGTCACGGCGACACCGTGGTCGCGACCCAGCCCGACCATGGTCTGCGCGAGCTCCCGGGCCTGCGCGAGGTCGGGCATGAAGGCCCCCGAGCCGACCTTGACGTCGAGCACCAGCGCCGCCGTCCCCTCGGCGATCTTCTTCGACATGATCGAAGCGGCGATCAGCGGGATCGACTCGACGGTGCCGGTGACGTCGCGCAACGCGTACAGCTTGCGGTCGGCTGGCGCGAGTCCCGCCCCGGCTGCGCAGATCACAGCGCCGACGTCCTCGAGCTGCGCGCGCATGTCGGAGTTACTCAGGTCGGCCCGCCAGCCCGGGATCGACTCGAGCTTGTCGAGGGTGCCGCCGGTGTGCCCGAGCCCACGACCCGACAGCTGCGGGACCGCTGCACCGCAGGCGGCCACCAGCGGCGCGAGCACCAGGGACACCTTGTCGCCGACGCCGCCCGTGGAGTGCTTGTCGACGGTCGGCCGCGACAGCCCGCTCAGGTCGAGCCGCTCGCCGGACGCGATCATCGCCGCCGTCCAGCGGGCCAGCTCCGCCGGCGACAGCCCGCGCCAGCAGACCGCCATCAGCAGCGCCGACATCTGCTCGTCGGGGATCTCGCCATCGGCGTACCCCGCGATCACCCAGTCG
The DNA here is from genome assembly GCA_036267755.1 of Mycobacteriales bacterium. Classification (GTDB taxonomy): domain Bacteria; phylum Actinomycetota; class Actinomycetes; order JAFAQI01; family JAFAQI01; genus DATAVK01. The sequence continues at coordinate 56,240 of DATAVK010000009.1, forward strand.
ATCTGGCCGTCGCTCAGCACCCGGCCGTCGCGCTTGGCACGGATGACGTCGACGGCGTCGAAGCCGCCGCTCACGCCGGGGGCTGCCGCTCGGACAGCGTGTCGCCGTCGAAGGCTCCCGGGAGCAGCTCGGCGAGCCGCATCGGTTCTCGATCGGGTCCGGCGTCGAGCGGCAAGTCGGGGCCGCCGAGCTCCATGAGCAGCTGCCGGCACCGGCCGCACGGGGTGAGCGGACGACCGTCGCCGGCAACGACGCTGACCGCGACCAGTCGGGTCCCGCCACTCGCCGCGAGCGCCGACACCAGGCCGCATTCGGCGCACAGGGTCAGGCCGTAGGAGGCGTTCTCGACATTGCAGCCGCCGACGATCTCGCCGGTATCGGTGAGGCCGGCAGCGCCGACGTGCAGCCGGGAGTACGGCGCATAGGCCCGGGCCGCCATCTCGTTGGCGACCTGGCGAAGCGCGTCCCAGTTCAGCTCAGCGCTCATGACCAGCGACTCTAATGTCCACGGCAGCCAGCTTCATTCTCATGGCCGTCTGGCGACGTTCTAGCGTCGTCATCCGGCCACCGCGAATCTGGTGAGTACGCAGATCCATGATCATCGCGCTCTGAGCAGCTTCTCGCCTTGCTGATTCCGCGATGACCTTCGTCCGGCGGCTAGTCCCCACGTTCATGGCCGGTTTTGGTGGCTCTAGCCGCTATAAGCGGCCATGGGAGCCCGGAGAGCCTTGCCTTGCCGGGGGTTAACCGGCCACGTAGGGGACGCCGTCGGCGGCGGGTGGCCGGACCCGTCCGACCAGACCGGATACGACCGCGATCGTGATGACGTACGGCGCCATCGACAGGATCGGCGACGGGATTCCCACATTGAGTACGGCGAGGAAGCTCTGCAACGACACCGCGAAACCGAACAGCAGGGCGGCGCTGAGGGCCCCGAACGGCCGCCATCGACCGAAGATCATGGCAGCCAGAGCGACGTACCCGAGGCCGGCGGTCATGTTCGAGGAGAACTCGCCGATCGAGCCGATCGTGAACGACGCACCGCCGATCCCGGCGATGGCGCCGCCGAGGATCACGTTGCGGTAGCGCACCGACACGACGTGGATGCCGACCGTGGCGGCGGCGCGAGGGTGCTCGCCGACCGACCGGACCCGCAACCCCCACTTGGTGTGGAACAACGCGACGTGGACGACGACGAGCAGTACGGCGGCGCCGTACACGAACACGTTCTGGTTGAACAGCACCGGACCGATGATGGGGATCTTCGACAGGCCCGGCAGCGCGATGGGGTCGAAGGTGTTCGGGCTGTTGAGGGTCGCCTGATCCGGCGAGAGCACCTGGGCGGTGAGGAAGTTGGTGAGCCCGGTGGCAAAGGCGACGATGACGACGCCGACGATGATCTGGTCCGCGCCGTAGCGCAACGACAGGAAGGCGAGCAGCGCACCGAACAGCGCGCCCGACGCGGCACCGGCGAGGACGCCGAGCCAGAGGCTGTGGGACGCGCTGCCGATCATCGCGCCGAGGAACGCGCCGGCGAGGAACTGCCCCTCGATCGCGATGTTGACGACGCCGGAGCGCTCGCACATCACGCCGGAGAGCGCGCCGTAGACCAGCGGTGTCGCCGAGACCAGCGTCCCGGCGAGCAGCTGGACGAAGTCGAGCGAGCCGCCGCGGGCCGCCCACACCCGGAACGACCACACGAAGATGACGACGCCGGCCCCGAAGATCGCGTAGCTCCCCCGACGCGGCGGCGCGGCGACCAGCCACGCGCCGAGCAGCGCACAGACCACTGCGAGCGGGATGCACACGCCCCGCACCGGCATGTCGAGCGGCGAGACGCTGACCGCGGGCGGGCTCGACAGCAGGAAGGTGGCGTGGACACTGCCAGACACGCCGAACCCGAAGCCGAGTACGCCGATCAGGGAAAGCCCGAGCAGGAAGATGCCCATGCCGCGCACCCGCGCGACCGACACCAGCCGGCCCTCGGGAGCGGCCGGTGCGACGTGCGCCTCCATCGTGGTGGCGGTCACCCGGCCCACCCCTTGGTGAAGAGCAGGATCTTGCCGGACCCGGCTTCGCGGAGTCGGAAGATCTCGCGGATCAGCGCCGGCGTCGCGACGAAGAACACGATGACCGCCTGGATCACGGTCGTGAGGTCGAGCGGGATCCCGGTGGCGGCCTGCATGTAGCGACCGCCGGTGATGAGCGCAGCGAACAGCAGCGAGCCGAGCACGACACCGCTCGGCTTGTTGCGCCCGAGCAGCGCAACGGTGATGGCGTTGAACCCGGTGCCGCCGCCATACCCGCTGGAGAGGAAGAAGTCAGTCCCGGCGAGCGTCGACATGCCGGCCAGCCCGACCAGCGCCCCGGAGATCGTCAACACCAGGATCGTCGCCAGCTTGGCGTCCATGCCCGCGGTTCGGCCGGCGTCCGGGTTTGACCCGATCACCCGGAAGGTGAAGCCGAGCGTGCTGCGCTTCATGAACCACGAGGCACCGGCCGCCACAGCCAGCGCCACGATGAGCCCAGCGTTGACCCGCAGCCCGCTACCGAACAGATGCGGCAGGGTCGCCGACGAGGGGATGGTCTGCGAGATCGAGTTGCTCTGGTGGGGGGCCTGCAACGGTTTCGTGGTCAGCAGGTAGTCGAGCAGGTCGAGGATGATGTAGTTGAGCATGATCGTGACGATCACCTCATGGGCGCCGGTGCGCGCCTTGAGGAAGCCGGGGATGAAGCCCGCGACCGCCCCGCCAGCCGCACCGGCGAGGACCACCAGCGGCACGTGCAGCGGAAGCGGCAGGTGCACCCCGAAGCCGACGTAGGTCGCGGCCAGCGCGCCGGCGATGAACTGACCCTGGCCGCCGATGTTGAACACCCCGGTCGAGAAGCCCAGCGCCACGCCGGTCCCGGCCAGGATGAGCGGCGTCGCCGCCACGAGCGTCTCCGACAGCGGGGTGAACAGCGCCACCCAGCCGTGGCCGGTCGACACCGCGTGACCCAGCGCGGACGGACTGAAGATCGACCCGATGAACAGGTCGCCGTACGCCGTACCCACCGTACGGAAGCTCAGGCTGATCGCGTGCCATGGGTGCGAGCCGACGTTGCCCCACGCATGCAGTGTCGACGTCGTGGTGACGACGATGAGGATCGCCCCGAACACCAGGCCGCAGAACACCGCGAGCACCGTGACGACCGCCACGTTCGCCTCGGTCATCCGATGGAGAGCGGTCGACCACCACGGCGGCGAACCCGAGGGTTCGCCGGTTGTGGATTCCCCGGCGGGAACCGATTCGGCCGGTACGGCGGTCATTCCGGGTCGCCTTCTTCGTGGGCGCCCGCCATCATCAGACCGATTTGTTCTCGCCCGACGCCCGGCGGGACGATGCCAACCACGGCCCCACGGAACATCACCGCGACCTGGTCGGCGAGCGCGAGGATCTCGTCGAGCTCCGAGGAGATCAGCAGGACGGCGGTTCCGCGGTCGCGCTCCTCGATGATCCGCCGGTGGACGTACTCGATCGAGCCGACATCCAGGCCGCGCGTCGGCTGAGCGGCGACGAGCAGTCGCACCGGCCGGGACAGCTCGCGAGCGACCACGACCTTCTGCTGGTTGCCGCCGGACAGGGTGCCCACCGGCGTCTCCACTGAGGTCGCCCGGATGTCGAACTCGCTCAGCTTGCGCTGGCCACTCTCGCTCACCTCGGTGAGGTTCCGCGCGCCGTGCCGCGCGTACGGCGCGACGTTGTGCAGGTCGAGCACCAGGTTGTCGCCGATCGACATACCGAGCACCAGCCCCTCACGCTGCCGGTCCTCGGGGATGTAGGCGATGCCGGCGCGCAGCGCGTGGCGGGGCGTCGACCCCGTGATGTCCTTCCCGTCCAGCCGGATCGTTCCGCCCGCTACCGGGTGCAGGCCGAGCAACGCCTCGGCGAGCTCGGTCTGCCCGTTGCCCTGCACCCCGGCGAGGGCTACGACCTCGCCGGCCCGCACCGTCAGGTCGACGTGGTCCACGACAGTGACGCCGCGCTCGTCCGTCAGCGTGAGGGCACCGAGTGAGAGCATCGGTTCACCGGGTTCGGCGGCCGTCTTGCGGACCACAAGGTCGACGTTGCGGCCGACCATCATGGTCGCGAGCTCCTCCTCATCCGACTCGGCGGGCGTGGTGGTGCCGACGACCTTGCCCTGCCGTACGACGGTGATCCGGTCCGCGACGGCCAAGACCTCCTTGAGCTTGTGCGTGATGAACAGGATGGAGCAGCCCGACTCGGCCAGCGAGCGCATGATCGTGAACAGGCCGTCGGTCTCCTGCGGCGTCAGCACCGCCGTGGGCTCGTCGAGGATCAGCAGGCTGACGTCCCGCAGCAGCGCCTTGAGGATCTCGACACGCTGCTGGATGCCGACCGGTAGCTCCTCGACGGTCGCGTCCGGATCCACCTCGAGACCGAACTCCGCCGAGAGCCGGCGGATGTCCGCGCGTGCCTTCTGGCGGTCCAGGAAACCAAGCGCACGGGTCGGCTCGAAGCCGAGCACGACGTTCTCGGCCACGGTGAACACCGGCACCAGCATGAAGTGCTGGTGCACCATGCCGATGCCCTGCCGGATGGCGTCACCCGGGTCGGCGAAGCGGACCGCGGCACCGTCGATCCGGATCTCGCCGGCATCGGCCTGCAACAGGCCGAAGAGCACGTTCATGAGCGTGCTCTTGCCGGCCCCGTTCTCACCGAGCAGGCAGTGGATCTCGCCGGGCTCGACGGTCAGGTCGATCCCATTGTTGGCCACCAGCGCGCCGAAGCGCTTGGTGATCCCTGCCAGCTCGAGCTTCATCGTGCCTCCCGACCGGCGGTAGGGCGCACCCTAGCGCCGGTCGGCCTGGCCTGTCCCGACTCGGATCAGCTCGCCGGGTAGGAGTTCGGGTTCACCGAGATCTGCCCGGACTCGATGCCGGCCTTGATCGTGGTGAGTGCCGAGGACACCTTGGACGGGATCTTGCTGGTGAACTGATGGAACGGCGCCAGCCCGACGCCGCCGTTCTTCAGCGTGCCGACGTAGAGGCCACCGGTGAACGTTCCCTTGGCGGCCGCCTCAACCTCTGTGCTCACCGAGGTTGAGATTCCCTTGTTGACGCTGGTGAGGAACAGCGAGCAGTACTGCGGTGCGGAGATGCACCCGTCGGTGTCGACCCACTCCATGTAGTTGGTGCCACCCGCCTGCTTGACGGCCGCGGCGGCGCCGAGACCCACCGAGCCGGCCACCGGGAAGATCACGTCGGCGCCCTGCGAGAGGAGGGTCTGGGTGTCGGTCTTGCCGAGCGACTGGTTGGTGAAGTCATTGGTGAACAGGCCGGACCCGGCGAGGCTGTTCTTGGGCCGACCGGCCTTGGGCGTCCAGCCGAGGACGCTCACGTGGGCGTTGTTCTGCTTATTGAAGTAGCGGACGCCGGCAACCCAGCCATCCATATAGATGGTGACGGTCGGGATGTTCTGACCACCGAAGGTGCCGACCTTGCCGGACTTGCTCATGGCCGCCGCGAGGTAGCCGCCGAGGAAACCGTCCTGGTTCGTCTCGTAACTGAGCGACTTGACGTTCTTCAGCCCGAGCGAGGGGTAGTCGACGATCGCGAACTTCTGGTTGGGGTTGGCCTTGGCGGCCTTCGTCGTGGCGGCGGCCATGTCGAAGCCGACCGTGATGATGATCCCGCAGTGCCGCCCGACCAGCGTGTTGATGTTGGGCGTGTAGTCGCTGGTGGAGGTCGACGACAGGTAGGTGTAGGTCAGGCCCGGAATCGCCTTCGCCGCGACCTTCAGACCGTCATACGCCGAGGCGTTGAAGGAACGGTCGTTGATGCCACCGGTGTCGGTGACCTCACAGGCGAGGAACTTGCTCGTCGTGCTGGCGCTCGAGCTCGCCGCTGCTGACGGGCTGGACCCGCCCGACGCCCCGGTGCTGCCCGTGGAGGTACCGCCGCACGCGGCCGCGACCACCGCCAGTGAGGCGGTCACTCCGATCATGATCGTGGACCTGCGTCCCCGTCGACCGGCCGTCGTACGGACAGTGCGCTTCACTCGATCAGCCACCAGTTCCCCTTCCGGGGCCGGCCCCACGAAGCGGGGACGCGGCCATCACCAATGGCCACGAGCGGTGGCCGGAGGGGACCATACACCCGCCGCGTCCTGCGCCCAGGTCACGGTTTCGTGAACTCTCCGGGCGCATTTCGCCCTGCTAGTGGCTGCGGTAACGTCGCCAACCGTGACCGGGACCGACGCCGACCCGTTCGCCGCTGCCGAGGCCGCCGCCGCCGAGCTGGCCCGACGCAGCGGGGTGCTGCGGCACGACGTGGCGGTCGTCCTCGGGTCGGGCTGGCAGGACGCCGCCGAGAGCCTCGGCACTGGCGCCGTCGAGCTGTCGACGACCGACTTGCCGGGGTTCGTCCCACCGACCGTCGCCGGGCATCAGGGCCGGGTGCGCTCGGTCGACGTGGCCGGTCGTCGGGTGCTGGTGCTGGTCGGGCGGGTGCACCTCTACGAGGGCCGGACACCGGCTGAGGCGGTCCACCCGGTGCGGATGGCGATCGCGGCCGGCGCCCGGGTGGTCGTGCTCACCAACGCGGCCGGTGGCGTGAACCCGGACTACCGGGTAGGGCAGACGGTCGTGATCCGGGACCATCTCAACCTCACCGGGGTCTCGCCGCTGGCCGGCCCGCCGCCGCCGCCGGGCTACGCCGGGCGGTTCGTCGACCTGACCGACTGCTGGTCGCCGCGGCTGCGGGCGCTGGCCGCGGAGGTCGATCCCGACCTGGTCGAGGGGGTGTACGCCGCCTTGCCGGGCCCGCACTACGAGACGCCGGCCGAGGTCGCGCTGCTGCGTTCCAGTGGCGCCGACCTGGTGGGCATGTCGACGGTGCTCGAGGCGATCGCGGCGCGACACCTCGGCGCGGAGCTGCTCGGGCTGTCCCTCGTGACCAACGCCGCAGCGGGTGTCGCCGCCGCGCCGGTCGCCCACGAGGAGGTGCTCGCCGCGGGTGCCGCCGCCGCGCCCGGGCTGGCCCGACTGGTCGGCGACGTGATCGCCCGGCTGTGAGCACCCGGTGACCGACCAGCCGTCGCTCGCCGAGCTGTGTCCCGAGGTCGAGGCCTGGCTCGCCGGCGACCCGGACCCGGTCACCCGCGCCGAGCTGACCGAGCTGCTCGACGCCGGCGACGTGACCGCCCTCGCGGAGCGGTTCACGCACCCGCTGCAGTTCGGGACGGCGGGACTGCGCGGCGAGCTCGGCGCCGGACCGGCCCGGATGAACCGCTCGGTGGTACGCCGGACCACCGCCGGCGTGGCCAGCTGGGTGCTCGACTGCGGCCGGGGTGCCGCGGCCGCCGGCGTCGTGGTGGGACGGGACGCCCGCCACGGGTCGGAGCGATTCGCGGCGGACGTGATCGACGTACTGACGTCGTTCGGGGTAGCCGTCCACGTGCTCGCGCCGCCGCTGCCGACGCCGCTCACCGCGTTCGCCGTCGGCCGGCTCGGCGCGGCCGCCGGAATCGTCGTCACTGCGAGTCACAACCCGGCACCCGACAACGGCTACAAGGTGTACGCCGGTGACGGGGCGCAGATCATCCCGCCGGACGACGCCGACATCGCTTCCGCCGCCGCCCGCGAACCCACCCAGCCGGAAGGCACGACGGCAGGCGTCGTCACCGACGTGACCGAGGGCGTGCTCGCGTCGTACCGGACCGCGGTGCTCGGCCTGCTGGACCCGGACGGGCCGCGCGACCTGCGCGTCATCTACACGCCGATGCACGGCGTCGGTGGCGCGGTGCTGCCCGGGTTGCTGCGGGCGGCCGGCTTCGATGCGCCGCACATCGTGGCGGAGCAGGCCGACCCGGATCCCGACTTCCCGACGCTGCCGTTCCCGAACCCCGAGGAGCCGGGCGCGCTGGACCTCGCCGTGGCCGAGGCGGCTCGGGTCGGCGCCGACGTGGTCCTTGCCAACGACCCCGACGCCGACCGGCTCGCGGTCGCTGTCCCTGGTCGGGACGGGACGTGGCGGTCCTTCACCGGCAACGAGCTCGGGATCCTGCTGGCCGAGGAGTGCCTGCGGGTCACCACGGGCGCCGATCGGCTGGTGGCCACCACGGTGGTGTCATCGTCGATGCTGTCCGCCCT
>DATAVK010000010.1:0-1703 GCA_036267755.1 Mycobacteriales bacterium
GACGGCCAGCTCGATCATCCCCAGGTGCTCCTCGTCGTTGAGCGTGGCCGCTTCGCCCGTGGTGCCGCAGACCACCACCCCGTCAGAGCCGTGCTCGACGAGATGATGCATGAGCCGCACGGCGGCATCCTCGTCGACGCGTCCCTGGTCGTCGAAGGGCGTGACCATCGCGGTCAGAATCGAGCCAAAGTTCATCGCCAGCGATTATCGCAGGGGCTCGGACGGGACCGCGCTCCGGCCTCCGGGCTCACATGCCGGCGAAGTCGGCCTCCACCGTCTGGTCGCTGGTGACGGTCAGGTCGCACTTGCCCGCATCGGTCTCCGCGGCGCAGTTGTTGCTGAACGTCGGAAACTGCGCGAGCGTCCGGCTCCCACCGTTGTCGGCCTCGACCATCATGTGGGTGTTGAGGCGCACGAGCATCGAGCACGGCAGCGGCAGCTTGTCGCTGCTCAGGGTCCCGCAGTACACCGGGGACAGCGGATCCGTGGTGGCGACCGGCGTGTCGCCGTTGGCGATCATCTCGACCTGGGAGGCCTCGGGCGAGGTGAGCGTGAGCGTCGCGACCGCGGGGATGAAGTAGACGTCGACGACAGTGTTATTCGACGACGGCGTCAGCACGCAGGAACCGGTCCCTGTGCAGCCCCCGGTGAACTTCTCGAACGCCGAGTCGGCCGGCGTGGCCGGGTCGCCGGCCTCGCTACCCGCGGTCTCGGTGATCGTGATCGTCGTGTTGACCGGGACGTCGACCTTCCGCACGCACGCCGGGGCATCCCCCGGGTTCAGGCAGGTGATCGTGACGCCGGACGGCTGGAGCGTCGCGCTGCCCACCCCCACTCCCAGCCCCAGATCCTTGTCGCCGGGGTAATGATCGAGGATCACCTGGAACGTCACCCGGTAGCAGCCCGACGGCGTCGGCTGGGAGACGTTGTCCGCGGAGCAGGAAGTCGGAGTCGGCTTCGGCGGGTTCGTGCCCGTCCCGCCACCGGTGGGCAGCTTGTGCTTGACCGGCGGGAACTCGCCCTTGGTCCAGAGGCGGCTGTCGACCGCGCGGCGGGTGACGAGCCCGGGGATCTCCTCCATGCCGGCCTTGCCCCGCCGAACGACCACGCCGTGGACCCAGCGCCCGAACTGTCCCGGCGCCTGGTCGAAGTTGCCCTGGTTGATCGCCCGGCGCAGGGCCGACCCCGGATAGCCGTTGGTGTTGAACTGGAAGTCGACGAGCGCGTCGAGCTGGTCCTGGGTGAGCGGCACGGTCGTCTTGGCGAGGATCGTCGCCACGCGCGCGTTGGCGTCCTTGACGAGCAGCGCGACCGCCTGACTCGGCCTGAGGTCGTTGAAGGGGCCTGCTCGGTCGGCGGCGGTGCAGTTGCTCATGTGCAGCAGGTGGCCGTAGCCGGCGGTGCAGAAGCCCAGCGGATCGTTGTAGACCACGTACTGGCCCTGGCCGTTGAGCTTGAAGCCCTCCGAGTCGGCGATCAGCTGCAGCCCGCGGGCGTCCAGCGAGGTGGCGCCGGTCGAGGCCAGGGGTATTCGGTGAGCGGCACGTCCGGCGGCCGCCCGAATGGTGATCGCCGTGGTGGCGACCGCCGTGCGCCTGCCGCACCGCTGAACCCCCTGCACGATCCAGGGCAGCGTGTCGGTCAGCCGCGGCGTCGTCCAGCGTCCGGCAAACCCGCCGTGGCCGACGCGCGCCTGACCGATC
>DATAVK010000011.1:0-3054 GCA_036267755.1 Mycobacteriales bacterium
AGGCCGAACGTCAGTCGTTGACCGCCCAACGACGATCGAGAATCGCCTCGAGGTCGTCGTCAGCCTGCGCTTCGATCGCCGGCTCAACCGGCGGCAGCAGCCGCTCGCGTGGCGCCTCATAGACCGGGCGCGACGGAGCAATCGGCTTGGTGGCGTAGGTGGGCTTCGGCACCGGGATCGGCTCCCATGGCTTGCCACCGACCGCCAGGACCTCGGCGGCGGCGTGCGCGGCAGCCCGGGCGGCACGCTCGGTGGTGTATTCATGCTCGTGCTCGGCCTCGTGCTCGGCGTCCACCTCGGCGACGAATCGCGAGCGGCGGGGCGCGCCGGTCTGCCGATAGTCCGGCTGCGGCACAGCCTCTTCGGCGGGCGTGGCGTCCTTCTGGTCGAACACGTCGTCGTCCTGGTCGAAGAAGCCATCGCTGGCGGCTGGACGGGCTGCGACGGGCGTCGCCGCATACGACGCGTCGACCTCGTCCCATGGGTCCGCCTGGTCGAACACCTCCTCGGCTGATGCGGTCGGCGCGGCTGCCGCACGCACCATCGTGAACGTCTCGGCAGCGGCCGGCACTGGGCCGCGACGCACCGTGATGCCCTCTTCCCACCGCGCGACAGGCTCCGGCCGGTCCCAGCTGGTCTCGCGCTCGAGCTCAGCGAGCTCGGCACTGTCGCGCCGCCGGGCCGCCGCCCGCCGACGCGCGGCCGCGGTGTGCAACGCGATCCGCCGTAGGTGGGTGAAATAAGTGATCATGCCAAGGTCCAACACGATCTGAACGGTCCAGAGCAGGATCCCGCCGAGGACCACCGCCGCGATCAGCGTCGCGAGGACACTGAGGGCAAGCCCGACGAGCAGCTGGCGGCGTCGCTGGGCGACGCCGCGCTTGCGCCGAGCGGCGAGAGCATCGGGCGCCGACGCCCCTGACACGTGGACGTGGACCTCGGGCTCGACCTCGTACTTCATGGCGGGTGCCTGACGCTGGGTGGAGCGGCCGTACGCCGACGCCTTTACGTTGCGCTGAGTCGGCCGACCCTCACGGCTGGAAAGCGTGCTCATCGCGGTCGAGAACTTGTCGACCGAGCGAGATTCCTCGACCTCGTCATGGCGTCGCAGCCACATCGGGACGAGGACCACGGCCCACATCAGGATGAGGCCGAGGATGATTACTGGGCTCATGTCAGATCACCACGCACAACGGCCCCAGGGTATGAGGCCAACGACAGGTGACGTCCATCGTGGGTAGGACGCTAACGATGGATTCGGCGTTGGGCACGGACCTACGTCGGTGTGTCGCCAAGGTCGTCGTGGCCGCGACTCCAGCGGGCGACAAGGCCACCGGGCACTTCCTCGCGCACCAGGGCATAGGTCAGGTGGTCGCGCCAGTCTCCGGAGATGTGCAAATACCGCTCCCTGGTCCCCTCGAGGCGAAATCCCAGCTTCTCGACCACCCGCTGGCTCGCGGCGTTCTCGGGGCGGATGTTGATCTCGACCCGATGCAGCCCGACCTCGCTGAAACAGTGGTCGGTGGCGAGCGCGACGCATGTCGGCATGACGCCCTTGCCGGCGACCCGCTGGTCCACCCAATAGCCGATGCTCGCCGACTCCAGCGAGCCGCGAACGATCCCTGAGACGTTGAGCTGGCCGGCGAACCCACCATTGACGACAACCGCGAATGGCAGGCCGCGACCCGCTCGCGCCTCCGCCCGCAGCCGACGGGCCATCGACACGAACACCGCCCGCGAGGACGCGAAGATCCCCGAGCCGCCAGGCGGCGTGGCCTCCCAGGGCCGCAACCACTCGACGTTGTGCTTGCGCGCCTCGACCCACGCGGCGCCATCGCGCATTCGCAGCGGCCGCAAACCCACCGACCCACAGGTCAGCACGGCGGGCCAACCCGGAGCCAGCGTCATCGCGGCCTCCAGACCGTCAAGGTTGGCGCCGCTCGAGCATCATGACGGTCGCCGGCGCACCGGCCTCGAGGATCGCAACCTCCTCCGGTACGACGATCAAGGCGTTGGCGGAGGCGAGGCCGGCCATCTGGCCCGCACTCGCCCCACCCATCGCCCGCACGGTGTAGGCACCGTTCTCCACCGCCAGCCAAGCAGCGAGATGGGTGCGAACACCCGGCGTCGACCGGACCTGCTCATGCAGCACCGCCCGAACCAGTGGACGGGTGATCGGCTCGACCCCGATCATTCGCCGCAGCGCCGGACGCACGAACGCCTCAAACGACAGGTACGCCGCGACCGGGTCGGACGGCAACGCGAAGAACGGCGTGTGGTCCGGACCGATCAGACCGAAGCCCTGCGAGGAACCTGGCTGCATCGCGACCTGGTCGAATCGGACCTGGCCGAGCCGCGAGACGACCTCGCGCAGCACACCGGACCCGGCGCCGGAACCACCGGCGGCGATCACCACGTCGGCCCGGATCAGCTGGTCCTCGAGGGTGTCCGCGAGGACACCCGGCTGGTCCGGCACGATCCCGACCCGGAACGCCATTGCACCCGCTTCCTCGGCGGCCGAGGTGAGCAACGCACTGTTCGCATCGGGGCGCTGACCTCGGGCGAGCTGCTGGCCAGGCTCGACGAGCTCCTGACCGGTCGACATCACGACCACGCGAGGCCGCGGCATGACCGCGACCCGGTCACGTCCGACAGCAGCGAGCAGGCCGATCTGTGCCGCTCCAAGGTTCGTTCCGGCCGCCATCAGCCGTGTCCCGGGGGGCGCCTCAGCACCTGCGGCACTCACGTAGCGGCCAGGCGCACTCGCCTGATGGATCGCGACGTTGGCCATCCCGCCGTCCGTCGCGCCGTACGGCACGACCGCGTCGGCACCCGGCGGCATCGGCGCGCCTTCCATGATCCGTACGGACAGTCCCGCCTGGACCGTGTACGGCGTGCTGCTGCCCGCGACGACGTCGCCGACGACCGGAAGCAGGGTCGGTGCGGACGGGGTCGCCAGCCGGACGTCGTCACTGCGGACGGCATAGCCATCTGTCGCGGCGGTGTCGTACGGCGGCAACGGGAAGGTCGTGAAGACGTCCTCCGCCAGCACGC
>DATAVK010000012.1:0-18300 GCA_036267755.1 Mycobacteriales bacterium
TGATCTGCCGGGCGAACGCCACCGCGCGGTCGGTGTCGGCGGACCACACCGCACCGGCGAGCCCGTAGTCGGAGTCGTTGGCGATCCGCAACGCCTCGTCGTCATCGGCGTACCGCAGGATCGAGAGCACCGGCCCGAAGATCTCCTCCTGCGCGATCGTCATGTCGGTGGTGACGTCGGCGAAGACCGTCGCCTCGACGAAGTGACCGCGGTCGTGACGGCGTTCGGTCCCGCCCGTGACGAGCCGCGCGCCTTCCGCGATGCCCTTGTCGATGTATGACGTGACCCGGTCCCGCTGGGCGCCGGAGACGAGGGGCCCGAGCCGGGTGGCGGAGTCGAACGGGTCGCCGGTGGCGTAGCCCGCCGCGGACGTAGCCGCGATCTCGACCGCCTCGTCGTACTGCGAGGAGTGCACCAGCATCCGGGTCCAGGCGGTGCAGGTCTGACCGGAGTTGAGGAAGCAGTTCGCGACCCCGACCTTGACCGCCCGGGTGAGGTCGGCGTCGGACAGGATGACGTTGGCGCTCTTGCCACCGAGCTCCAGCGCGACCTTCTTGACGGTCGCCGCGCCTAGCTCGGCGACTCGAGTCCCGGCGCGGGTCGACCCGGTGAACGACACCATGTCGATGCCGGCGTGCGAGGCGATGGCCTCGCCCACGACCGGGCCGTAGCCGGGGACCAGGTTCACGACGCCCGCCGGCAGCCCGATCTCGTGGATCACGTCGAACAGCAGGTAGGTGCACAGCGGGGCGATCTCGGTCGGCTTGAGGACGACCGTGCAGCCGGCTGCCAGCGCGTAGGCGAGCTTGGCCGTCACCTGGTGCAGCGGGTAGTTCCAGGGCGTGATGGCGCCGACCACGCCGAGCGGCTCGAGGAACACCCGCGAGTTGCCGACCTGCTCCTCCCAGCTGATCTCGGTGGCGAGCTGAGCGGCGACGCCGATGTCGGCCAGTGCGATTCCGGTCTGCACCTGGGTCGCGAGCTTGAGTGGCGCTCCCATCTCGGTGGCGATCGTCTTCGCCATCTCCTCGGACCGCCCGGCCAACCCCTCGCGGAGCCGGGTGAGGTACTTGGCGCGCTCTTCCGGCGAGGTTGCCGCCCACGACGCTGCCGCCTGCCGGGCAGCGGCCACCGCACGATCGACGTCCTCCGGGGTGCCCGACGGCACGCTGCCGATGACCTCTTCGGTGGCCGGATTCTCGACCTCGATCCGGTCACTCCCAGTCGACGGGATCCAGCCGCCGTCGATGTAGACGGCGTCGCGGGTCAGGTGATCGGACATCCGGAACCTCCTGGTGATCGACAAGCCGAGACTAGATCCCTGGCGATCGGACTGGTTCAGTCGAAGATCGGGTCGCGGGTCCGGGTGCGCTTGAGCTCGAAGAAGCCATCGGTGTTCGCGACCAGCACGACGCCGTCCCACAGCTTGCCCGCAGCCTCGCCGCGCGGGATCGGGGAAACGACGGGGCCGAAGAACGCAACCCCGTCGAAGTGGATGGTCGGCGTACCGACGTCGTCCCCGACCGGGTCCATTCCCTCGTGGTGGGACTTCCGCAGCGCCTCGTCGTACGACGTGTCGTCCATCGCGTCGGCCAGCGAGGTCGGCAGCCCGGCCTCGGTGAGCGCCGCCTCGATGGTGGCGCGGTTCTTCTCAGCCTTTTCAAGGTGGAACCGGTTGCCGAGCGCGGTGTACAGCGGCTCGAGCACCTCAGGGCCCTTCAGCTGCTCGGCGGCGATGGCGACCCGGACCGGTCCCCACGCTTGTTTCATGAGCTCTTGGTACTGCTCCGGGAGGTCGCGGCCCTCGTTGAGGATGGCCAGGCTCATCACGTGCCAACGCACCTCGATGTCCCGGACCTGCTCCACCTCCAGGATCCAGCGAGAAGCGATCCATGCCCACGGGCACAGCGGGTCGAACCAGAAGTCAGCGGCGCTCATGCCTCCAACGTAACAACCGTGCCAGACTCGCTGAAATGACCGTCGAGAATCTCAGTCGCGACGAGGCGCGCGAGCGCGGCTCGCTGCTCAACGTCGCGTCGTACGACGTCCTTCTGGACCTCACCGATGCGCCGGTCGAGCCGACCCATTTCCGGTCTACGTCGAGGGTCGGCTTCACCTGCCGGGAGCCAGGCGCGACGACGCACATCGACATCACCGCCGACCGGCTGATCTCGGCGACGCTCAACGACGTACCGATCGACGTCGAGGCGGCGTTCACCGGACAGCGGCTGGCGCTGCCGCCGCTCGCCGACCGGAACACCCTCGAGGTCGTCGCGGACTGCGTCTATTCGCGGACCGGCGAAGGGCTGCACCGCTTCATCGACCCGGTCGACAAGCAGGCCTACCTGTACTCGCAGTTCGAGACGTTCGACGCGCACCGGATGTTCGCGTGCTTCGACCAGCCGGACCTCAAGGCGTCATTCAGCTTCATCGTCGATGCACCTGAGGACTGGCTGGTGCTGTCCAACATGCCGTCCTGGCAGACCGGCGAACGCCGCGTCTTCGAGCCGACCCCGCGGCAATCGACGTACATCACTGCCGTTATTGCAGGGCGGTACGTCGGTGTCACAGACACCCACGACGGGATCCCGCTCGGCGTCTACTGCCGCGAGTCGCTGCTGGAGCACCTCGACGCGGACGACATCCTCACGATCACCAAGCAGGGCTTCGACGCCTTCCACCGGCTGTTCGGGGTGCGCTACCCGTGGCCGAAGTACGACCAGATCTTCGTGCCGGAGTTCAACATGGGCGCGATGGAGAACGCCGGCGCCGTGACCATCACCGACGACTACGTCTTCCGTTCCCGCACCACGGACGCGGCGATCGCGCGACGCGCCGTCACGGTCCTGCACGAGATGGCGCACATGTGGTTCGGCGACCTCGTGACCATGGCGTGGTGGGACGATCTGTGGCTCAACGAGTCCTTCGCGGAGTACGTCTCGACCCAGGTGGCCGCCGACTCGACGCAGTGGGCCAACTCGTGGACCGACTTCTGCACCGTCGAGAAGATGTGGGCCTACCGCCAGGACCAGCTGCCCACCACGCACCCGATCGCCGCCGATATCCCCGACATCGAAGCCGTCACCACCAACTTCGACGGGATCACCTACGCCAAGGGCGCGTCGGTCCTCAAGCAGCTCGTCCACTACGTCGGCCGTGAGGCGTTCTTCGCCGCGACCCGCGAGTACTTCGCGCAGCACGCGTTCGGGAACACGACGCTGCAGGACCTGCTCGACGCGCTCACCAATGCGAGCGGCCGGGACCTGTCCACGTGGTCCAAGGAGTGGCTGCAGACAGCCGGCGTCAACACCTTGCGGCCCCGGCTTGAGGTTGCTGACGACGGCACGTTCAGCGCCGTCGCCATCGAGCAGACCGCTGCTGAGGACCACCCGACGCTGCGGTCACACCGGCTGCGGATCGGCCTGTTCGACCGCACCGACGACGAACTGGTCCGCCGCCAGCAGATCGAGCTCGACGTGACGGGGAACGTCACCGATGTCACGGCGCTGGTGGGCGTCCGGCAACCGGACATGCTGCTGCTCAACGTCGATGACCTCGCCTACACCAAGATCCGGCTCGACGACCGGTCGTGGCGCACCCTGGTGGACAGCGTCGGCACGCTGCGCGAACCGCTGACCCGGGCGCTGTGCTGGTCGGCGGCGTGGGACATGACCCGCGACGTCGAAGTCAAGGCAGGCGACTACTTCAAGATGGTGCTCGCCGGTCTCGCGCAGGAGACCGAGATCGCGACGGTGCTGTCGCTGACCCGCCTCGCCCGGCAGGCGATCGAGCCGTTCGGTGATCCCACGCTCGCCGTGGATCGCCGTACCCAGCTGGCCGATCTGGCGTTCTCGTTGCTCGACGCGGCTCCCCCGGCGAGCGACCTGCAGCTCGGTTATGCCCGGTGCGCCGCTCTCAACGCGACGAACGACCAGCAGCTGGAGCGGGTCGCGGGACTCCTGTCCGGCGTGCAGCAGGTCAACGGCCTGGCTGTCGACACCGACCTGCGTTGGCTGCTGCTGCAACGACTGGTTGTCACGGGTCGCGCGACGGAGCAGGACATCCAGGCTGAGCAGGACCGCGACGACACCAACGCCGGACGGCGGCACGCGCTGCGGCTGCGAGCCTCTCGGCCCACAGCCGAAGCGAAGGCAGAAGCCTGGGCGTCGGTCATCGAGCAGGACACCCTCGCGAACGCCGACATGCGAGCGGTCATCACCGGCTTCCAGCACTTCGAACAGCGCGAACTGCTGGTGCCCTACGTCGAGAAGTACTTCGACGTGGTCGGCGAGATCTACCGCACCCGATCGGCGGAGATGGCGCAGTACCTCATCGAGGCGTTGTTCCCCTACGTCGCGGCCGATGCCACCACGGTCGAGCGAGCCGACGCCTACCTCCGCGACGAGCAGCCGGGCCCGGCACTGCGGCGGATGCTCCTCGAGGGAAGAGATTCGGTCGCGCGTTCATTGCGCGCCCAGCACCGCGACCAACACTGACCTATCAGGACTCCCGAGCGCGCGTTTGGGCCGAGAGCACTGACAAGTCGCTAGCGCCAGGGCTGACCGGCAGGTACGTCGGACGCGATCAGGGCAGCGAGTCGAGCGACTAGAGCCGGGGCCACCAGCACGATCCCGAGCTCGCGGTCGTGGAACAGCGACGCGTCGGAAAGGTTCTCCGACCCGACGAACGCCCGCCCGTGCGGCGTTCCGGCGTCCACCACCAGCAGCTTCGCGTGCACGTACAACGGTGTCTCGCCATGGAGGACCGCAACCTGAGCGGCCGCCGTGACGAACCGGCTGAAACCGGCGGCCCACTGCGCCTGGTAGGTCATCACGACCCGCACGGTCACGCCTCGTCGTGCGGCCGCGACCAGCGCAGCGATGACCGGCTCGCTGCTGAGCTCCTCGGACTCGACATCGATGGTGCGCCGGGCGCCCTGGATGAGGGCCAGCAGGTCGGCGCCCGACTGCTTCGGGCTCCACACCAGGTCGTCCGCTGCCGGCGTACCGGTGCCTATGCCACGGATGTCGGCGTCGAAGACCTGCTCGATCGCGGCGACATCCCGCCCGTCCCGATCCACGACGGCGACGTCGCGGCTTGTGGCGTAGTACTGCGGCGTGAGGTTGAGCGACATCACGACCGCGACGGCCCGGTCGACCACAAAGGACTTCTCGTGAGTCACGAAGTAACGAGACGAGGACCAGAACACTCCTACGCCGCGGCTGCGCAGGTAGTCGAAGGCCACCGTGTTGCGCGCGCGCTCCAAGCCGCCGTCGAGCAGCACTCGGACCCGCACGCCTCGGGCCGCATCCCCCGCTAAGCCGGACTCAACGGTCGGGTCGGATAGCTCGTACATCGTCATGTCGAGGCTGCGCCGCGCCGAGCCGAGCAGCTCGTCGATCCGGGTCATCCCGTCATCGGGCTCGACCACCAGCGAGTCCCCCGCGGCGCCACTCGGCTCCGTTCTTGGAAGTGCGGCGGTCCCGACCCCCACCGATGAGCGCGCCGTCAGGTGCCAGCCGACGAGCAGGCACACGACCGCCACGCCGATCCAGCCGCGGTGTCGTCTCACAGCTGCCACGATCGAGGGCGGATCGGGGCGGTGGGACGCCCCCACCCGATCTGTGGACCCGCAAAGCGGGCTTTCCGGCTGGGGAGAGGCACAATGTCCGTGACCGGTCGACGTGAGAGAGCGGAAACGCGGGGGACCTGATGGCCACGGTTGTCGAGATGGTCCTGGGGACCGATCCCGACGCGATCCCGCTGGCCAGACAGTTCACCAGGCAGGCCCTCGCCGGACACCCGAGCTCTGTCGTGGAGGACGCGGAGCTCATCGTGACCGAGCTGGTCACCAACGTCTTCCTGCACGGCCGACATCCCGCGGCGCTTCGCGTCCTCCCGCTGGCCGACGGCGTCCGCATCGAGGTCGAGGACTCCGGCAAGAACATGCCGGTCCAGATGGCGGACAACCCCGAGGCGATGACGGGTCGCGGTCTCGGCCTGATCGCCGCGCTGGCCAGCACCTGGGGCATCGATCCCAGCGCGTCGGGCGGCAAGCTCATCTGGGCCGAGGTGTCCGAGGATGCCGACAGCACGGGCACCGGAACAGATCACCGGATGGACGTCCCCGCACTACCCACTGCGGGGACCGATGATGCGACGGGCGAAACGCTCTACACCATCGAGCTCGGATCGGTACCGACCGATTTGCTGATCGCTGCGAAGGCACAGATCGACAACCTGGTGCGCGAGTTCACGCTCGCCGAGACCGGCGCCTCCACCACGTCCGGCAAGCAGGTCCCCCCGCAGCTGCGCGAGCTCGTCGACACCGTCGTCCACGGCTTCGCGACCGCGCGGTCGATGATCAAGCGACAGGCCCTAGCAGCGTCCGCCCGCGGCGCCCCGGAGACGCTGCTGACACTGACCCTCCCGTTGTCTGCCGCCGACGCTGGCGAGCGCTACCTGGAGGCGCTCGAGGAAGCCGACCGCTACGCGAACGCGGCCCAGCTGCTGACACTGGCGACGCCGCCGGTTCACCGGATCTTCCGGCGCTGGTACGTCGAGGCCCTCGTCGACCAGCTGCGCCGGCAGGCCGCCGGGCTCCCCCGGCAGTCGTTCCCGACCTTTCCGCAGCAGCTCGGGCAGGAGGTGACCCGGCTCGCGCCACTGCAGCTGCTGGCCCACCGACTGACGTTGTTGC
Organism: Mycobacteriales bacterium; assembly: GCA_036267755.1. Classification (GTDB taxonomy): domain Bacteria; phylum Actinomycetota; class Actinomycetes; order JAFAQI01; family JAFAQI01; genus DATAVK01. The sequence goes on from DATAVK010000012.1 coordinate 6,701, forward strand.
AGAAGGTCACTGCCGAGCTGACCGGCGCCGCTGGCGTCGACGACATCACCGACATCGTGGTGCGCAACGCGACCACCGTGTTCGGGGCGAACACCGCCCGGATCTATCTCCTCCAGAACGGGGTGATGCAAGCACGAGCGACCGAGGACGGCGGGGTGGTCGGCCAGGCGGAGACCTACGACTCGTTCCCGCTCTCCGCCGACCTGCCGGGCGCCGTAGCGCTGCGCACCCGCCAGCCGCTGATCTTCCGCGACGTGGCGGATCTGGCGCGGCGCTTCCCCGCCCTCGCCAACGTCTATACCGACGAGCGCACCCTCCTCGTCGCGCCGCTCATCGTCGGCGACCACGAGCTGGGCTCGATGTCACTGACCTTCCGCGGACCGAGCCAGGTCGACCTCGACACCCAGCTCTCGTTCCTCACCACGATGGCCGACCTCACTGCGCAGGCCGTGGAGCGCGCGATGGCCGCCTCTGCCGCCGACGTAGCGACCGAGCGGCTCGAGTTCCTTGCCGAAGCCTCCGTCGTCCTGGCCAGCAGCCTCGACTACCGCACGGTGCTCGCCGCGGTCGCGGACCTGGTCGTGCCGCGGGTCGCCGACTGGTGCGTGATCCAGCTTCTCGAGCAAGACCAGCTGCAAACGGTGGCGCTGACGCACTTCGACCCCGAGAAGGTCGCCTGGGCCAACCAGTACGCCGACCGGTACCCCACCGACATGTCCGCGCCTACCGGTGCGCCCAACGTCATCCGCACGGGCGTCAGCGAGCTCTACCCGCACATCCCGGAGGAGATGGTGACTGCCGCCGCAGTCGATGAGGACCATCTCACCCTGCTGCGCGAGCTCGGCCTGTCGAGCGCACTCGTCGTCCCGCTCACCGGCCGCCGAGGCACCTTCGGGGCGCTGACGCTGATCTACGCCGACTCCGGGAGACGCTACGCCCCGACCGACGTGGGCTTCGCCGAGGACCTGGCCCGCCGTGCCGCGCTCGCGGTGGACACCGCCTACGAGTTCCGCGAGCAGTCCGGTCGGCTCGCGGAGGTGACCCGGATCGCCGAGGCCGCGCAGCACGCCATCCTGGCGCCGCCACCGAGCCAGCTCGGCCCGGTCGCGCTGTCCGCGCGCTACGTCAGCGCCGCCGCCGAGGCCCTCATCGGCGGGGACATGTACGAGGTGCTGCGGCGTCCGGGTGCAGTCCGGCTGCTGATCGGCGACGTCCGCGGCAAGGGCCTGGGAGCGGTGCGCGCCACGACGATCGTGCTGGGCGAGTTCCGGGCGGCGGCCGCCGACCTCGAGGACCTCACCGACGTGGCCGCTCAGATCGACCGTCGGGTCCGGCCGTACCTCGGCGACGAGGACTTCGTCACCGCGTTGCTCGCCGAGATCACCGACGACGGCCGGTTCAGCGTCGCGAACTGCGGTCATCCGCCGGCGCTGGTGGCGGTCGCCGCCGACGGGTCCATCACGGAGGTGCTGGGGCCGCCGACCCTGCCGCTCGGCCTGGGAGCGGCACCCACGTTGTGCACCGGCCGACTGGAGACCGGCGACCGGCTGCTGCTCTACACCGACGGCCTGCTCGAGGCCCGGGACGCGTCACGCGCCTTCGTCGACCCCCGGCCGATCGTGGAACCACTGGTGCACAGCGAGCTCGACGCCGTGCTCGACGACGTCCTCTCCAAGCTGCTGGCTGAAGTCGGCGGCGTGCTGAGTGACGACCTCGCCCTGCTGGTCGCCGAGTACCGAAGCGATCCGAACGCTGACGGGGACCCGGCCCGCGACTAGTCCCGACGGGTCACAGCGACGACTTCGACCAGTTCACCGTCAGCGGCGCGACCGCGGGCGATCCCACGTTGAGCTGGATCACCGCGTGCGGGGTCAGCTGGATCGAGCGGGGGTTGCCACTGAAGCGCTTCCCGTTCGGGTACGCCGTGACCGCGCCCTTGACGGGTCCGACCTGGCTGGTGCTCAACGGCTGCCGCCACTCATCGAAGAACTGGCCCAAGGTGTAGACCGTCTTGGTCGGTGACTCGATGTGGATGATGCCGTCCTGCACGTGCGTGTGCAGCCAGTAGTAGCAGTGACTGGCCTGCGCAAAGTCGCCGGCCGTCGTGTGCTGGACGACCGGCTTCACGATGCCGATGCCGAGCGGGATCGGCCGCGGGGCGCCATGGTCGAAGACGCTCAGGTGGGCGTGGATGTGGTAGACCACCTGCTCGGCGGTCTGGCACTGGACACCGTCGACGGTCTGACCAGTGGCGGCCGTTGACGCCGAGGCGAGGACGGCGCCCTGTTGCAGCGGGATGCCCTCGGGGCCGAGCGGGCCATTGGCTTCGGCGGCCGACGTGGCCCCCGAGGTCGGGGTGGCAGCCGGCGCCTTCTTGCCGCCGCCGGATGACAGACCCACCGCGATGGCAACCCCTGCGATCACCAGGATGACCACGCCGATGACCGTCCAGCGGGTGACGCGACGCCGGCGTTCCTCGCGTTGCTGCCGCGCGCGGGCGGCGGCCGCGCGTTCCCTGCCTGTGTTCCGGGATTGTGGTGGCGTCATGGTCGCCCAGGCTACGTTCAGCCGGCGGAGCTAGCCCGTCTCCGGCACCAGGCGATCGGCTGCTGGCGGCGGCTCGTCGGGATGATCCGCCGCTTGCCGTGCCTTGTCGTCTTCTCCGGTCGCGAGGTAGCGCAACACGGCGTACACAACGGCGACGAACGGTACGGCGAGAACCGCGCCGAAGATCCCCTCCAGCACCCCGCCGCCGGCGATCGAGATCGCCACGGCGAGCGGGTGGAGTCGCACGTACCGCCCCACCAGCAGCGGCTGCAACAGGTGCGCTTCCACCTGGTTGTCGACGACGAGCACCCCGGCCAGGATGATCCCCGGCACGGTGCCGCGAGTGACGAACGTGATCGCCACGGCCAGGGTGCCGAAGATGATCGACCCGACGATCGGCAGGAAGCTGCCGATGAAGATCAGCAGCGACAGCGGCGCTACCAGCGGCACCCGAAGGATCGACAGCATCACGGCCGCGACGACGCCGTGGATGATCGCGATGATGAACGTTCCACGGACGAAGCCCGCGAGCCGCGCCCAGGCCTGGTCACCGGCGCCGCGCACCCGGTCGCGGGCGGACGGCGGGAACAGCCCGACGATGAACGCCCAGATGTTGGCGCCGTCGTACAGCAGGAAGAACGTCATGAACAGGAACAGCACCAGGGCGGCGAGTGCCTCGCCGACGGTCGTGATGCCGCTGAGCGCCCCGGACGCCACCGACGAGCTGTGCGACTGCAAGTAGTTATCGATGGTGTTGCCGATGCTGGCGGTGGAGGAGGACTTCACATGCAGGTCGACGGTGAGGAAGTGACGGAAGTGGGCGACCGCCTGCGTGACCTGGCTGACCAGATCTGAGTACTGGCTGACCGCTCGGTCGATGACGAACACCGACACCCCACCGAAGATGAGGCCCGCCAGCACGAAGGTGACGGCCGCTGCTCCGGCCCGTGGCAGGCCACGTGAGCGGAGCAGCCGCATGATGGGGAAGGCCAGCGACGTCGCCAGCAGCGCCCCGACGAACGGCAGGACGATGAAGTAGAGCCGATCCAGCAGCTGGACGAACAGGTACCCGGCGAGCGCGAGGACCAGCAACCGCCAGGTCCACCCGGCCAGGTCCGACAGCAGCGGCGGGACCGGCATCGAGGATGTCCCGGCGGTCCGGGAGTCGGCGGGCGCCGGGTGATCGTCGCTCACCACGTCACTGTGCCACCGGATGCCGGTTTCCCCGGGAGGCGTGCCGTGCGCCGCCGGAACGATCATGAATCGTCCGTTTAGCCCAACGGTGACATGACCGGGTTGTCGACACCTCTTCGACAGGGACCACTGGCAGCCGATCGAAGGGAGTGCACCCTCGATGTCCACGCTTCGAGCGGCGACGCTCCTCCGGGTCGCAACGGTCGCCGCAGTGGGGGCGCTTGCCCTCTCACCCGTGGTAGGTGCCCACGCCACGACGCAGGTCTCATCGGACAAGCAGCCGACAGCCAAGCTCGCGTTCTATGCGAACGGGACGCAGACCCGGCTGTTGTCGGTGACGCTCAAGGGCAACCGAGCCAAGGCGAGGACCCTCGTGACCGCCGCGTCGCCCGTCTGGTGGCGCACCTTCTACCTGACGCCCACTTCCGCCGCCGGACGCTGGGTCGTCGGTTCGCTCAGCGGCGACCAGACGGACACCGACGACCCGCCTCGGATGTTCGCCTACAACCGGGTCACGAGGTCGCTGCGGTGGCTGGCGCCGCGGTCGCGGACCTACCGATCCCCCGTCGTCGACGCCGAGAAGGTTCCCGAGGTCTTCTTCGTGAGTGGGGCCACGGTGCGGAAGGTCTCGACGAGAGGCACGCACAACAGCAAGGTCTTCAGCGCCCCCAAGGGGTGGAACATCACGGCGCTAACCGTCGCCGGAACCGCCGCGCCGTACGTCGCCCTGACGCACAACACCGGCCTCACACCCGCGACGGCGACGACGTACGTCGTCCAGCTGGCTCCTACCGCCGCCGTGACCGTAATACCCCGCACCCCCGGCTCCGTGACGGCGCTCGCGCTCTCGCCCAACACCAAGACACTCGCCGTCTCGCGGACCAAGCAGGATGGGGACTCGGTGCTCAGCCTGCAGGCCGAGGCCCACGGTGGCGTCTCGACCGCGTTGCCGGCCGTCGGTACGACGGACCAGATGTCGTGGGACTCGACCGGCGACACGCTCGCCGTGGACCCGCAGCAGTGGGGCGGCTGGACCCTCGTCACCGTGTCGACCGGGGCTACGTCGTACCCCAAGGCAGTCCAGCCCTATGGTGGCGGAATCTTCGCGCCCTAGGCGGCATCCGGAGCACACTCGAAAGGGTTAGCGGCCGCGACAGCGCGCAGACCAAGGGTCTAGCAACGTGACAGTGTGTCGCGACTCGACACCACTCCGGAGGAACGCCATGGATCCGCTTCGACTACTGGCACGTTCCGCGTTGGGCGCCATCTTCATCAGCGGGGGCATTGACGCGCTGCGCAACCCGAGCGGGCGGGCCAAGCTGGCCGCGCCGGTCACTGAGAAGGCACGTCAAGTCGCGGATTTCCTGCCCGAGGACAACGAGCAGCTGGTGCGGATCAACGGCGCCGTCCACGTGGCTGCGGGGGGCCTGCTGGTGCTCGGCAAGTTCCCCCGACTCTCGGCGCTGGTCCTGGCGGGCTCCCTGATCCCCACGACGCTGGGCGGACACCGATTCTGGGAAGCCGACGACGCCACCACACGCAAGAACCAGCAGACCCACTTCCTGAAGAACGTCGCGATCGTCGGTGGCTTGCTGTTCGCCTCACTGGACCGTCAGGGCAACCCGAGCCTGGGATGGCGGGCGCGTCGCGCTGCCCACCGGATCCCCCACGTGTCGTAGCGGGCAGCGGCTACCGGGTCAGGCGGTGGCGATGGCGCGGCCGGAGGATTCCGACAGCATCCGCAGGCCACTGACGATCCCGCCGATCAGGTCACCGCCGGTGAACGACGTCGTCATCGACAACGCCGCTAACGCGCAGGCCCGGTCGGAGAGCCGCCGGGACGACTCCTTGCCCGTGACGATCTCCAGCAGCCGATCCCCCGGTGACACGAGGACCAGTACTCCGGCCGGCGCGAGCGGCCCGAGCGCGGCATGCAGCTTTTCCGCCGCGTCACGGACATCGCCGTCCACTCCCCCGATGTACACCGAGAAATACAGGCCGGTCTCCGAGCTCGCGCCGGCAGCGGCGTGAGCTACCGCCTGCACCTGCTCGTTGCTGAACGGGTCACCACTCGGCACTTGCGCCACCTCGTGCCGTCTCGCCGGCGCGCGCGGACTGCAGCGCGGTTTGCGGCTCCTGCGGGCCGCGGAACCACAGCGGGTCGAACGTCCACGGCTTGCCCGGGCGGTATCGAGGGCGGCGCAAGGCAGACGGGAGGACACACAAACCAGAAATGATGAGGAACACGCCCAGCGGGATGACGACGAAGTACAGGATCGTCAGGCCGGTCCCGAGCGAGGGGCCCGGGACCTCGCCATCGTCCTTGTGCAGCGCCAGCGCTGGTCCCGCGCCGGCAAGAACCGGGACGACCACCATGGCGGCGATGACCGCGAGCCTGCTCCGGATTCGTGACCTCACAACGGCAGAACCTACCGAATGGTCACAGCGATGCCTGACCCGAGGTCCGCGGCGAGTCGCATCACCCGGTCATCGGCGAGCAACTCGTCGAGCAGCACCGGCCGGCCGGCCGGGTCCGCGACCGGCAGGCGCCAGTTCGGGTACTCGTCCGTGGTGCCCGGCAGGTTCGGTTGCCTGAGGTCGCCCACAGCGTCGCCGAGCGCCGCCATCACGAGACGGCTGGGAGTCCGGGTCAGCGCCAGGTGCAGAGCCCGGACCTGCTCCTCCTCGGTCGCCTCGTCGTCGAGCAGTCCCGCGTCGGCGAGGTAAGCAAGCAGCTCGACCCGCTCGGCCCGCCATGCCGCGCGCTCCGCAGCCGGATCGTCGAGCAGCCCGAGCCGGGCGCGGAGCTCGACGTGACTGCCCCGCAGCCAGCCGAGCGCCGTCGGGAGGTCGTGGGTCGTGACGCTGGCCATCGCGGCCTCCCGCCACTGCCCGAGCGGCCGCCTGGCACCGAGGTCCCCGGCCACAGCGTCCTCCCGCTCGAACCACAGCACCGAGCTGCCAAGGATGCCGCGTTCCGCAAGCGCCTTCGGGATGTACGGCGGTGTCGTGCCCAGGTCCTCACCGACCACGACCGCCCCGGCGCGATGCACCTCGAGGGCGATCACCGCCAGCATCGCCTCGGCGTCGTAAGCCACGAAGGTCCCGTCCCGCGCAGTGCCGCCCGCGGGCACCCACCAGGCCCGGAACATGCCGAGGATGTGGTCGATCCGCACCCCGCCGGCGTGACGCAGGAGAGTCCGAACCAGGTCACGCAGCGGTGCGTAGCCGAGTGCCTCCAAGCGTTTCGGGTGCCACGGCGGCAGCCCCCAGTCCTGACCCTGCTGGTTGAACCCGTCCGGTGGCGCGCCGATCCGGGCGTCGAGCGCCAAGGCGTCCTGGAGTGCCCAGGCGTCCGCGCCACCGGGATCGGTGCCTACCGCCAGGTCGTGGACGATGCCGATCGGCATCCCCGCCTCGGTGGCCAGCCGCTGCACGTCGCGCAGCTGCCGGTCGCACTCGTGCTGCAGCCAGGCGTGGAACCGGATCCGCTGACCGAGGCCGGAGCGAGCCGCGTCCACGGCGGGGTCGTCGGGGCGCTGCAGCTCCCTCGGCCACTCCCGCCAGTCATCGCCGTACACCTCGGCGAGGGCGCACCAGGTCGCGAAGTCCTCCAGCGCCGGGCTGACCGGCACCTCGATCGCATAGGGGGCGAGCAGCGCCAGCGCCGACAGCTTGGCGGTCCAGCTGGCATCGCGGTCCAGCCGCTCGCTGCGGTTGTCGAGCGAGCTCCGCAGTGCGTCGACCTGCGCGCGGACGTCGGCCGGCGCCCCGGCGTACGCCTCGGTGTCCTCGATCCGCAGGTACAGCGGATTGGTCCATCGCCGGCTGGCCGGATAGTACGGCGACGGTTGGACCGGTACGCCGGGCGCGACGGCGTGCAATGGGTTCACAAGGAGCAGGCCGCCGCCGCGGGCCGCGGTCCAGGTGGCGAGGGTCGTGAGGTCGCGCAGGTCCCCGATGCCCCACGAGTCGGTCGAGCGCAGCGCGTACAGCTGCGTCGCCCAGCCCCACGCGCGGACCCCCACAGGCAACGTCGCGGGGGCGACGCAGACCGGGATCTCGACGGTCTCGTCGTCGGACGAGACGACGAGCGTGTGCCACCCGGCGGCGACGTCGTCGAGCGTGAAGGTGGCCTCGTCGTCGGCCATCGTGATGGGGATCGGGCGGGTGTCGCCGTCCTCGAGCTGGATCCGGACCGTCAGACCCGCCGCGGCGCGTAACGTGACGCGCTGCTCGATCCCTTCGCGGGCCGCGATGAACCGCGGGCCGAGCCGTTCCTGCCGCTCGAGTCGCTCGGCCTCGAGGGCCGCGGCGACGGCTTCAGGGGTCGACGCGTCGACACCGAGCGCGGCGAGCACCGCGACGACGGCGGTCTCCGTCACCTGAACCGGTCGGCCCCGCTGATCGTCGTACTCGGTCGCGACGCCGTACCCGGCCGCGAGCCGCTGGAGGTCCGGGGTCACCCGCCTACCAGCAGTCCGGGTGGCGATCGATCCACGGGGCGGCCGCCTCGAGCTGCGCCGCGAGACGGACCAGCGTGGTCTCGTCGCCGGGTCGACCGACCAGCTGGATCCCGATCGGCAGCCCCGCGGCGGTCCAGTGCAGCGGGATGGACACCGCCGGCTGACCGGACATGTTGTAGGGCGCGGTGAACGGCGTGAACCGGCTCTGCCTCGCGAAGTCCTCGGCCGGGTCGGCATCGTCACGGATCCCGCCGACCAGCGCAGGGGGCTGGGCGAGGGTGGGCGTCAGCACGGCGTCGTACCGCTGGGTCGCTTCGATCTCGGTGCGGGCCACGGCCCGCAGCGCACCGAGCGCGCCGTACACGTCCTGACCGGACAGCGCCCGGCCCTGCTCCCGCACCCATCGGGTGAGCGGCCGGAGCTTGGGCTCGTCGTCGGGAGTGATCGGCAGCGACGCGAACTCCGACGCCCAGATCGCCATGAACGCAGGGAACAGCTCGTTTCCGAACGCCGGTGTGTGGTCGACAACCGTGTGACCCAGGGACTCCAGCAGCCGGCTCGCCGCCTCGTACGCCGCGAGGCAGTCATCGTGGACGACAGCTCCCTCGACCACCGGGGTGATGTACCGGCCGATGGTCAGACCGTGCGGCTCGTCGTCGCAGGCAGCGAGGTACGACGTGGCCGGCGGCGGCGCCCAGATCCAGTCGCTCGGCGCCGGGCCGACCATGGCGTCGAGCAGCGCGGCCGCATCGCGCACGGTCCGGGCGAGCGGGCCGTTCGTGGCCAGGCCGCTGATCTCCGGGCTGATCGGCGCGTTGGAGACCCGGCCGCGGGCGGGCTTGATGCCGAACAGCCCACAGACGCTGGAGGGGATCCGGATCGAGCCGCCGCCGTCGCTTCCTTGGGCAGCGGGGAGCAGTCCTGCGGCGGTCGCGGCCGCGGCCCCGCCACTGGAGCCGCCCGCCGAGCGGGTGAGATCCCATGGCGTCCGGGCGGGTGGCGCCACGCCCGGTTCGGTGTAGCAGGGCAGGCCGAACTCCGGGGTGTTGGTCTTGCCCAGCGAGATCAGGCCGGCGGCGGTCAGCTTGGTGACGACGAAGTCGTCGATGCCAAGGTCGAGCGGCTCCCAGGCCGCGGTCCCGAACCGGGTCGGGACACCGGCGGTGAGGTTGAGGTCCTTGATCGCGATCGGTACGCCGTGCAGCGGCGGCAGGTCGTTTCCGGATGCGATGGCATCGGCGGCGAGCCGCGCCGCGGCGAGGGCCCGCTCGGGCGTGACCGTGACGAAGGCGCCGACAGTGTCGTTGAGCCGCTCGATCCGGGACAGGTAGTGCTCGACCAGCTCGACCGGCGACACCTCGCCGGTGCGCACTGCCGTGGCCTGCTCGACCAGGGACAGGTCGTGGAGCTCGCTCACAGCTGGGGGTTCGATCCCGGCTGCATCGTCGTGATGGACGACTCGCCCTGCTTGGTCGTGCAGACCTGGTTCTTCGAGGAAACGGTCAGCGAGGCCTTCTGACCGGGCGGGTAGAACCGGATGCCCGCGGTCTTCGCCTTGTGGCACGCCGATGCCGGGAACGCCAACGGGTTGGGCTGGTGGAGCAGCGCGCTGGCCGTTGCCCCGTGCTTGACGGTGACCGTTGCCACCGGGCCACCTTGTCGCGCCGCGGGCTTGCCCACCTGCGCACCGGCCGAGTTGATGTAGGACACGCCCGGGTACCCGAACAGCGTGCAGGTGGCGCCGGAGTTGGTGACGATCAGCGGCGTGTAGAAGTTCCCGGCGGCTCCCTGGCTCTGCCCGAGGGACAGCGTGAGCTGCGAGGTGGCGCACGGCCCGGTGGGATGAGGGGTCGACGTCGCGGACGGCGTCACGGTCTTGGTCGCGCTGGCCGACGCGGTCACCGTCACCGGAGCGGTGGGCGTCTGGGTCGGCGAGTGCGTGGGGGGCGGCGTCGGTGGCGAGCCACCTGCCCCGCTCGACGACGAACCGCACCCCGCAGCGGCCACAGCAACAACGGCGAGCGCGAACGCCGCGCGACGTGAGGTCACCGGCCCGACCCTAGCCACCGTTGATCAAGCAGTCGCAGGCGCCGCGTCGTCCAGGGCCGGGTCGAGCAGGTAGCTGCGCCAGGTGGGATGCATCCGGCCGGTGCCGAGCACCCGCCAGGCGAGCCCGGTCGGCGCCGCCGGTTGCCGCGGCATCCGCCAGCCTAGGTCGGAGATGACCTGGTCGGCCTTGGCGTGGTTGCAGCGGCGGCAGCACGAGACGACGTTTTCCCAGACGTGCTCGCCGCCACGGCTGCGCGGGACGACGTGGTCGATGCTGGTGGCCGGCGCCAGGCAGTACACGCAGCGCCCGCCGTCGCGAGCGAAGACGGCCCGGCGGGTCAGCGGCACCGGACCGCGATAGGGCACCCGGGCATAGCGCGTCAGCCGTACGACCGCCGGGACGCGCACCGTCGTACGCTCGCTGTGGAAGTCGATGTCGCCCGGCTCGACCGACACTGCCTTGTCGGTGAGGACCAGAACGACCGCACGGCGGGCCGTCACGACGCACAGCGGCTCGTACGTCGCGTTGAGCACCAGAGCGTGCGCCACGCGGCCTCCCAGCGCACATCCTCCCCGTTTCCCGCGTGGCCGTCGAGGGACATCGCCGATGTCGCGGCACGGCATCCGTGCGATGACAGAGCGCGACGATGGCAGCATGGAGTGATGCAGCCACCCGGACCGCAACGCGTGTCGCTCGAGGGCCTCGGCGCGCCGGGTCCTAGCTTCTACGACGCGGTCGGTGGTCACGACACGTTCGAGGCGTTGGTCAGCGGCTTCTACGCCCGGGTTGCGGTCGACCCGCTGCTCAGCGAGATCTACCCCGACCACGACTGGAAGGCGGCCGCCGAGCGGCTGATGCTCTTCCTCGAGCAGTACTGGGGCGGCCCACGCACGTACACCGAGGTCCGGGGGCATCCGCGGCTGCGGCAACGACATGCCGGGTTCCGGATCGACGCGGCGGCGCACGACGCATGGCTGACGGCGATGCGGGCGGCGCTCGACGACGTGGAGCTGGCGCCGGAAGCCGACGCCGAGCTGTGGAGCTACCTGCAGACCGCCGCCGGGATGCTCGTCAACACGGACTAGCTGCGGCGGCCGACGAAGAAGGTACGGCGGAACGGGAAGACGGTCCCGGCGGGCCCGGCCGGGTATGCCGACGCGAGCTCGCGGGCGAGCTCGGCCAGAAAGTCGGCCAGCGCCTCCGGGTCGGCGGCGAACGCGCTGAACACCGGACGCAGCGCCGTGCCCTTCATCCACTCGAGCACCGGATCCGGACCAGGCAGCAGATGCAGGTACGTCGTCTGCCAGACGTCCGGTGTCAGCCCGGCCTCGGCCAGCGCCTCG
>DATAVK010000013.1:0-5889 GCA_036267755.1 Mycobacteriales bacterium
CCAGGTCGTGATGAGCGACGCGTGGGTCTGGGACATGTACCGGCCCGCGCGCTTCGTGAAGAACGTCAAGGTGGTCACGTTCAAGGACGTGAACATCGAGGAACTTGCCAAGGCCGACCTGACCCCGCCGGAGGGCTGACCCGCCGGGTCAGTGTTCCAGGCTCGTCACCAAGATCAGTCGGCTGTCCACAGCCGGATCTTGTCCACAGGCGCCGTCTCGGCTCCTCCGGCCGCGGCCGCTGCAGAACAAGCTGCACCCGGAGGTGGTTCGGGTGCGGGCGGAGGATGCGCTGGGTCGCTACGGCGAGCACGTCGCCGAGCGGTTCCTGATCGAGGCGGGTTGCGTCGTGCTGGCGCGCAACTGGCGGTGCTCGGTCGGTGAGATCGACCTGGTCCTGCGTGACGGCGACACCGTGGTGATCTGCGAGGTCAAGACCCGGCGCGGCGACGAGTACGGCGGCCCGTTCGCCGCGGTCGGGCCGGACAAGGTCGCGCGGTTACGGCGCCTGGCCGCGTGCTGGGTCGAGGCCCACGGGCCGGCCGGCGACGTGCGGTTCGACGTGGTCGGGGTGTGGGCGCGTCCCCGCGGTGCCGCTCGGGTCGAGCACCTGCGCGGTGTAGCATGAGCGTGGCGGTCCGCTGATGGGGCTCGCGCGGGGTTGGTCGGTTGCGTTGGCTGGGGTCACCGGATACTGGTTAGCATAGACTATGACGCATGACCCCGCCTAGCGGTTCCGCCGCACACGTCTACCTGCGCATGTCCGAGGACCGCACCCGCGAGGAAGCTGGCCACGACCGGCAGCTCGCCGACTGCCGCGCCCTCGCCGCCTCGCTCGGCGTGACCGTCGCAGCCGTCCACACCGACACCGAGTCCGCGACGACCGGCGCCGTCCGGCCCGGGTTCGAGGCGCTGCTGAAGGCCCGGCCGCGCCTGATCATCGCCTGGCACGAAGATCGCCTGCTGCGCACGAACAAAGACCTCGAGCGCGTGATCGACCTCGACGGCGCGGTCCACTTCGTGACCCACGGTCGCCTCGACCTCGCGACGCCGACCGGCCGAGCCGTCGCCCGCACCGTGACCGCGTGGTCCCACCACGAGGCCGAGCACAAGGCCCAGCGGCAGCGGCTCGCGAACAAGCAGCGCGCCGAGCGCGGCGAACCCTGGCGGGGCAATGTCCGACTGTTCGGCTACACGGTCGGGTTCGACCTGGTGCCCACCGAGGCTGAGCGTGTGGCCGAGGCTTACACCGCCGTGCTCTCAGGCACGTCCCTGAGGGCCCTGGCGGCCCGCTGGGCGGCTGCGGGAGTCACCAACGTGTCACGGCCGACCCGCAGTGGTGCAACGGCAGGAGGGCAACCGTTCAACTCCCGGAGGCTCGTGGAGTTGCTGCGGCGCCCGATCTACGCGGGTCGACGCCACTACCGCGGCGAGGACATCGGGCCGTGCACCGCGCCGGCCGTCGTCGACCTCGACACGTTCGCCGCGGTGCAGGTAATACTCAACGACCCGAGCAGGCGCACCACCGACAAGGGAGGCCGCGGACCCTTGTGTCTCCTGTCGGGCGTGGCCCGTTGCGGCCGCTGCAAGGGACCGATGACCGCGGGCGTCGGCACCGCCAACTCTGCCGCGCACACCCGCTACCGCACCCTGACGTGCCGTGGCTGCCTCGGACTGTCCCGTAAGGAAGAACCGATCGAGGAATTCGTGACCGCGGTCGTGCTGGCCAGGATGCGGCGCCCGGACTTCGCCAAGCTGCTCGAGGCGCCCGCGCCGGACCTCACGCCGCTGCGGGCTCGGGCGGGCGAGTTGCGGGCGCAGCGCGACGAGTTGGCGGCCGACCTGACCGTCGACCTGTCATTCGCGGCGAAGCGTGACGCGAGACTGCGGGCCGAACTCGAGAAGGTCGAGACCGAGATCGCCGACCGCTCGCGCGGCGGGGCGCTGGCGCCGTTCGCCGGCGGCCGCGATCCGGGCGAGGTCTGGCAGGCGCTCGACCTCGTCAGCCGTCGGGCCGTCGTCCGCGAGTTGATCGACGTCGTGATCCTGCCCGTGCCGCGCGGTGCCCGGGTGTTCGACCCCGACTCGCTCACGATCGACTGGAAGATTTAGCCGTCAGCTAACCCCACTATCGGATGTGTCATGATAGGGGCAAGGCCCCGGAGAGTCGGGAACCTGCAGCTGCACCCGGACACCCGCCACCGAGCAAGACCGGCGCACCCCGAGCTGATCAATCACGATCCTCGGGAATAGGTGCACCAGCCATGTCCAACCTCAACCACGTCGCTGCGGGCAACTCGCAGCGCATCAAGGCGCTTCAGTCGCGCGTCGACGCGATCGTCGAGCAGGCGCCCGCGCTGACCGACGCCCAACTGATCCGGCTCGGCGCGCTCCTCACGCCCGCGCTCGAGGTCATCGACGCCGAAGCCGTCCGCCGCATCAACGCGCACCTCGAGGCCAAGTTCCGGGACGCGTCATGAGCACCGACTGGCACGAAGCACACCCGTACGGCAGCACGAACCTGTCGCGCCGAATCGGCGACCCGCGCAACTACCTTCAGCCCGTGGTCGACCGCGTACAGGATGCCTGGCACGCGAAGAACGACGAGCCACTCACAGACGACGAGGGCCGCAAACGCTGGCCCGTCCGCAGCTGCAAAGACCTGGCGGGCGAACGGCGCTTCAGGGCCCCCTACGGCAAGGAGTACGCAGCGACCTGCGGCTGTGACGACGCGTTCCCTTCGTGGACATCGGAAAACGAACAGGAAGCTCCGGTGCGCGCATGGGCGCGCATGATCGTCGCTGACGCACTGTGCGGGCTGCTCTCGCCGTCAAAGTACGGCCTGTGCGGCTGGCTCGACAGGGCACGCAATGCCTTCGGCATGACCGACGAGCAGGCAACTGAGTGCGCCGAAAAGGGCTGGGCTCCGTGGGAGCCGCTCGACGCGGCCGAATTGGTCGCCGGCATCGACGAGGCGTGCAACATGGACCTCGACGGCTACCGCAAGCGCCGAATCGGCAACAACGGCCTGCCGATCGAAACCGAGGCGTTTCTCAGGGCCGAAACGGCCCGCGACGCCGCACGACCCGTGCGCGTGCGCTACAGCATCAGCGACCTGGACGCGCTACCGGCGACGCCAGCACTGATCGCCGGACTGCTCGACCAGTCGTCGGTAACGATGCTGCTCGGAAAGAACCAGAGCTACAAGTCGTTCACTGCGCTCGGCTGGGCGCTGTCCCTGGCGACCGGCGAGCCCTGGTGCGGCCACGCGGTGGTCGAGCCGCGCCCGGTCACCTACGTGGCAGGCGAAGATCTGACACGTGGCATTCCGGCGCGCGTGGGCGCCTACCTGGCCGCGCACGGGCTGGACGCGCCCGACGGGAGCATGTTCAGCCTCATGCCCGGATTCCAGCTCGACGACAAGTCCGACGTCGACACCCTGATCGCCGAGTGCCGCGAGCGCGGCGACGCACTCGTCGTTTTGGACACGCTCCACAAGATGACGGCCAACCTCGACGAGAACAGCAACAGCGCGATGGGCGTTGCGCTGGCCTCTATCGAGCGAATACGCACCGAGACCGGCGCGGCCGTGCTCGTCCTGCACCACACGGGGCACGAAGGCGTCCGGGCGCGCGGCGCAAGCGCGCTCGAGGACGACGCCGACACGGTATGGCTGCTGACGAACCCGGCCAACGGCGCGCGGCGCCGCGAGTTCACCTGCCGCAAGCAGAAGAACACCGAGCAGCCCAAGCCGCGACAGATTGAGTTCGTCAAGTGCTCGGGCTCAGGCTTCGTGCGGCTGCTCGACGCCTCGACAGTCGTCACCGACGAGAACGAGGTGCTCGAGGTCGACGCCACCGTGGTCACGCACGACGGGGCGATGAGCGCGGAGCAGGCGGCCACGCTTCTGTCGGTCCTGGGTTGTCCGCCAGGTGCCGGCGAGCGCCCGACGCTGGCCTTCATCAAGGAAAAAGGATTGAAGATCCCAGCCTCGATCGCCAGGGCTGCAGTCAAGATCAGAAAGGCTGCCTGACCTCACCTCGCGGGGCGCCAGTGCTGCAACGCGCGGCGCCCCGCAACGGGGGTTGATAAGGCATACCCCCTGTTGCAGTGCAGCGCCCTGACCTGCGGTTTCTTGCAGATTTGTTGCAACCGTTGCAGTAGGGCGTTGCAGTAACCGATAACACAAAGAACAAGCGCATGTACTCTCCGCTACCAAAAATTGGGGGTTCGCTGTGAACGATCGAAGCGCAACACGTGACCTACTGCTGGTCGAACTGGCCAGGCATGGCGGCCCGATCTCGCAGGAGACGCTCATCCGGTCGCTGCCCGAAGAAAGCCACCGCGTGGCGCTGAGCGTCGTCGGCGCGCTGATCGGCACTGGCGAGATCGAGCTGCATCGCGACGGCCGGTCGATCCTGCTCGGCCTGCCGAGAACGCCGGTTCAGCCATGACCGCCACGTGCACGCGCTGCCGCACCGACAAGCCACTGGCAGACTTCCCGCCACGGAAGTCGGCGAAGAACGGTCGCAACAGTAGGTGCCACGCCTGCTGCGCCGAGGTCATGCGCCAGCGCCGCCCCCGGAAGCCACGAGCCGCACCCGTCGAGCGGCTGGCCATCGCGAGGCCGCCCAAGGTCGCCGCGCTGCGCCCGAAGGTCGAACGCGACACGGTACGCGCCACCGAACCGCCCATGCCGCTCGAGGACAGCCTCGCGCTCTGGACAGCCGAGCGGCGCGTCAGAATCGCGGACAGGCAAGCAGGGGTGGTCGGGCCGAACGCCACCCAAACGCAGTGTCTGGACACGGTGTACGATATACACGTGCGCATCTGCCTCGACTGCCCCGCCACGTTCACGGGCACCGGATCGCGCTGCGACGGCTGCAGCAAGGCCAAAGAACGCGTCCGCAACGGCCTGCCATCACGGAGGGCCTACCAAGATCCCGCCTACCAAGCCATACCGCTAGGCGGCACATGCTGGCTCTGTGGTGAACCCGGCGCAGACACCCGCGACCACGTCGTGAGCATCGCCCGCGGCGGCACGAACGCACCAAGCAACATCAGGCCCGCACACCGAGCTTGCAACTCGTCCAAGGGTGCAGCGTGAGCACACCACAGCCACCCCGACCGGCTCGCTGCTGGGACTGCCGCTACGGCGTCGAGTGCGGCAAGTGCCCGCCCCGCGTCGATCCTGCGTGAATCGCGCACACAGAAAGTTCAAAAGCTGACAGCGCGCCAACCCGTAGCCCCAAGAAATTTTTGTCTCACTCCGCGTGACTCAACGCACGAAGATGCGCGCCCGGCGCGGCGCGGCGAGCGCGGCCCTCGAGTAGGCGATCACGGCGGCCACCGCTAGGTCGATCTTCGCCGGGGAGTCCTGCGCGGCCTTGGTGATCAGGTCACCCTGCGGGGTCGGCCGCACCACGGCGTTCGCTACGTGACGGGCCAGGCGCGGATCGTCCTGGTGGGTGAGCCGGCCGTCGAGCACGGCGCTGTAGAACTGCGTGCAGGCGGGCGCCATCCTGGCGCGCACGTAGGTCGGCCATTCGATGACCTTGCCGGGCCACCGCTTCTCCCACTCGGAGATCTCGCGCTGCCAGTACGGCGGGTCGCAGAGCAGCTCGCGCACGTCGTAGGTGGCGAACGTGACCGCCAGCGCGTCCTCGACCTCGGCGCGTGGCACGCGCCAACCCTTCCGGCCGGGGTTCTCCCACACCCCGAGCACCTGAATGAACCCGTCCGCGGTGGCCGCCACGAGCGCCGTGCTGTCGCCGCTGTACGAGCCGTCGAAGCCGACCCATATGGTCTCGCCGGGCTCGAGGTCGCGGGCCACCTTGCGGGCATCCCAGGCGCCGTAGGGGAACCACGCGGACTCGCCGGCGGTCCACTGC
>DATAVK010000014.1:0-11945 GCA_036267755.1 Mycobacteriales bacterium
TCACCAGCCGTCGACGTGAAGGACATCGTCCAGCGGCGCCCGCGCCGCGGGTCGGAATGATTCCCCGATCGGGTAGGCCACCGGGATCAGCGCGCCCTGCCGGATCGTGTCCGGGATGCCCAGCAGGCTCGCGACTTCTGCCTCGTAGACCAAATGCAGCGTCGTCCAGGCACTCGCCAGTCCGCGCAGCCGCAGCGCCAGCATGAAGCTCCACGCGGCCGGCAGGATAGACCCCCACAGCCCGGCCTGGTTCTCGGCCGACAACGCCCCGCCCACCGTGACGCACGGCAGCACGAGCACCGGCGCCTCGGCCATGTGGTCGCCGAGGTAGGCGACGCTGTCACCGATCCGGTGTTGCACCGACGCCCGCTCCGGAGAATCCGCGAACAACTTCGCCGCGCTGCCTTCGGACTCGAGGTACGACGCCACAGAGCGGTGATAGAGCTCGCCGATGGCCGCCCGGAGCTCCGGGTCAGTGACGACGACGAAGTGCCACCCCTGCCGGTTGCTGCCGGACGGGGCCTGCAGGGCGACCTCCAGACACTCCCGGATGACCGCGAGATCCACCGGTCGCTCGAAGTCGAGCCGCTTGCGCACCGAGCGGGTCGTGGTGAGGACGTCGTACGCCGACAAGGGTGAGGTCGTCATAACTGCGGATCGTCGCACTCGACCCGCTAGACAAGCGAGTCGCGCCAGGCCCGGGCCAGGGCGGCGTACTCCCCAGTTCCCGCCGCGAGCAGGCTGTCCGGGTCGCCGTCCTCGATGATCTGGCCGTCCGCCATGACCAACACCCGGTCGGCGATGCCGACCGTCGACAGCCGGTGGGCGATGATCAGCGCCGTCCGGTCCGCCAGCACGGTCTGCAACGCCTGCTGCACCAGCCGCTCGGTCGGCGCGTCGAGCGACGAGCTCGCCTCGTCGAGGATGAGAACGGCCGGGTCCGCGAGCAGCGCCCGGGCGAGCGCGATCAGCTGCCGCTGGCCGGCGGAGAGCCGGCCGCCGTTCTTGCCGACGTCGGTGTCGTAGCCGGCCGGCAGGTGCGAGACGACCACGTCGACACCGATGGCGCGGCCGGCGGCCTCGATCTCTTCCCGGGTGGCGTCCGGACGGCCGAACGCGATGTTGTCCGCGACGGAGCCGCCGAACATGAACGACTCCTGCGTCACCATGGCGACCGCCCGCCGTAGGTCAGTCTCGGCGAGCTCAGTCAGCGGGATGCCATCGATGCTGACGAGGCCGGCTCGCGGGTCGTAGAACCGGGTCAGCAGCCGGGCGACCGTGGTCTTGCCCGCGCCCGTGCTGCCGAGCAACGCGACGGTCTGGCCGGCCGGAATGGACAGCGAGAAGTCGTGCAGGATCTCTCGGCCGGTGCGGTAGCCGAATCCGACGTGGTCCATCTCGACCTCGCCGCGGAACAGCCCGTCTGGCAGCTGCCGCGACACGTCCGGGATCGGCACCGACGGTGTCTCGTCGAGCACGCCGGCCAGCTTCTCGATGCCGGCGGCCGCGCCCTGGAAGGCGTCGTAGAACTGGCTGACTTGCGCCATCGGCTCGAAGAACTGCCGCAGATACAGCACGAAGGCGGCGAGCAGCCCGACGCCCATCTTGCCGCTGATGACCCGGTCACCGCCGTACAGCAGAACGACTGCTGTCGTCACGTTGCCGATCAGCATGATGCCGGGCCAGTAGATCGTCAGCAGCTGGAAGGATGCCGTCATCGCGCGCCGGTTGCGCTCGTCGAGGCCGACGAAGATCTCGTCGTTGCGCGGCTCGCGGCGGAACGCCTGCACCGCCCGGATCCCCCGCAGCGACTCGACGAAGTGGACGATGACGAGCGCGATCGACTCACGGGTACGCCGGTACGCCACGGTCGAGCGGCGTTGGTACCACCGGCTCAAGAACAGCAGCGGCACCATCGCCGCCAGCGCGATCAACGCCAACGGCCAGTCGAGCACGAGCAGGATCACGGTCACGCTGACGATCGACAGGACCGCGGTCGCGAGCGAGTCGAGCCCGGCCTCGAGCAAGGCGTTGATGGCGTCGAAGTCCGACGTCAGCCGGCTGATCACGCGGCCCGAGGTGTAGGACTCATGGAACGACAGGCTGAGCTGCTCGAAGTGGACGAACACCCGGCGCCGTAGCTCGATGACGACGTCCTGGCCGATCCGCCCGGCACCCAGCAGGAAGATCCGGGTCAAGACGGCCTGGAGAACGGCGCACCCGACGATCGCCGCCACGACGGCGAAGACGACCGTGTCGTCGCCGTGACGAGCGTGGCTGATCCCTGAGTCGATGCCGACGTCCACGAGGGTCGGGATGGCGAGGTTCGCGCCGGTGCCGACCACGATCGCGAGGCACACCCACAACGCCGCCCGTTTGTGCGGCCGGATCAGCGACGAGAGCAGCGCCCGGGTCCGGTGCTGCAGCAGCAAGGAAACCGCCGCCGGCAGCGACTCGTCATCCTCGGCCGCAACCCCGCGCCACGCCTCGAGGTCGACCGCGTCCGGGTCGATGTCGGCGGTGTCGGCGGTCATGACGTGGTCGCCCGGGTGTCGTCGACCGAGAGGATCTCGGCGTACGCCGGTAACCCCATCAGCTCGGAGTGGGTGCCCACCGCGACGAGCCGACCGTCGGCCAGCAGCGCGACGCGATCGGCCAGCGCGACGGTCGAGGGTCGATGGACGACGAGCAGCCCGGTGGTGTCGCCGAGCACGGCGGACAGCGCGCGCTCGACGAGTGCCTCGGTGTGGACATCAAGCGCCGACAACGGGTCGTCGAGCACC
The DNA here is from genome assembly GCA_036267755.1 of Mycobacteriales bacterium. Classification (GTDB taxonomy): domain Bacteria; phylum Actinomycetota; class Actinomycetes; order JAFAQI01; family JAFAQI01; genus DATAVK01. The sequence goes on from DATAVK010000014.1 coordinate 2,784, forward strand.
AGCACAGACGGCTGGGCGACGACGGCCCGGGCCAGCGCGAGCCGCTGTCGCTGGCCGCCGGACAGCGACAGCCCCTGCTCCCCGATGCGGGTGTCGAGCCCCCACGGGAGGTCGAGCACGAAGTCCGCCTGGGCCAGGTCGAGGGCCGCCTGCACCTCGTCGTCGGTCGCGTCGGGACGCCCGAGCACGAGGTTCTCCCGGACGCTCATCGAGAACAGCACCGGGTCCTCGAAGGCGGTGGCGACCTCGCGGCGCAGCGACGACAGCGACAGGTCGCGGATGTCGATCCCATCCAGCGTGATGCGACCGCCGGTCACGTCGTAGAGCCGGGACGGCAGCGCGGTCATGACGCTCTTGCCGGACCCGGTCGCTCCCACGATGGCGACCGTCTCCCCTGGCGCGATGTCGAGCGTGACGTCGCTCAACGTGGGCTCATCGGCGTCGTCGAACTGGAACGCGACGTGCTCGAAGCTGAGCCGGCCGCGCACCTTGACCAGCGGCACCGGGTGCGGCGGGTCGGTGATGGCCGGCTCGGTGTCAAAGACTTCCAGGATCCGCGTGGCGGCGGTGGCGGCCTCCTCGGCCATCGCGAGGATCCACCCGATGTCGATCACCGGCCACTGCAGCAGGACGAGCAGGGTGACGAACGCGACCAGGTCACCGAGGCTCATCGAGCCGTGGGCGACCGCGAGGCTGCCGAGCAGGACGACGACGGCCATCGTGAGGTTCGGGATCAGCTGCAGCAGCGACCAGAACCGGCCGAGCAGCCGCACCATGCCCAGCTGTGACTCCCGGACCCGCGTGGCCTGGTCGAGGAAGCGGGAGGTCAGCCACGGGCCGCGACCGAACGCCTTGGTGACGCGGATTCCGCTCGCGGCCTCCTCGGCCAGCGTCGCCAGGTCGCCGGAGCGGTCCTGCATCTCACGGGAGACCTGCGCGTAGCCAGCCCCGAACGCCCGGGACAGGATGACCACGGGGATGGTGGCGGCGGCGACCAGCAGCCCGATGGACCAGTACGTCGCGATGAGCAGGATGAGCACGGCGATGTACTGCACGATGTTGATCACGAGATAGATCGCGCCGAACCCGAAGAACCGTCGGATCGTGGAGAGGTCGGTCGTCGCGCGGGACAGCAGCTGACCGGTCCCCCACTTGTCGTGGAAGGCCACCGACAGCCGCTGCAGGTGGCTGTAGAAGTCGTTGCGGATGTCGCGCTCGATCGAGAGCACCGCTGTCGACTGGATCCAGCGGCGGAGCCAGATCAGGGTCGCTTCGGCGACCCCGAGGAAGAGCACGAGGACGAACAGTGGAATCAGTTCGCCGCGCTCACCACGTTTGATCGGGCCGTCGACGATCGCCGCGATGACCAGCGGCACGGCGGTGCTCGCGGCCACCCCAAGGAAAGCCGCGATGAACATGACGATGACCTGCCAGCGCCAGGGACCGGCGTACCGGCGCAGCCACCACAGGGCGGCGTAACGCGACCGACGTGCCGCTCCCTCGACCGGGATCGGGGCATGGCCGTGCTGAGTTTCCGTTCCGGCGGCCATACAGCGACGTTACCGGGAGGCACCACCAGTTTTGCTGGGCCGAGTGCCGCCGTCGGTGAACATTCCGAGGCGCCGCGTCAGCGACCGACGAACTGCGCCTTGCCCGGGCCGTATGCGATGAAGGACTCCGTCCCGATCGTCTTGTCCTCCGTGGCGAACAGCGCCGCAAACGCTTGCCGCTCGATCGCAAGACCCGTGTCGAGATCGACGTCGAGCCCGAGGTCGATCGCCTGCTTGGCGGCGCGCAGCGCGAACGCCGGACCGTTCGAGAACTGCGAGGCCCACCGCACCGCTGCGTCGTACACGTCTTCGGCGGGAACGACCTCGTCGACCAGCCCGATCGCGAGCGCCTCGTCCGCGTCGACGAAGCGACCGGTGAAGCAGATGTCCTTGGCCCGGGAAGGCCCGACCAGCCTCGACAATCGCTGGGTGCCGCCCGCACCCGGGATGATGCCGAGCAGGATCTCGGGCTGGCCGAGCTTGGCGTCCGCGGCGGCGACTCGCCGATCGGCACACAGCGCCAGCTCGCAGCCGCCGCCGAGCGCGTAGCCGGTGATCGCGGCGACCGTCGGCTTCGGGATCGCGGCGACCGCGGTGAACGACGCCTGCAGGGTCGTCGCGCGCTCCGCCATTTCGGTGTAGCTGAGTGGCGCCATCTCCTTGATGTCAGCGCCCGCCGCGAAGACCTTCGGGCCGCCGTAGATCACCACGGAGCGCACCTCGGAGCGCTCGGTGGCCTCGGTCGCGGCAGCCCGCAGCTCCTGCTGCACCTGCCCGTTGAGCGCGTTCATCTTGGGACGGTCGAGGCGGATGGTCCCGATCGCGCCGTCGACCTCGAGCGTCACGTAGTCAGCCATGGCGCGAGCGTAACCACCGCGACGTGCGAGGCTTTCCGGCGATGGACTTCACGACCGCGCAGCATCCCGGCGACCCATTCCCGTTGGGTGCGACCTGGGACGGCGCTGGCACGAACTTCGCGTTGTTCGCTCCGGTCGCCGAACGCGTCGACCTGTGCCTGTTCGATCCGGCCGGTGCCGAGCATCGGGTCGAGCTGACCGAAACGACGTACCAGGTCTGGCATGGGCACCTCGCCGACGTCGGCCCGGGACAGCGGTATGGCTATCGCGTCCACGGCCGGTACGACGCAGCAACCTGCCACCGGGCGAACCCGAGCAAGCTGCTCGCTGATCCGTATGCCCGGGCGTTCACCGGAGAACTGCTCCTCGACGGCGCGATCTTCGGCGCAGGCCGGCCCAACGACGCCCAGCCAGATCACCGCGACTCTGCGCGCTTCGTGCCCAAGTCGGTGATCGTCCATGACGAGTTCGACTGGGGCGAGGAGTCACGGCCATCCGTCGCTTGGCCGGACTCCGTGATCTACGAGTTGCACGTCAAGGGCATGACGATGCGCCATCCCGACGTACCGCCGGCGATTCGCGGGACGTACGCCGGTCTCGCGCATCCGGCGGTCATCGACCATCTGCGGCGGCTCGGCGTCACAGCGGTCGAGCTGCTCCCCGTGCACCAGTTCCTCAGCGAGCCGCGATTGCTCCGGCACCACCTCACCAACTACTGGGGCTACAACACGCACGGCTTCTTCGCCCCGCACGCCGGCTACAGCGCCACCGGCTCACTCGGGCAGCAGGTGTCGGAGTTCAAGGAGATGGTGCGGGCGCTGCACGCCGCCGGGATCGAGGTGATCCTCGACGTCGTCTTCAATCACACCGCGGAAGGTGACGAACACGGGCCGACGCTGTCGTTGCGCGGCATCGACAACAGCGCCTACTACCGGCTCCGCGAGGGTGCCCCAGGCCGGTACGCCGACTTCACTGGCACCGGCAACACGCTCGATACCCGGCTGCCCCACGTCGTCCAGCTCGTCATGGACTCACTGCGGTACTGGGTCAGCGAGATGCACGTGGACGGCTTCCGCTTCGACCTCGCCTCCGCACTGGCCCGGGCGACACCTAATTTCGATCCGCGGTCGTCCCTGCTCACCGCGATCGCTCAGGACCCCGTGGTGTCGCAGGTCAAGCTCATCGCCGAGCCGTGGGACATCGGGCCGGGCGGCTATCAGGTCGGCCGGTTCCCGGCCCTGTGGTCGGAATGGAATGGCCCATATCGCGACGCGGTCCGCGACTTCTGGCGCGGCGGTCAGGCCGGCGTCACGGACATCGCGTCCCGGCTGGCGGGATCGAGCGACCTCTACGAGGGAGCTGGTCGGCGACCGTGGGCGTCGATCAACTTCGTCACCTGTCACGACGGATTCTCGTTGCGGGACCTGGTGTCCTACGAGCGCAAGCACAACGACGCGAACGGCGAACACAACCGCGACGGCAGCGACGACAACCGGTCGTGGAACTGCGGCGTGGAAGGCGAGACCGACGATCCGGCGGTTCTCGAGCGCCGTGACCAGGCGATCCGGACCCTCCTCGCGACGTTGCTGGTGTCGGCCGGCGTCCCCATGCTGCGGGCCGGTGACGAGCTGGGCCAGACCCAGGGCGGCAACAACAACGCCTACTGCCAGGACAACGAGACATCGTGGCTGAACTGGGATCCGGCATCGACTTCACCGTCGTACGTCGATCTCGTCAAGCAGCTGGTCGGGTTGCGGCGCCGGCATCCGGTGTTCCGTCGGCGGTCGTTCTTCCGCGGCCAGCCGGTGACGCCGGACGGCGTGAAGGACGCGGCGTGGTTCGGTCCGTCCGGCGCCGAGATGACCGAGCACGAGTTCCGTGCAGCCGGCACCCACACGATCGCGATGTACCTGTCCGGGCTCGGCATCTCGGAGCCCGGGCCGCAGGGAGAGCCGATCGAGGACGAGTCGTTCCTGCTCGTGCTGCATGCCGGAACGGCTCGGTGCTCGTTCACGCTGCCGAGCCGGCCGTGGGCATCGTCGTACCTCGTGGAGCTGCGGACCGACGCCGCCGGGCCGGCCACGATCGTGGCAGGCGAGGTGCTGGACCTCGCCCCGAGATCGGTTGCCGTACTACGTGTTGTCGACTGACTTGGTAGGCCGCCACAGGACCAGCGTGGGGACGCCGGGCGGCGTGAAGCTCATCACCTGGCCGTAGAACGACAGCTCGGACTGCAGCGCGTCGATCACTGTCTCGCTGCGCCGGAAGCCGTGTGACTCGCCCTCGTAGGCCCGGTAGGCGTGCGGGATTCCCTTGCGCACCATGGCATCGCGGAACAGCTCGGCCTGCGCGGGCGGGACGACAGGGTCGTCGAGTCCTTGCAGCAAGAGCACCGGGCAGGACAGATCGTCGACGTGGTTCAACGGGGCACGAGAGTCGTAGAGGTCTCGACGCTCGGGCAGCGGACCGATCAGCCCGTCCAGGTAGCGCGACTCGAAGTCGTGTGTCGTCTCGGCGAACGTCACCAGCTCGGCGACCCCGAAGTACGACGTTCCACACGCGAACGCATCGGTGGAGGTGAGCGACGCGAGCACGGTCCAGCCACCGGCCGAGCCGCCGCGGATCGCGAGCCGCTCGCCGTCCGCCAAGCCGGCCTCGACCAGCCCGCGCATGGTCGCCACCGTGTCCTCGACATCGACGACGCCCCACTGGCCCCGCAACCGCTCGCGGTACGCCCGGCCGTAACCCGTGGACCCGCCGTAGTTGACGTCGACCACACCGATGCCGCGGCTGGTGAAGTAGGCCTTCTCGACGTCGACCACGGCCGAGACATGCGCCGTCGGGCCACCGTGCACGAACGCGACGTAGGGCGGCAGCTCACCGTCGGGTCCTTCGACGTCACGGTTGTGCGGCGGGTAGACGATCGCGTGGACCTCGCGACCGCCCGGCCCGGCGAACGTCATCGGCTGTGCCTCGGACAGGTACCCGACGTCAGGCAGGTCGTCGACGCTGAGCCGGATGTCCACGAGATCACCGGTGGCAAGGTCCAGTTGCCGGAGCCCGTCCGGGAGCTTCGGGCCGCCGCAGCGCAGCAGCACATGGTTGTGCTGTACCGAGCTGATCACAATCCGGCCCATGCCGGGCACATCGACATCGTCCAGCCGGCCGGTCGCCGGGTCGAGCACGCCGAGCCGGTCGTTGCCCAGGGTGCGCAACGTCAGCAGCCGGCCGTCGTCCAGCGGCAGGTAGAACCGGTATCCGAGCTGCCACATCGGGCCGCCCATGTCCGCCTCGACCGGGTGCAACGGCTCGGGCTCGCTGCCCTCCGCGATACCGAGCCGGTAGAGGTTCCACCACCCGGTCCGGTCGCTGACGACGTAGAGCGCGTCGTTGCCGACCCACTCCGGCTGCAGCACCGACTCCGTCGTCGAGCCGATCAGGGTGCGGTACGACGTGACCTCACCGCTGTCGTTGACGTCACCGACGCGAATCTCGGTGCCGTCCCACGGCATCTGCGGGTGGTTCCAGGCGACCCACGCCAGCCGGGTGCCGTCCGGCGACAGTCGCGGGCTGGCGAGGAAGTGTGAGCCGGACACGACCGACGCGATGCGAGATGGGTCCGAGACGGCCGATCCGTCGAGCGGCACGACGCAGATATCGCGGTGTACCCCACCGGAGTCGTCGTGTGTCTCACGGACGCACCAGACCGCGTCGCCGGAACGAGCCAGCGACAACTCGCCGTAGCGCAACGCCGCCGGCTGCGGGGGCTCCGGCGTGATCGCGACCGGCGCGTCCGCACCGGGATCGAGCCGGTAGAGCCGCTGGTCGGTGAACTCCGCGAAGACGAGGACGCCGTTATCGGTCGCGGTCCACGCGCCACCGCCGTACTCGTGGACCCGGGTCCGTGCGTTCCAGGGGGCGGGGAGCACGTCGACGACCTCGCCGTCCGGACCGTGGCGCCGGACCCCGAGCCGGCCGCCCTCGGACGGTCGCAGCTCGGACCACCACGGCTCGCCGTCGACGAAGCTGCCACCGCCGACGGGATGCCCGCTGCGGGCCACGTCGGCGGCCGTGATCGGGGACGCCCAGCTTCCGAACGGGGCCTTGGTGTGGCTCATCGGGCGTCGTACCCGCTGGCGTCGTCGGCGACCGCCACGAGTGCCAGCTCGCAATCGGAGGCGAGCCCCGCGTCACGCGGCAGCACCCGGACGGTGTAACCGAACGACCCCCGTCGCTGCATCGGCACGGAGCCTTCGAAGCGCCAGTCGCCCGGCTCGCCGTCGACCGGGCCGGCGTTTGTCAGCTCGGCATGCTCGGCGTCACGCAGCTCGTCGTCGTCGTCCACCCGGCCGTAGACGACCTGCACGGTGACGTCGTCAGGCGCGAGCTTCCCGAGCGACACGACGGCGTGCAGGTCGAGCCGCTGACCCAGCTCCGGGGCATTGCCGACGCCGGTCGCCTCGACGTGACCGATCCGTACCTGGGCCCAGTGCGCGCGAACGCCGGCAATCCAGGCGGACAGCTGTTCCGCGCCGGCGTACCCGTCCGCCGCCATCTGGCGCGAGGACTCCGCCGCGGGGGTGTAGAGCGCCCTGACGTAGTCGCGCACCATGCGGCTGGCCAGCACCTGCGGGCCCAGCGACTGCAAGGTGTGCCGGACCATCTCGATCCACCGCCGCGGCAAGCCGTCCGCGTCGGTGTCGTAGAACCGGGCGCGGACCTGGTTTTCGATCAGGTCGTAGAGCGCGAGCGCCTCTTGGGCGTCCCGCGCATCGGGGTCGGTGCCGTCGGGCGCGGACGGGATCGCCCAGCCGTTGGCGCCGTCGTACATCTCGTCCCACCAGCCGTCGCGGATCGAGAGGTTCAGGCCGCCGTTGAGTGCCGACTTCATCCCGGAGGTGCCGCACGCCTCCAAGGGGCGGAGCGGGTTGTTCAGCCAGACGTCACAACCGTGGTAGAGCGAGCGGGCCATGCCGATGTCGTAGTCCGGCAGGAAGACGATCCGGTGCCGCACCAGCGGATCGTCGGCGAAGCGCACCAGCTGCTGGATCAGCGCCTTGCCGCCGTCGTCGGCCGGATGCGACTTGCCGGCGATGACCAGCTGCACCGGCCGGTCCGGGTCAAGCAGCAGCCGGGTCAGCCGATCCTTGTCGCTGAGCATGAGGGTGAGTCGCTTGTACGACGGGACCCGGCGGGCGAACCCGATGGTCAGCACGTCCGGGTCGAAGACGCCGTTGACCCAGGTGAGGCCGGCCTCCGAGGCGCCACGCTGCAGCCACGAGTCGTGCACCCTCCGACGTACCTCGTCCACCAGCCGGGTGCGCAACAGCCGTCGGGTCGACCAGATCGCGTCGTCCGGCACCTTGGTGATGCCGTCCCAGTCGGTGCCGTCCTCGACCAGCGCCGGACCGACCTCACGTTCGGCGAGCTCCAGCACCTCCCGCGCTACCCAGGTGGGGGCGTGGACGCCGTTGGTCACCGTCGTGATCGGCACCTCGGCCGCGTCGAACCCCGGCCACAGCGAGCCGAACATCTCGCGGCTCACGACGCCGTGCAGCTTGCTCACGCCGTTGGCACGCTGGGCGAGCCGCAGCCCCATGTGCGCCATGTTGAACTTCGTCGGGTCCGCCTCCGCGCCGAGCGCGATGACGCGGTCCACCGGGACCGTCGGGGTGCCGTTCTCGCCGCCGAACTGCGCCTGGATGAGCTCGACCGGGAAGCGGTCGATCCCGGCCGGCACCGGCGTATGGGTGGTGAAGACCGTGCCGGCCCGCACCGCCGTCAGCGCGTCGTCGAACGACAACCCGTCGCCCTCGGTGAGCTCGCGGATGCGCTCGACGCCGAGGAAGCCGGCGTGGCCCTCGTTGGTGTGGAACACCTCGGGCGCCGGATGCCCGGTGAGCGCGCAGTAGGCACGGACGGCGCGGACACCGCCGATGCCGAGCAGCAGTTCCTGGGCGAGCCGATGCTCCGCGCCACCGCCGTACAGCCGGTCCGTGACGTCGCGCTCGATGGGGGCGTTGTCGTCGACGTCGGAGTCGAGCATCAGCAGCGGCACTCGGCCGACCTGCGCCCGCCAGACCTGGGCGCGCAACTCCCGACCTCCCGGCAGGCCGACCGCGACCTTCAGCGGATCGCCGGCCTCGGTGTGCAGCAAGGTGAGCGGCATGCCGTTGGGGTCGAGGGGTGGGTAGCGCTCCTGCTGCCAGCCGTCGGGGCTCAGGCTCTGCTTGAAGTAGCCGCGCCGGTAGAGCAGGCCGACGCCCAGGATCGGGACCCCGAGGTCGCTTGCTGCCTTGAGGTGGTCGCCGGCGAGGATGCCGAGGCCGCCGGAGTACTGCGGGAGCACCTCGGTGATCCCGAACTCCGGGGAGAAGTAGGCGATCGCTCGCGGGGCCGTCGCGCCGAGGCTCTGGTACCAGCGGTCGGCGGTCAGGTAGTCGTCGAGGTCGTCGTGGGCGTCGCCCAGCCGGCGAAGAAACCGGCGGTCCTTGGCCAGGGCGGCCATCCGGTCCGCACCGACCTCGCCGAGCAGCTTCACGGGGTCGTGCTCGCAGCGCTCCCAGCCGTCGGGGTCGACGGCATCGAAGAGGTCGAGCGAGTCCGGGTTCCACGACCACCGCAGGTTGGCGACCAGGTCGCCGAGCGGCTCCAGCGGTGCCGGCAAGGCGGCCCGGACGGTGAATCGGCGCAAAGCTCTCACGCGGCATGAGCCTAATCAGCCATCCACCGAGCGCGATCACTGCGTTCCCCGC
>DATAVK010000015.1:0-33856 GCA_036267755.1 Mycobacteriales bacterium
GCGGCGGCGCGGCGCGAACAGCGCGATGTCCAGGATGATGCCAGCCACACCGGCGATCATCAGGATGATCCCGACGGTGTGGATGTTGAAGCCACTGGCGGTCCAGTTCACGGCAAACGTGAGGATCGCCCCTACCGCGACGAGGAAGATTCCGGCACCGATACCCATGGTCTGCCTTCCGGCTCGTTGCCCCGGGGTTCCGGGATTCACGTATCAGGGGTATTGCCCAACCTGACCAGGTGAAACCCGGCGATCGGGTGACGTGCTCAAGGGACCGCGCGGGTTCAGACCAGGGCGGAGAGCACCGCATCGAACTTGGCGGATGTCTCGGCAACCTCGGAGTCGGGGTCGGACGCAGCGACGATGCCGGCCCCCGCCCATAGCCGAGCGGTCGATCCGTCGACCTGCGCACAGCGCAGCGCGATCGCGAACTCCCCGTCGCCCGAGGCGTCGACCCACCCGACCGGGGCGGCATACCGACCCCGAGGTGCGGCCTCCAACTGCTTGATCGTCGCGAGCGCCGCCTCCTGCGGGCTACCGCCTACGGCTGCTGACGGGTGCAGCGTCGCCGCCAGCGAGAGCGCGGACGGCGGTTCCGTGGCGAGCCACGCCTCGACGTGGGTGGCGAGGTGCGTGACGTTGGCGAGCCGGAGCAGGGTCGGGCGGGCATCCACCACGACCTCCGACGCCACGGACCCGAACACGTCCTCGACGCTTGCCACGGCCCATCGATGCTCTGTCGCGTCCTTCACAGACGCCAGCAACGACGCCTCGAGCTCGGCATCCTCCTCCGGCGTGCGCCCGCGCCGGACGGTTCCGGCCAGGACCACGGACTCGGCATGGCGGCCGGTACGACGGACGAGCAGCTCGGGGGAGGCGCCGACCAGGCCGTCACAGATGTATGTGAAGCAGGCGGGGAACCGTGCGGCGAGCCGGGAAGCCACGGCGCGCGGATCGAGCAACGCCTCCGCCGACACGTCCAGCGCCCGCGCCAGCACGACCTTGTCGAGGTCACCGGCATTGAGCGTCGCGACGGCCGTCGCGACGGCCTCGCGCCAGCTGGCCTCGGACGGAACCTCGGCAGTCACCGACGCCGGCGGGGCGCTCGTCGCGGCCACCGGTCGACGGCGCAGCGCCGGTACCTCCACCGCGCCCGGCGGAGTGGTCAACGTCAACCAGGAGCGGCCCTCGCGTCGGCCGAGTACGACCTTCGGCACCACGACGACCGAGCCGGCAGCCTCCGGGTCGAAGACCAGCGAGGCGATCGCGACCGGCCCGGTCCCGGCCAGCCGCACATCGTCGCGCACCGTCATCGCGCCAAGCAGCTCGGCGACGTCGGCGGCCAGGTCGGCGGCTGAGCGCACGCCGGCAGCCGGCAGCCGCACCGCCTCGCCCCAGCCCACGATTCCGTCGCCGCCGCGCAGGAAGGCGAACGACTCTCCCGCCGGCAGCCAGGTCAGCAGGTCGCCGGGATCGTCGACCTCCACCGTCCAGGCGACCAGGCCACCGGCAGTCTCCGCCGCGCTACTCGTCACTGCTGACCCTCCCGGTCGGCGCGCAACGCCTCGTCCTTGCTCCGGGCGGTGTCGGCGAGCTCGGCCTGGAACCGCACCATCTCGGCTCGAAGCCGATCGTCGCCGACGCCCAGGATGCGGACTGCGAGCAGTCCCGCGTTGCGGGCACCGGCGACGGACACCGTCGCGACCGGGACGCCGGCGGGCATCTGGACGATCGACAGCAGCGAGTCGATCCCATCAAGGTGAGCGAGCGGGACAGGGACGCCGATGACGGGCAGCGGGGTCACCGCGGCCAACATTCCGGGCAGGTGGGCCGCTCCGCCCGCGCCGGCGACGATCACCCGCAGTCCCCGGTCGGCAGCCTGCTCGCCGTAGTCGAGCATGTCTCGCGGGGTCCGGTGGGCGGAGACGACGCGGACCTCGCACTCGACATCGAAGTCGGACAGGACGTCGGCCGCTGGCCGCATCGTCGGCCAGTCCGAGTCGCTGCCCATCACGATGCCGACGACTGCGGTCACGATTCGTCTCCTCGCAGTACGGCGACGGCGCGGCGAGCCCGCTCACGAACACTGACCACGTCATCCCCCAGCACGGTGACGTGACCCAGCTTCCGTCCCGGCCGGGCCTGCTTGCCGTACAGGTGCACCGACGCGTCGGGGACGGCAGCGAGCGCGGCCGGCAGCGAGGCGGCGAGATCCGTGTGCTCACCGCCGAGCAGGTTGACCATGACACTGACCGGAGCCCGCGGCCGGGTGTCACCGAGCGGCCAGTCGAGAACGGCGCGCAGGTGTTGCTCGAACTGGCTCGTGACGCTGCCCTCGATCGTCCAGTGCCCGGAGTTGTGCGGGCGCATCGCCAGCTCGTTGACGAGCAGGCCGGACGGCGCCTCGAACAGCTCGACGGCCATGACGCCGACGACGTCCAGCTCGTTGGCGATCGTGATGGCCAGCTGCTCCGCGTCGTTTGCGAGCGTAGGACTCAGCCGCGGTGCCGGAGCGACCACCTCGACGCAGATGCCATCGCGCTGCACCGTCTCGACGACCGGCCAGGTGCGGATCCGGCCGGACGGTGTTCGGGCCACCTGGATCGCAAGCTCGTGGACGATCGACACTCGCTCCTCGACGATGATGTCAACGTCCGGCAGCGGGTCACCCTCCCCGATGAACCACACTCCCCGGCCGTCGTACCCGCCGGTGACCGCCTTGGCGACGAAGGGCCGCGGCAGGCCGGTGGGATCCTCCGACCAGGCGGGCACCGGGAGACCGAGCTCGACGAGCCGGCGCCGCATGGCTCGCTTGTCCTGGGCGAAGCGCAAGGCGGAAGCGCCGGGTCGCACCGTGACGCCGGAACGCTCCAGTGCCACGAGGATCGGCTGCGGGACGTGCTCATGGTCGAACGTGACGACGTCACAGGTCTTCGCGAACCGCTCGACCGCCGCCTCGTCGTCGGGAGCGCCAATCTCGACCGACGGCGTGACGAGGGCGGCGCCGTCGTCGGCCGACTCGGCCAGTAGTCGCATCGACAGGCCGAGTCCGATCGCGGCCTGCTGCGTCATGCGCGCCAACTGGCCGGCGCCGACCATGCCCACGATCGGGCCGGGCGTCGAGCCGCGCGGGGTCACGCGCCGAGATTACTGTGAGCCGGTTCTGCGCCATCGTGCGTGCTCTGTACCGTGTTCGTGTGACAGCCCCCTCTGCCGCATCGGTCGCGGTGACCGATCCGGTGGCCGGACCCTCGGGTCGGGCACGGGACCTGTTCCTCGTCGCCAACAACATCGACGAGCTCGGCGGTCTGCAGCGGGTGGCCCACATGCTCGCCGAGCTGTTCGCAGCACGCGGCCATCGGGTGCGACTGATCGGGGCCCGACCCTTCGAACCGCCACACCACTACCGCTCGGCCGGTACGACGTACACGACTCACGTGCTCGGTGAACGCGCAACGCCGGATGGCGGCGGGCGGCGCGGCGCCGCCCGACTCGAACAGCCGACGCCGCAGGACATCGCCCGCCTCAACGAGCTGTTCGAGTCGGTCCCTGGCGGAATCGTGATCTGCATGCAGATCCATGCCATGAACTGGGTGGCGGAGGCCAAAACGTCGCACCTGCGGGTCATCGGGCAAAGTCACGAGTCGTTCGCCGCGTCGGTCGGGGTGAAGGGAAACCGGACCAGCCGCTTCGGTCGCATCATGTCGCTGTACCCGGACATCGACTTCTTCTTGCTGCTGACCCGGCCGGATGCTGAACAGTTCCGACGGGTGGGCCTCAACAACACCGCGGTCATGCCCAACCCGGTCACGATGCGACCCGACACACCGGCGGCGCTGAGCTCGCCGACCATCATCACGGTGGGCCGCGTGGCGCCCGAGAAGAACCACCGGGACATGATCGAGGCCTTCGCGCGACTCGCCCCCGACCATCCCGAGTGGACCCTGAAGATCTTCGGCGACGGCCCCCTGCGGGAGGTGCTCGACCAGCAGATCCGCGCTGCCGGCCTGACCGACCGTGTCCTGCTGATGGGACCGACGAACGACGTCGAGCGAGAGCTGCTGAACGCCTCGATGTTCGCCCTGTCCTCGAGCGCCGAGGGCTTGCCGCTCGTCCTCGTCGAGGCGATGGCCTGTGGGGTGCCATGCGTCTCCTACGACTGCTCACCGGGCATTCGCGAGATCATCACCGACGGCGACGACGGCATCGTCGTCCGGCAGGGGTCCGTTGACGAGCTGTCTGCCGGGCTCCGCCGGCTGATCGACGAGCCGGAGACCCGCCGCGCGATGGGACAGCAGGCGCTCGTCAGCTCGAAGCGTTTCGCGCCTGACGAGGTCATGCAACTGTGGGAACGGTTCTTCGACACGGTCGAGCGATGACTCCCGATGTCGCTGTCGTCCTGATCGGGTACAACGACGCGGAACGGCTCCCGAACGCCGTCGAGTCGGTGCTCAACCAGACCCTGTCCAACCTCGAGGTCATCATCGTCGACGATGCGTCGACCGACGGCATGGGTGACGTCGCCGACCGCCTGGCCGCCCAGGCGCCCAAGGTCCGAAGCATCCGACTGCCTACGAACAGTGGCGGATGTAGCCGGCCCCGTAACGTCGGGCTGGAGCACGTTCGGGCACCCCACGTCATGTTCCTGGACAGCGACGACGTCCTCGAGCGGCACGCCTGCAAGAACCTGCTGCTCGCCATCGAGGAGACCGGCGCCGACTTCGTCTCGGGCCACTGCGTCCGAGTGGACATGGACACCGGCAACGAGCACGGTTGGCTGCGCGCCCTCTACGACGAGCGGGCCGCGTGGAATGGCGTGGCGGAGAATCCGGACCTGCTCAACGACACCCTGTGCACCAACAAGCTCTATCGGATGTCCTTCCTCGACAAGCACGGCATCCGCTTCCCCGAGGGAGTGCACTACGAGGACCTGGCGTTCACCGTCGAGGCCTACGGCTCCGCTACGCGAATCGCGATCATCCCGGAGACCGTCTACTACTGGCGGATCTACGCCAGCAGTCCGCAGGCCTCGATCCACCTCCGCCGGGACACCATCGAGAACTTCCAGGACCGGCTCACCGTCCATCGCATCATCGACGACTTCCTGCGCCGCGAGGGTCTCCACGAGTTCAAGCCACTGATCGACGACCGGTTCCTGCGCCGCGAGATCAAGCTGTACCTCGACGAGATGAGCCAGCGGAGTCCGGCGTACCAGGAGGCCTGGATCCGCCTCGCGCGCGACTACCTGCGCGAGATGGACATCGAGCGGATCGTGAGTCAGAGCCGCAGTTGCCGGCTCGCGACCTATCTGGTGCGGCAGGGTGACCTCGCACTAGCGGTCGCCGCGGCCGACCTGTGGATCAACGGCCGGGTGACGGTTCCCTTGGTACGACGGGACGACCGCGTCTACTTCTGCGACACCTACCTGGACGACCCGATCGGTCGGGAGATCCTCGACGTCACCTGGCTGCATGCCCACGACGCGCCCTTCGCCGTGGTCCCGTTCTTCGGCCGAGTCACGGAGCTGAGCTCGCAGGGCAACACGTTCCGGCTGCGGGGAGATGTCCTCAACCAGCTCGGGCGGCTACCGGCGCTGGACGAACTGACCGTCACGGTGCGGGTCCGGCACGAGAAGATGTATCCGGGGACGGCCATCGACTGCGTGACCCGTGCCATCAGCCTGGATGCCAACCGGCTGACTTGGGAGGCGGTCGTCGACGGCGACACGATGCCCCGTGGCCGCAGCCAGGAACGGGCCTGGAGTGTCAACCTGCGGCTGGACCATCAGGGCGAGGTCAACGGACGCGGACTGGGCGTCGCGGCCGGCGTGCTGTCCAACACCACCGGCAGAGCCCGGCGCCGCAAGCCGTCGGAGCGCCAGCTGATCGCCGGGCTCTCGGCCCAGCGAGCGGTCGTGCTCTACGACCAACGGCCGATCCCGGCCCTATCACTCACCAAGCGGATCACCCGGCGAGTGAGCCGGCTGCCGGCTGTCCGCGCCGTCACTGCGCGGCTCACCGGACGAGCGCTCAAGACCGTCGCCTACCGGCAGGTGCTGCGCCGGCTGCCGCTGCGCCCCAACACCGTGGTCTTCGAGTCTCATCTCGGCAAGCAGTACAGCGACAGTCCCAAGTACCTGTACGAGAAAATGACCGCGATGGGTCTGCCCTATCGGATGGTGTGGTCGTACCAACGCAACGTGCGTCGGTTCCCGGACAGCGCGATCACGGTCAAACGCGACAGCTGGCGCTACTACTACGAGCTGGCTCGAGCGGGGCACATCATCGACAACCAAGGCTTCCCGCCGGTTGTCATCCGACGGCGCGGACAGCGCTACGTGCAGACCTGGCACGGCACGCCCTTCAAGCACATGGGGTACGACGACCCGGGCTTCGCCCGTGCCCCGGACGAGACCCACCAACAGCTGGACCGGGGCATCCGCCGTTGGGACGACCTCGTCGTGATGTCTCACTGGTCCGAGCAGGTCTTCGAACACGCCTTCCGGCACGCCACCCACGCGTTCCGCACCGGCTACCCGCGTAACGACCCGCTGCACCGGGCCAACGACCCCGGCATCCAGAGCAGGCTCAAGCAAGAGCTGGGTCTACCGGAGGATCGCAAGATCCTGCTCTACGCCCCGACCTTTCGTCGCTACCCGAAGCCACTGGTCCTCGGCAACCCCGCCAACTCTCCCCGCATCGACTTGCGGCGCTTCGAAGAACACCTCGGCGAAGAATGGTTCATCGTTCTCCGGTCTCACTACCTGGACCGGACGGTCGTCTCGCGTCGGAGCGCGAACATCGCACGGAACATGTCGGGATACGACGACATCAGTGACCTGCTTGGCGTCGCCGATGCGGTGCTGACCGACTACTCCTCCGTGATGTTCGACTACGCGATCACCGGCCGCCCGATGGCGTTCTATGCCAGCGACTACGAGCTGTACCTGCAGCTGCGGGGCTCCTACTTCGACCTCGGGGACGAAGCCCCGGGTCCGATCGTTCGCGACACCGACCAGATCATCGACTGGCTCAGCAACCTCGACGCGACGCACCTGAGCTACCAGGAGAAATACCGCGCGTTCCAGGCTCGCTACTGCGAGTTCGAGGACGGCACGGCCGCCGAGACGATCATCCGGGAACTGTTTCCCGAGGCCGCCGCGGCTGCGCCGAACTCAGTCGGTGACTGACCGCGCCACCACATCGGAGGCCGCCGGCTCCGGGAACTCCAGCTGGAGCCAGCCGAACAGCGAGCGCAGCGCCTCCGGGTCACCCGCGATGTCCTCGCCGCCCACGTCGAAACAGTCCGGTTGATCGGCGCCCTCAGGGCGGCGCGAGGTGAGGATGAAGCGAGCGCCGGGGAACACGCCGCGGAGGAACTGCAAGTGGTCGGCGACCTGCTGCTCCGGCCACTCCGTCTCGACGAAGCCGAGAGTGTGAGTACCGGAGTCAGGCCGCAGCAGCAGGTCCGTCACCAGCCGCCGGATCTCGCGGAGTGCCAGGTCCTGGGGATACCCGTCGATGCCCCACCAGGCGTTGGTCGTCGGCGTGAACCGATTCGCTCGGAGCAACCGGCTTTGGTGATACAGGCTGTTGCGATGCAGCCGAAATAGATCGTGAAGCGGGCCGCCGATCTCACCGCGAATGTCGACGCCGGGAACCCGGTTGAGGGCCTGCTGCACCAGGCGCGGCCCTGAGCCGCCGTCGCTGGACATGACGATCACGTATCGGCGACCGGCGTCGGATGGCTGCACACCGGGATCGCTGAATGCCACGTCCCGGAGTCGGCGGAGCTCGTCGACGATGCTGCGCGCGCTGGTCTTGGCGTCCTTCACCTGCGACCGCAACACGTCGCGCTCGGCTTCGAGCTGCACGATCCGCGTCCGGGTCTCGTCGAGCTTGGCCGTGAGGTCACCAGGCCGGTGCGTCAGTCTTTGTCGCACGAGCGAACGTAGAGTCGGCATGGCCGACCTCCTAGCGGGGACTCGGGGTGGGGCGGGCGGCAGGGGGCTCGACACCGCCGAAGATCCTGTCGACGGCACGGGCAGCTGACTTCCCGTCGGCGATCGGGGCGAACCTCGCGACGAACCGGGACACCTGCTGCTCGAAGCCGGCGGCTTCCGTCGGGTAGCCCCGGATCGCCGTGATCAGCTCGGCCGTCGTGGCCACCGTCGGACCCGGAAGGCCCGCCGGGTCGTCCGGGTACAGGCCGCGCACCTCGCCGACGTACTTGTCGAAATCAGGCGTGAACAGCACGCTCGGCCGGCCGGTCGCCGCCTGGGTCACGAGCAGCGAGGAGTAGTCGGAGACCACGACGTCGGCGGCGAGGAGAAGGTCGTTGACGTCCGGGTATCGGCTGACGTCGCGCACGAAACCGGTCGGGTCGTAGGGCACCGCTTCGACGATCGACCAGTGCTTGCGGTACAGCAGGACGTGATCGCCGGACAGTGCCTCTCGCAGGGCGTCGAGGTCCGGCGACGGGCCCATCCAGTACCCGCCACGGGCCCGGAGGTTGTCGCGGTAGGTGGGTGCGTAGAGCACGACGATGCGATCGTCGCCAAGGCCAAGCCGAGCCCGGATCGCGGCTCGGTCTCCGTTCAGCACCAGGTCGTGAGCGGGTACACCGCTCTCGAGCACCTCGCCGCCCTCGGCCAGCGGCACTACCCGGGACAGCACCGACGTCGCATGTGCCCCGCCGGAGAGAACGTAGCTGGAGTTCGTGGCGTCCTGCTCTCGCCAGCGGATCAGGTCGCGGGTCAGCCGGGGTCGGGCGCCGAGATCGGCTCCCATCCACTTCACCGGGGTAGCGAACCCGGTCTGGATGCCCACCTGATCGGGACGCCGCACGAACCACTCACGCCAGGCTCCCTCCGTCACGACATACCGAGCAGTGGCGCAGGCCTCGTAGTGTTCCGCGCTTTCGGCGCGCAGGACTCGCGCAGTGTCGGGGACCCCCCATGAGTCGTCCGACACGACCCACAGATGCTCGAGCGGGGCAGCGCGGCGCACCAGCTCCTCATGAATCGCCCGCGCGTTGCCGGCGTACGGGCCGCCGTGGCGACAGTCGTAGACGACGGCGTCGCGCAACGGAGCCTGCCGCAGCTCGCGATAGTCCTGTTGCAGTCGCCGCTGGTGAAACCCGCCGGAGGTGTTGATGGAGCGGGTGTCGGTGACCTGGAGCACGAGGTCGTCGAATCCCCAGGCACCGACCGCGAAAGACTTGCCGTCCAGGGTTCGCTGCTGTGGGAGCGACGACAGCGAGCGGTGGTCCAGTGAGATACCGGTGACGTCGCCGGTGCCACCGCGGCGTACCAGGAAGTCGTACAGCCCTTGCTGGAGCGGCAGCTCACCGGCGAGCGTCGGCATCCGATGAGGAAGCAGGTCGACGGTGAACCGACCACGGTCGACGTCGTGCCTGATGGGTACGGCGTACCAATCCGCTTGCCGCTGCGGCTGCACCAGCAGCTCGTCGGCTGCGGGCTCGCCCTCGTATCGACCAGAGAGCTGGAGCCGGCCGCCGGGCCGCCACTCGATCGCGTCCACGACGTGAGGCAACGACCGCTCGACGATGCTGGCGTTGCCGAACGACGTCCTGGCGATCGAGATCTGCCGGTCGCGGTCGATGAACCGAGGCTCGTCCAGGTCGACCGCGAGCGTCGCCCGCCGGCCGCCAAGGCTCAGGTCCCATACGACACCGCCAGCGGTGCGTTCGGTGTTGGCGGCGACGTCTGCGATGTCCAGCTCCGACACCAGGTCAGCGATCGGCACCCGGGCGAAGAAGGCGGCCTTCCCGTCGACGTCGTCGACGAACACCGGATAGGTCAATGAGACCGCGCCGGTGCGCCGCGAGACCTCGAGCGTGGTATCGCCCACCTGGCCGAGGTCACCTTCGAACTGCAGTACGCCGTCGATGAGCCGGCAGCTATGGATGACGGCCCGTTCGCTGCGCGCCGAGACCGCGAGTCGGCCCTCCGGGGTGGGGTACGCCGTGACCCGGCGCCGCTGACCTCCGGGTCGGGCCACCGGGATCAGGGGGAACAGCCCGACCGACTGGGGCTTCGTGCTGCGACAGATGACGCCGCCGGTCTTGATCTCGCACTCGATGCGCCACTGCCCGACCGGGCGGAAGTCCTTCTCGACTCGCGAGAGGTCGAGCGTCGCCGTGAAACCGGACCAGTCCAGGTTGATCGGCTCCGCGGTTTCCGCGGTCACGTCGGGCCGGTAGGTCCGCTCAACCTTCAGCTTGACGATGCGTCCACGGGGCCCGACCGCGAACATCTGCAGCGGCTGCGACTCAGGGTCGGAGGCGTCGAGCGGCAGGGCGTAGGCCACCCCGTCCAGCCGCAGCAAGCTGCCTTCCCACACCATGCGCCGGATCCGCCACTTCAGGGACAGATCGTTGTCGAGGGCGTACACGTCGCGCGGGATCGCGCGGGCCGCGTCGGTGCGGAACGGGTAGTCGCCGTACCACTTCTTGCCCTCGCGGATCGGTGGCCGAAAGACCTCCCGCTCCTCCTCGGCGAGCACCTCGAGAATGCCGGGCAGGTCACGGTTGCGCACCAGCTGCCACTTGAGGCGTTCGATGGCGGTCAGGCCGTCGGTGACGTCGTCGGCCGCCTCGTCGAGAAAGCGGTTGCTCAGGTCGAGGAAGGTCGACCGGAAGTCGTCCTCGGCGATGTCCAGCACGCCCAGGAAGTACGCCAGGTCCTCGGCCACCACGCTGCGGTCGTAGAGCCGCTTGCTCTCGTGGAACCCGTTGCGCGCGAGGAAGAGGCTGACATGCCGGCAGGCGTCCGCCCGATCCTGCAGCCCCCTGGTCTCGGCCCGACGCTGCGTGATCGACTGGCTGTCGCCGGAGCGGATTCGCCACAGGTAGACCGTCTCGGCGAGGACGTCGACGCTCTTGGCCAGAAAGTGCGCCGGGATCGTCATCGGCACGTCCTCGTACAGCGTCCCCTCCGGGAACTTGAGGTCGTGCTCGTCGTAGAAGGACCGTCGCCACACCTTGTTGTAAGCGATCCGGTCGGCCAACAGCGGTGGGAACTTCGTCACGTGAGTGGCGAGGCGCGTCGTGACGAAGGTGCGGCGCAGGAACCTGGTCCGCCGGGTCCCGAACACCGACAGCCGGCGGACGTCACCACTGACGATGTCCGAGCCGGTCTGATCGAGTGAGGAGACCATCAGCTCGTAGGCATGACGGCGCAGCAGGTCGTCACTGTCGACGAAGGTCAGGTACTCGCCGCTCGCGTACTCGACGCCGGTGTTGCGGGCCGCGCCGAGGCCGCCGTTCGGCTTGGTCACCAATCGGAATCGAGCGTCACGCTCGGCGAAACGCTCCGCGACGGCCGCGCTCCCGTCCGTCGACCCATCGTTGACCATGATGACCTCGAGGTCGCCGAAGGACTGCTGCGCGATGGACTCCAGGCAGAGCTCGAGGTACGGCTCGACGTTGTAGATCGGTACGACGACGCTGAGCCGGGCAGACACGTCGCTGAGTCTAGAGATCACGCCTGGGTCCAGCGCTGCGCTCAGGAGCCGATCATGCGCTGCAGCCGTCGGTAGGCCGCCAGGGCAACTGGCTTGTTGCGCAGCCACCTGGCCAGCTTCCGCGCCGTTGGGTGGGCGATCGCCGCCCGTGCCGACGATCTGGCCAGGCCGCGAGCCTTGCCGCGCATCCCCTTCGGCCTGGGTCCGCTTCCCGATCTCGGCGTGCGCGCCGCGACCGCCGGTTTCGTGCCGGGCTGACCGGCTGCACCCTTCGCCGCCGCCCGGATCGTCGACTGCGCGATCAGCTCGGCCTCGGTGTACAGCTGGACGTAGGCCTCACGCCACGAGTCGAGTGCATCAACGGAAGGACCGTCGGCCTCCCCGTGACGGAATGCGAGCAGTCCGTTCCACACCTGCTCGGACAGCTGCTGCACCCGATCCGGGACACCCATGCCTTCCCACCCGACGGTCTGCCGACGCAGCCCCGGGTCCACGAAGGAGTCGACGTCCGCGGCGGCTGCGGGGTCCACGCTCACCATCGACGGGATGCCCAGAGCGGCACCGACGCGCTCGACCTCGGCCTGCCAACCGGTGAGCAGGTCCGAGTAGCCGACATACGCCCGCGGCAGTTCGCGGGTGGTCCGCTCCGTCTCGAGCATCACGTTGATCCATCCGCACGCGCGACTCGTGTCCGTCTGCCAGTCGCCGTACCACGTGCGGGCACTCGCGATCACCTCGGTCGGATACCGCAGCATCGTCACGATGTTCGTGTCGATGCCAAGGTCGCGCGCGCACTGCTGCCAGAGCGGCAGGAACCACACGATTCGCGGGTCCTTGACGACCACCTGCGACGCGCCGACGAACTGGACCTCGAGCCACGAGCGAAGGGTTCCCGCGACCTCGGCGTCGGCGGCGGCCTGGGCCGCCATCTCGATCGCGTTCGGGCGGCCGTCGAGGCTGGTGAGGCGCCGGGTGCGCATCAGTCGGACGTGGAAGTCGACGACCCACCGCGGCTCGCTGAACCCTCGCGGGTTGGTCGCGTCGGCAGAGATCTCGGGCTGCGGAACGCTCATCCCGAGCTTCGCGAGGATCCCCGTCATCAACGAGGTGCCGCTCCGACCCGCCCCGGCGACGAGCACGAGCCGCCGGTCGTCGGCACTCGGTGAGTCGTCTCGGTCAGTCATGCGGGGATCTCCTCGACGGCGACGGTAGTGGTGATGGTGGTGGCTTCGAGATTCGGGAAGACGGCGCGGATGCAACGTTCGGAGGCATGACCGTCCGCGTTCTGGCAGAACCGCGCCCGGAACGCCGCGCGCGCCGAAGTTGCCGCCGGCGCGTCGGCGGCTCCGCTGAGCAACGCCTCGACCAGGTCGGGCTGCGTCGTCGTGACCACGCCGGGAGGTTCGGCGAACAGGTCGAAGTAGGTCCCCCGCAGCGTGCGGTAGGTCTCCCAGTCGGGCGCGAAGATGACGATCGGCCGGTCGAGCAGCGCGTAGTCGAACATGGCCGAGGAGTAGTCGGTCACGAACACGTCGGCGGCGAGGTACAGCTCCTCGATGCTCGGATAGCTGCTGACGTCCACCGCCGTACCCGGCTCGATGCGGTTGGCGGGATCGCGGTCGGCGAAGTAGTGGCTCCGGACGAGCAGTACGTCGTCGGGGCCCAGCGACGCAGCGAGCGACGCGATGTCGGCCGGGGCTCGCATCTCCCGGTCGTACTCGCGGTGAGTTGGCGCATACAGGATTACCCGCTGGCCGGGAGCGATACCGAGCGAGTCGCGGATTCGTTGGCAGTCCTCGGGTTTCGCATGGACCAGCGCGTCGTCGCGCGGCAGCCCGATCTCGAGCGTCGTGTACGGCATCGGGTAGGCGTGCTCCCAGCACAGCGTGTCGAAGGCGGTGCGTGTCAACGAGTAGTCCCACTTCGCGATCCGCTTCAGCAGCGAAGGAAACTTCATCGTCCGGTAGGCCTCGCCCGGGCTGTTGAGCAGATCCATCCCCATCAGCTTGACCGGGATGCCGTGATGGGTCTGGACGTGAACCTGCCCCTCGCGCTTGACCCAGTTGTTGGGGAAGTTGACGTTGTTGACGAGGTACGTCGCGCGAGCCAGCAGCCGGTAGTACTCCTCGGTGCCGGCGACGACGTAGTCGACACCGTCCGGCATCGAGCCGGCACCTTCCGCGGTGACGATCCACACCCCACGCAGCCACGGCACGAGCTCCCGGGCCTTCTCATAGATCGCCCGCGGGCTACAGGAGTAGCCGCGATACCAGTACGCCGCGAAGACCGCCAGGTCGGGTTCGAGCGGCAACTCGCGTTGCTTGGCGTAGTACTTCGCGAGCCGGGCGGTGTCGCGGAGGTCGTCCTGGCGCGCAACACCGGGTGTCCCACCGGCCCGACGTGGCCGTTTGACGCCGACGGCATGGGCGGCGGCGACCGCGATGGCGCGCGGGTTGTCGGTAGCGGCAGCCATCGCTCGGTAGGCCGCAAACGACCGGGTACGCAACGCCTGGTGGAGCAGCAGTTCGCGGCGCCCGTGGGGCCGGGCCGACTTGCCTTTCGCCTGACGGGACCATTCGCTTGCGAGCTCGTGGAAGAACGGCCGCTGCTCGTCCGCCGGCAGTGTCTCGAGGATCTCCAGCCCTTGCCGCACCATCCGGGACGGAAGCGTGCCCCGGGCGGCGCGGGCGCGGCCGCCGTACGCATCGATCACGCTGAAGACGACGCGGTACTGCGCGATCACGTCGCTAGGTCGGCCGTGGACGGCCGGGTCGGTGTCGGCGTTGCCGATGATCCGCCGGTGGTACGCCGGACCCTCCAACGCGCTCACCCGGTCGGCGGCGAGCAACGCCGGGTAGGTCACGGACAGCTCGTCGAAGCCGCCCTCACCGAATCGCACCCCGAGCATGAGCACGTGCCGCCGGCGCAGGACCAGGTTGCCAGCGAACCCGCCAACGTCGGCCACTGCCGGTCGATCGACAACTCGGAACCCGCCGGCGGCCGCGGCCTTGGCGATCACGCCGTGGTAGCTGCTTGGCTGCGTCACTCCCAGCGGAGACGTCGTGACGTGGTCGACCAGCAGGACGTCCGGATCGGTCTCGTCGAGGCGGGCGGCGACCCTGGCGAACGCATCCTCGGGGATCCGGTCGGTGGTCTGAACGAACCACAAGTAGTCGCCGTCGGCGCGGTCGAGTGCGATGTTGCGGGCGGCACCTCGCGGCAACGCGGTCGACAGGTGCAGCAACCGGATCCGGTCGTCCGCCGAGGCGAGGTCGTCAAGCAGCTGCGGACCGTGATCCGGTGACGCGTCGTCGATGACGATCAGCTCGAAGTCCCGATAGGACTGCTCGAGGATCGACCGGACACATTCGTGGATCCAGGCCTGCTCGCGGTGCACGACCAGGACGACGCTCAGTCGGGGCATCTACAGACCCAGGTCCCTGGCGATCACCATGCGTTGGATCTCCGACGTACCCTCACCGATCTCGAGGATCTTGGCGTCGCGCCAGTGCCGCGCCACCGGGTACTCGTTCATGAAGCCGTAGCCGCCGAACACCTGCGTGGCATCACGGGCGTTGTCCACCGCGATCGTCGAGGAGTACAGCTTCGCGATGGCGGCCTCACGCTTGAACGGCTCGCCGGCGAGCATGCGGGACACCGCATCACGGTAGGCGACCCGGGCCACGTGGGTGCGGGCCTGCATGTCCGCGATCCGGAACGCGACCGCCTGGTAGCTGCCGATCGGCGCGCCGAACGCCTCGCGCTCCTTGGCGTAGCGCACCGACTCGTCCACGCAGCCCTGAGCCAGCCCGACCGCCAGGGCCGAGATCGCGACCCGACCCTCGTCGAGCGTCGACAGGAACTGCGCGTACCCCCGACCCCGCTCGCCGAGCACGTGGTCCGCCGGAACCCGACAGTCGGTGAAGGACAGCTCCCGGGTATCACTGGCCCGCCACCCGACTTTGTCGTACTTCGGCGCCACGCCGAACCCGTCGCGGGGCACCGGAACCATCACTGACGTGAGCTCGGAACGACCATCGGCCTGCTCGCCGGTCCGGCACAGCACCGTGACGAGCCGGGTGATGTCCGTCCCTGAGTTCGTGATGAAGGCCTTGTTGCCGTTGATGACCCACTCGTCATCGAGCCGCGCGGTCGTCCTCGGATGACCGGCGTCGGAGCCCCCGCCAGGCTCGGTGAGGCCGAACGCCGCAAGCGCCTCACCGGAGCACAGCGACGGCAGCCACTGCTGCTTCTGCTCCTCGGTCCCGAACCGGAAGATCGGCATCGAGCCCAGCCCGACCGCTGCCTCCAGCGTGATCGCGACGCTCGAGTCGACCCGCGCCAGCTCCTCAATCGCCAGGCACAGCGCCAGGAAGTCGCCGCCCATCCCGCCGTACGCCTCGGGGAACGGCAGGCCGAACAACCCCATCTCGCCCATCTGGCGGATGACGTCGTACGGGAACTCGCCGGTACGGTCTGCGGACTCGGCCTGGGGAGCGACCACGTCGCGCGCGAACTCCTCGACGGTCTTGCGCAGCGCCTCGTGCTCGTCGTCCAGGCCGTGTCCCACGGATTCGAGTCTGTCAGACGCCACGTACCCTCGACGCATGGTCCCGGAGCGCGTCAGGCATCTCTATGCCACGTTTCGGCACCTGATCCACGAGATCGCGCGGTTCGGCGTCGTCGGGGCCATCTCCTACGTGTTCACCGTCGTGGTGAGCAACGAGCTGCGCTACGGGGCACCCGGGCTGGGGCCGCTGACCAGCCTCGGTATCGCGATGATCATCGCGGCCACGTTCTCCTACTTCGCCAACCGGCACTGGACCTGGCGGCACAAGGCCAGGACCGGCGTCAGCCGCGAGTACGGCCTGTTCCTCGCGCTGTCGGTCGTCGGTTTCGGCATCACCGAGATCCCGCTCGCGATCAGCGAGTACGTGCTCGGCCTGCACTCGCGGGTGGCCTACAACATCTCCGGCAACATCATCGGTACGGCGCTCGGCATGGTCTGGCGGTTCTGGTCCTTCAAGCGCTGGGTGTTCATCGAGCCGGAGCCGGCGCGCACCGACGACGCCGCGCACGAGGCCCTGGTATAGCCCCCTCACGATGATCATGACGCTCTCGTCGAGACGCGCCGAGCGGCCACCGGCGTGTCACGACGACGGCGTCATGATCGTTCTGGATCGGGGGGTGAGAGTGTCGGCATGGCACTGCATGAAAGCGTCAACCTCACCGGGCGAGTAGCGGTCGTGACCGGTGCCGGTAGTGCTGATGGCATCGGTTTCGCCTCGGCCGCGCTGCTGGGCTCGTTCGGCGCCGCCGTTCTCGTCACCTCGACCACGTCGCGGATCGAGGAGCGCGTGGAGCAGCTACGCAGCCAGGGGACGGATGCCGCCTCCGCCGTCGCCGATCTCACGGTCGAGGCCGAGGCAACAGCCGTGATCGACGCCGCCGTCCAGCGCTGGGGCCAGGTCGACATCGTGGTCAACAACGCCGGGATGGTCTCCGTCGCCGATCCCGACTTCGAGTCCGGTGATGTCGGCTCGATGAGTCCCGACACCTGGCACCGGTCGCTGGCCCGCAACCTCGACACGGCGTTCCTGGTCAGCCGGGCGGCGGTGCCCGCGATGGCCGAACGCGGCTGGGGCCGGGTCGTGATGGTGACCAGCGTGACCGGCGCGGTCATGGCGATGCGGGGCGACGTGGGCTACGCGACGTCGAAGGCGGGCATGGTCGGGCTCACCCGCGCCATGGCCGTGGACCTAGCCGGTCACGGCGTCACCGTGAACGCCGTCGCGCCCGGCTGGATCGCCACCGCCTCGCAGACACCGCACGAGGTCGAGGAGGGTCACACCACGCCGGCTGGTCGCAGCGGCACCGCTGGGGAGATCGCCGCGGCCGTCGGCTGGCTGTGCACGCCCGGTGCGTCGTACATCACCGGGCAGTGCTTGGTCGTCGACGGCGGCAACTCGGTGGCCGAGGAGCGCCTGGTCCGTTGACCTAGACGGGAGTGATGCCGTGGCGGCGGCGGGCGAAGGTCCGGTCCTTGGTGCGGTACGCCGCGAACCGCTTGATCAGCTCGCCCCGGAGGTCGTCCGGCTCGACGATCGCGTCGACCACGAGCTCGCTGGCCAGGTGCACGATGTCGATGTCTTCGTCGTATTCATCGCGGAGGCGCTGGACCAGCGCCGCCCGCTCGGTCTCGTCCTCGATGGCCTGGATCCGGTTGTAGTACACCGCGTTGACGGCCGCCTCGGCTCCCATCACGGCGATCTTCGCCGTCGGCAGCGCCAGCGTCGCGTCGGGTGAGAACCCGGGCCCGGCCATCGCGTAGAGCCCGGCGCCGTAGGCCTTGCGCACGATCACCGAGATCGTCGGGACGGTCGCCTCGGCGACCGCGCTGATCAGCTTCGCGCCGTGCCGGATGATCCCCTGCCGTTCGACCGCGGTCCCCACCATGAAGCCGGGCACGTCGGCAAGGAACAGCAGCGGCACGTTGAAGGCATCGCAGAGCTGGATGAAGCGCGCGGCTTTGTCCGAGGAGTCGACGAAGAGCACGCCGCCCTTGATCATCGGGTTGTTGGCGACGACCCCGACCACTTCGCCGTCGAGCCGACCCAGCCCGACCACGACCTCGCGGGCCCACAGCGGGTGGATCTCGAAGAAGCTGCCGTCGTCGAGCAGTGCCTTGACGTAGCGCCGCATGTCGTAGGCCTGCCGCTCGCTGTCCGGCACCAGCGTCGCCAGGTCACCCGCGCCCGGACCGACCGGTTCGGCGACCGGCGGCCGGCCCTCCCAGTTGGACGGCAGGTAGGACAGGTAGCGCCGCACCGCCTCGAGCGCCTCGGGCTCGTCGGCGGCGAGCAGGTGCCCGACTCCGGAGACCGAGCAGTGCATCCGCGCGCCGCCCATCTCCTCCAGCGTCGTCTTCTCGCCGACGACCATCTCGACCATTCGCGCCGAGCCGAGGTACATCGACGCGTTGCCCTCGACCATGACGACGATGTCGCAGAACGCCGGGATGTAGGCACCGCCGGCGGCGCTCGGCCCGAACAGCGCGCACACCTGCGGGATCGAGCCGCTGGCCTTCACCTGGGTGTGGAAGATCCGCCCGGCACCGCGGCGGCCGCGGAACATCTCGACCTGGTCGGTGATCCGCGCGCCCGCCGAGTCGACCAGCCAGACCATCGGTACGCCGAGCGCGTACGCCTGCTCGATCGTCCGGACGATCTTCTCGACCGTCCGCGCGCCCCACGAGCCCGCCTTCACCGTCGAGTCGTTCGCCATCAGGCAGACCGGGCGGCCGTCGACCTGTGCCATCCCCGTGATGACGCCGTCGGCGGGCAGGTCACCGGCCAGAGCATTCGCGAACAACCCGTCCTCGACGAAGGATCCGTCGTCGACCAACAGCCGGATCCGCTCGCGGGCGAACAGCTTGCCCTTCGCGGCGTTCGACTCGTGGTACTTCTCGGCGCCGCCGTGCAGGATCTGCTCCCTGCGCCCCTGCGTATCGGTCACGGGCTGACAGGCTAGTTGGGCCGACGTGGGCATCGGCGGCCGACGCCGATACCCTGCCCGGCGATGAGCGCCGAGCGGTCCTCGATCTTCACAACGCACCCCACGCTGTGCGGTCATCGCGGCCTCGGCAGCGGTGAGGTCGACGGGCACCGCGAGAACACCCTCGGGTCCTACCTGGCCTGCGTCGAGGCGGGCCTGGAGTGGGTCGAAGTGGATCTCCGGCTCACCGCCGACGACGTGCTGGTGTGCGAGCACTTCCCGACCACGCCGGACGGGCGCTTCATCATCGAGCTCCCCGTCGCGGAGACCGATGCGGTGGGAGTCCTTCGGCTCACCGAGCTGTTCGAGGCGCTTCCCACGCACGTCGGGATCGACCTCGACGTCAAGTCCTCGGTCGAGGACGCCCTGCGGGACGCCGCGGCGACGACGGCCGCGACGCTCGGCCGGCTGATCGGACCGGAGTCCAAGCGCCGGCCGCTCATGATGACGTCCTTCGACCCCGCCGCCCTGCTGATCGCCCGCGAGCTGGCTCCCGGCGTACCCGCGGGCCTGCTCACCTGGGCGAGGTTCCCGCTGCGCAAGGCGATCCCCGCGGCCAAACATCTCGGCTTGCAAGCGGTCGCCGCCCACGTCGGCTCCTTCACCGGGCCTAACGAGAACGACCGGGCACCGGTCTTCCGGGAGGCGGCGTGGTCGGTCGACCTGGCCCACCGGGCCGGGCTCGACGTCATGTCGTGGTGCCCTGCCGGGGACGCCGTCGACGTCCTTACCGACGCCGGCGTCGACGCGCACGTGGTCAACGACGCCGCCCGGCTGTTCGCGCGCTACCGGGACCGGCAGGACCGGCAGAGCGCCGGCTGATCAGGGCACGGCGCGCTGCAACCAGAGCACGTCCCACCAACGACCGTGCTTGCGACCGACCTGCTCGAACGTGCCGATGTCGGTGAAACCGAACCGCCGGTGCAGCGCGATGGACGCCGGGTTGGGCAGCGCGATCCCGGCGTACGCGCGATGCACGTCCTCGTCCCGCAGGTCCGCGAACAGCTGCTGGTACAGCATCGAGCCGACGCCGCGCCCGGTCGCGCGAGGGTCGAGGTAGATCGTCGTCTCCACCGACGGCTGGTAGGCCGCCTTGTCGCGGAAGGTACTGCTGGTCGCATAGCCCAGGAGCTGACCAGCCTCGACTGCGACCAGCAGGCGGTGCCGACCGGTGTCGGCATAGTGCTCGAACCACGCTGCCCGCTCCGCGACGGTCCACGGCTCGAGGTCGAAGGTGTGCGTGGTCTCGCGGACGTAGTGGTTGTACAGCTCGGTGAGCTCGGGCAGGTCGGTACGGCGGCCGGGCCGCACGGCGATCCCCGCAGCGACGGGAAGCCCCAGCCGGGCCAGGTCGTCCCGCAGCGTGGCGGCGCCGGTGTATACGACCCCGGCCAGGCCGAGCTGGCGGGCAGTCTCGACGTGCTCGGCGCGATCGTCGATGTAGACCGTGCTGCCGGGGTCCACGTCGTACCGCTCGAGCAGCCGGTCGAAGATCTCGCGGTCCGGCTTGGCGATGCCCTCTTCGCCCGAAACGACGATGCCCTCGAAGGCACTCAGCACCTCGAAGTCGGCGCGCGCCGCGGCGAACTTCTCCGCCGGGTAGTTGGTGAGGGCCAGCAGCCGGATTCCGGCAGCCGCCAGCTCGCGGACGATGTCGACCGTCGCGGGATAGGCGCCGCCGAACATCTCCGGCCAGCGGGTGTTGAACGCCTCGATCAGCGCCGCCTGGTCCGGATGCTGCGCGGCAAGCTCGGCGATCGCCTCGGCCATCGGCCGGCCGCGATCCTGCAGGTCGTGCCATTGCGGGCTGGCCACCTCGGCCAGGAAGTGCTCGAGCTCCACCGGATCGTCGATCAGCTCGCGGTAGAGCCGCCGTGGTGACCAGTCGATGAGTACGCCACCCAGATCGAAGACCACCGTGGTCGGTGGGCTCACGACCCGCTCGCGCCGGCCGCTTCGTCGGCGGCCGCGGCCCGGCGCAACCGGTACGGGTGGAGCATCGTGTAGCCGCGCACCGGTCGCGGCGGGAGCCGCCGCAGCCGCCACCGGGGGTCATCCCCCAGCGCGTCGGCCATGTTCTTGTCGACGACCACCGAACCGGGGCGCGCGAGCGACGTGAGCCGGGAGGCGACGTTCGCGGGTTCCCCGTAGACGTCGCCGAGCCGTGACACGACGGCACCGCACGCCAGGCCGACGCGGAGCTCCGGCAGGTCGCCCGCGCCGCCGATCTCCTCGGCGAGCCGCATCCCGATCACCGCACCGATCGGCGGATGGTCCGCGACGAACATCACCTCGTCACCGACGGTCTTGACCACTCGGCCGCCGGACTCGGCGATGATGTCGGAGGCGCGGCTTTCGAATCCCTCGACGATCTCGGCGAGGCCACTCTCGTCGATCTCCCGGGTGAGGCTGGTGAAGCCCACCAGGTCGGCGAATCCCACGGTCATCGGCGCCGCCGCCAAGTCTTCCGAGCCCGACGCGAGCGCCCGGCCGGCGACTGCTGCCAGATGGCGGCGCCAGACGTAGCCGATGAGGTCCTCGACCACGGGGACCAGCTCGGTCGCGCGTTCGAGGGCTTGCACCTCGGTGCCGTCGGTATCGATCATCGAGCCCGTGGCGGCGAGCTGCCATTCCGCGAGCCGGGCGAGCGACTGGCCGAGTGCCCGCGTCATCGCGATCTGGGCCTGCTCGTCGAGCCAGCCCTCCGAACCGAGCCGCTCGACCGTCATCAACGCCCAGACGTCCCGGTCGGTGAAGGCGACGACGTCCTCACCGACGTCGGCAAACCCGAGCGCCCGCCACAGCGCGTTGGCGTGCTCATAAGGGACACCAGAGCGTTCGGAGACCTCCTGCCGGGTCCAGCGGCGCTCGCCGCCGAGCAGCTCCCGCTCGAGCTCGGCAGAGGCGGTGTCCTGCGAGGGCTGGTCCGGCACGAGTGGCATCCTTTCAAATCGGCGAGCAGCATGAGCAGGTGAGCCGACGTACCGCCTATTTCGTGCTCATGGGCAGCTGCGTGGCATTGATCTCGGCGGCGTGGCTCCTCGTCCGTCTGGTGTCGGTGCCGGTGGCGATCGGGATGTCTGTCGTGGCCATGGTGCTGCCACCGGTCGCGGTGGTCATCGGGAACTCCGGGCCACCCGACGAGCGGTTCTGACGCGGCAGATGCCGGGTCGGAAATCGTACAAATGGGCCATAGACATCACGGGTCACAGCCGTGATGATCAGCATGTCGATGCCCACCGACACTGAAGGGCCCACCATGCTCGGCCGCCCGCCCTGGCGCCGTCTGCTGGCCGGTACACCGGTCGCGCTGATCGCTGCGCTGTCGCTCGCGATGCCGGCGTCGGGTGCGGCCGCGTCGACGCCCTCGGTCCAGCACCCGTACCGGGTCGGGCACTTCCACCAGGTCGGCACCCACTGGAATCTCAAGGTCGAGCACCGCAACATGCACGGGAACCGAGACGTGCGGCTCGCCGATCCGCTCAACCCGGCGCCCGGGCGGGGCCACCGCTACGTGCTGATCCGGGTGAACGGAAAGTTGGTCTCCGGCGTGGGTGGCCTCGGCTACGACGAAAGCTTCCGGCTCATCGTCGGTCGGCACGTGTACCCGCCCGCCCACGTCGAGCTGCGGCACGGACTGCCGCAGTCCGGGGTCGTCTCGCACGGCATGGTGGTCATGGCGAAGATCCCGTTCCTCGTCTCGCACCGGGACTTGCACCGCCGGATGATCCTTCGGGCGACCAGCCTGCTCGACTGGCACTCGGCTCCGCGGTACTTCCGCACCACGCACTAGCCGGCTCGGGCACACTCATCGCGTGAGTGGTCAGCGCCGCCCTGGGCCCAGCCTCGTGCTCTCCCTCGTCACGATCGGCGTCGGCGTGGCGGTCGGTGTGGTTGGGCTGGCCGAGACCCTGACGCCCTTCGTCCGCACCCTCACCCGGTCCGCGTCGTACTCGACCCCGGCGACGATCCACGCCCACCTCTCGCACGGGACGTATGAGATCTACCAGCTCACGACCGTCCGGTCCTCGACCTTCTCGCCGATCCGCCCGGGCACCGTCGACATCCAGCCTGAAGACGTCACCGTCAGGTCGACATCGGGTGCCTCGCTCACCGTCACGCCCGAGCGCGCCGACGAGACCATCAGCCGCAACCGCGACGTGTACACCGGCGCCGTGCAGTTCGCGGTTCCGGTGGCCGGCGAGTACGTGGTCACGGTGCGCACCGGCCGCGGGTCGGCCACCCGGGTGATCCTGGCCCGGTCGCTGGGCAGCATCCTGCGATCGGTCGTGGCCTGGGTCGTGACCGGAGCGATCGGTGGCCTGGTCTTCCTCATCGGGCTGGTCCTGCTGATCGTGGGGCTGGTCCGGCGACGTCGCCGACCGGTGCCGTACGCCGGTGCCGCCGGGGCGCTGCCGCCAGCCGGGTGGTACCCGGATCCGTCGGATCCGTCGCAGCAGCGGTACTGGGACAGCCACCAGTGGACCGACCAGACCTACCGGTCCTGACCGAGCTCTGAGCCGGTCGCTGACAGCTCAGCGGCGCAGCCGCTGGGTCTCGTCCTCGACCAGACCGTAGAGCTCGCGCTGCACGGACTCGACGTGCGGGCAGTCGACAAGGATGACCTGACCGCGGTCCCCGGCCGACTCGATGACGAGCGTGCCGGAGCGGAACATCCGCTCGACCATGGTGTGCGAGAACGACACGTCGTTGACCCGGGTCAGCGGGACGTCCCGGCCGTGCCGGGCGACGACACCGGTCCGCATCACGACGCGCCGGGTGGTCAGCACGTACCGCGTCGTCAGCCAGCGCAGCCAGGGGCGGAGCGACCACCACAGCAGCACGGCGACCCCGACGACGAGGATCGCGATGTGGACCGGGCGCTGCGTGCTGCCGCTCGGTGCGATGAACCACAGGTACGACGCGAGCCCCACGACGAGCGGGATGAGCACGACGGGGATGGCGACGCGGCGCCAGTGCGGCCGCAGGTCGAGGACGATCTCCTCGTCGTCGTCGAGGATGTTGTCGGGGAAGGGCATCGGTCAGGCCGGGCGTCTCACGTGCGTCACGTCGCCGACGGTGAAGGACCGAGGTGGCCCACTCGCCGTCTCCTGCACGACCAGCCTGCCGTCGTCGTCGACACCGCTCGCCACTCCCATCACGACCTGTCCACCCGGCAGTTCGACCGTCACGTCCGAGCCGATCGTCTCGCACATCTGCCGGTAGGTCGGGAGAACCGACGCGGCGGCGCCGTCCGTGTCGCGCCACTCCTCGTAGCGGCGACGCAGCGAACGGAGCAACTCGGCCGCGATGATTTCGCGGTCTGTCACGCCGCCCGCGATCGCGAGGCTGGTCGCTCCCGCAGGCAGCTCGTCCGGGCGCGTCGAGACGTTGACGCCGACGCCGACGACGACGGCGTCGTCGACGCGTTCGGCGAGGATCCCCGCCAGCTTCTGGCCCCCGACCAGCACGTCGTTCGGCCACTTCAGCCGGGCCTCGATCCGCCCGACTCCCACGACCGCCTCCACCACCGCCAGCCCGGTGAGCAAGGTGAGCAGCGGCCACCTGGCCGCGGGCGGCGTCGGCCGGAGCAGCACGGACACGTACACGCCAGCGCGCGGCGGCGACTCCCAGCTCCGGGCCAGCCGGCCGCGGCCGCCGGTCTGCTGTTCGGCGATGACGACGAGCCCTTCGGCGGCGCCGGCCCGCGCCTCGGCGGCGACATCGGCGTTGGTCGACTCCGTCGAGGTGACCACCCGGATCTGCTGCCACACCCGGCCATCACCGAGCCGGCGCTGCAACCGACTCTCGGACAGCGGCGGGCGGGTCAGGTCGGTCCAAGCGGAAGGCATCACCCGTACGCTACGGCGCATGACTGCCGACGACGCCCGGTCGACTGCCAGCCGGCTCGCGGAGCTCGACCGTCGTACCGACGAGGCCGTCCACGCCGGATCGCAACGCGCCGTCGAGGCCCAGCACGCCAAGGGAAAGATGACGGCGCGCGAGCGGATCGAGACGCTGCTCGACGAGGGCTCGTTCGTCGAGCTCGACGCGCTGGCTCGGCACCGGGCATATGACTTCTCGATGCAGGAGCGCCGGCCGTACGGCGATGGTGTTGTCACGGGTCACGGGACGGTGCATGGCCGGCCGATCTGCGTGTTCAGCCAGGACTTCACGGTCTTCGGCGGTTCGCTGGGCTAGGTGTTCGGCGAGAAGATCTGCAAGGTCATGGACCTGGCGATGCGCACCGGCTGCCCGGTCGTGGGGATCAACGACTCGGGCGGCGCGCGGATCCAGGAAGGTGTCGTCGCGCTCGGGCTCTACGCCGAGATCTTCTACCGCAACGTGATGGCGTCCGGCGTCGTCCCGCAGGTGTCGCTGGTGATGGGCCCGTGCGCCGGCGGCGCGGTCTACTCCCCGGCCATCACCGACTTCATCGTGATGGTCGACCAGACGTCGCACATGTTCATCACCGGGCCCGACGTCATCAAGACGGTGACCGGCGAGGACGTGACGTTCGAGGACCTCGGCGGCGCGCGCACCCACAACACGAAGTCCGGGGTCGCGCACTTCATGGCCGAGGACGAGGCTGATGCCCTCGAGCTGACCCGCGCGCTGCTGTCCTACCTACCGAGCAACAACATGGAACAGCCACCGTCGTACGACGAAGAAGACCTCGACACGATGCAGCCGGACAGCGAGCTCGACAGCTTCATCCCCGACTCCTCCAACCAGCCGTACGACATCACGACAGTGATCGGGCGCGTCGTGGACGACGGCGAGTTTCTGCAGGTGCATGCGCTGTTCGCGCCCAACATCGTGTGCGGGTTCGCGCGGATCGACGGGCACTCCGTCGGCATCGTCGCGAACCAGCCGATGCAGTTCGCCGGCACGCTCGACATCGATGCCTCGGAGAAGGCGGCCCGCTTCGTCCGGACGTGCGATGCGTTCAACGTCCCCGTGCTGACGTTCGTCGACGTGCCCGGCTTCCTGCCAGGGACGGAGCAGGAGTGGAACGGCATCATCCGCCGCGGCGCGAAGCTGCTGTTCGCCTACGCCGAGGCCACCGTCCCTAAGGTCACGGTGATCACGCGCAAGGCCTACGGCGGCGCGTACGACGTGATGGGGTCCAAGCACCTTCGCGCGGACGTCAACCTGGCGTGGCCGACCGCGGAGATCGCGGTGATGGGCGCGCAGGGCGCTGTCAACATCCTGCACCGGCGGACGCTGGCAGACGCCGAGGACGACGGCGAGACCAGGCGCGAGCTGGTTCGCGACTACGAGGATCACTTCGCCAACCCCTACATCGCCGCCGAGCGCGGGTACGTCGACGCCGTCATCAAGCCGTCCGACACCCGCCGCGAGGTGATCCGAGCGCTCCGGCTGCTGCGGACCAAGCGCGCCTCGTTGCCCGCCAAGAAGCACGGAAACATCCCACTGTGACCGACGACCACGTAGCTGACGAGGAGATCGCCGCGGCGGTCGTGGCGCTCGTCGTGGCGCGACGAGCCGCCGCCGTCGAACCGCGGCCGCTCCGTGAACCGCTCTCGCCCTGGGTGGCAAGCGGCTGGGTGGCGAACGGGTCGGTGCCTAGCTCGATCCCGCCCGGGAGCGCAGGATCGTCTCCGCCAGCGCCAGGTCCGCCGGCGTCGTGATCTTGATGTTGGTCTCGTCACCTTCGACGACGTGGACTGCAACGTCCGGCAGCGCCCGCAGCACGACGCTGGTGTCATCGGTCGCGACGAAGTCGGAATCGGCGTCCGCCACGGCGTAAGCCTGACGGATGGTCGACAGCCGGAAGCCTTGCGGCGTCTGAACCCGGCGCAGCCGGGCCCGGTCCGCGATTCCGGTGACGACCAAGCCGCCGGCCGCGGCCACCACCGACGCCACGGTGTCGTGCGACGCGACGGCCGCCGTGACGGCATCGGCTGACTGCAGCGCGCGCACGCAGGCCCCGATCAGCTCGGGAGTGACTAGCGGCCTCGCCGCGTCGTGGAACAGCACGATGCCTTCACGCTGATCCAGCAGGGCCAGGGCGCGCCTGGTCGACTCGGTCCGGGTGGCCCCGCCCGCCACGACGTGGCTGAGCTTGTCGAACGCCGTTGACGCAAGCAGGTCGCGACCCTCCTCGAGGTGAGTCGCGGCCATCACCACGACGATCTCGTCGATCTCTGGAGCGGCTTGGAACGCCGCGATCGAGTGCAGCAGGATCGGTCGACCGGCCAGCTCGATCAACTGCTTGGGGAGCTCGCCACCCATCCGGGTCCCGACCCCTCCGGCGAGGACGACGGCGACCGCGGACATGTGGCGCACGTTACCGTTCACGCCACCGACAGATACCGTCTGCTCGCACCACCCGTCCGACGACCCAGGAGAACGACACCCGTGTCCGTCGTCGTCGTGTTGCCCACGTACAACGAGCGCGAGAACATCGAGCGCACCGTGACGGCTGTGCTGGCCCGCGGCAGCCAGCCCACCGTCGTCGTGGTCGACGACAGCTCGCCGGACGGCACCGGCGAGCTGGTGCGGCAGCTGGCGACGGCCAACCCGGGACGCGTCGAGCTCTTCGAGCGGCCCGGGAAGCTCGGGCTCGGACGGGCCTACGCCGCCGGCTTCGCGCACGTCCTCAACCGCGACGTGGACATCGTGGTCCAGATGGATGTCGACGGCTCCCACGACCCGGCCGACATCGACCGGCTGGTGGCCGCGCTCGCCGACGCCGACCTGGCGCTCGGGTCCCGGTACGTCGCAGGCGGTGACGTCAGCGGCTGGTCGCGGAAACGAGAGTGGCTCTCGCGCGGTGGCAACACCTACGCCCGGCTGTTGCTCGGCAGTTCGCTGCGTGACCTGACCGGAGGCTTCAAGGCCTGGCGGGCTGAGCTGTTGCGGTCGCTGGATGTGGCATCGACAGCGAGCGATGGCTACGCGTTCCAGATCGAGATGACGATGCGGGCGGTGCGGGCCGGTGCCCGCGTCGTGGAGGTGCCCATCATCTTCCGGGACCGAGAGAGCGGGCAGTCGAAGATGTCCGGGCGGATCGCGGCGGAGGCCTTGCTCGGCGTACCGGGGATGCGGCGATCGCTTAGATGACCGGTGGCCGACCGAGCCGGGTGAGCCGCCAGGCGGTGCGCCACCGGATCGGGCGACGTGGGCCGGCCGGCAGCCTTACCCCGTCGCGAAATCCGCGCAGCGCGCCGCTCATGGCCGCCACCGATCGCGCCCGAACGAGGGTCGCGGTCCCCCAGACCGCGAGGTAGGCCGCTGCCAGCGGCGCCGGCAGGTTGCGCCGGGCCACCCAGACACGGTTCCGCGCGTCGAAGTAGTGGTGCCGCTCACCCCGGAACGGTGGCGCCTCCGGGTTGCGGACCGCCAGGTCGGTGGCGTACTCGACCCGACCACCGGCGTCGATGACGCGCCAGGCAACCTCAATCCCTTCGTGGCCATAGAAGAAGTCCCCCGGCCACCCGCCCGCCTGCTCGAGAGCGCTCCGCCGGATGAAGGAGCAGCCCTCCCAGAACCACGCGACGTCGCCGCCGCGTTGCGGGTCGCTGGCCCGCAGCCGCGGAACATGCCGGCGGGACGTCGGCGCTCCGTCGGGATCGACCGCCCGCGGCTGGAGCACGCTGAGCGACGGGTCGGCGTCGAACCGCTCGGCCACCGCTGCCAGCATCCCGTGGCCGACTAGCTCGGCGTCGTCGTCGAGGAACAGCAGCACCTCGCCGCCGACCGCGCCGGCTCCGATGTTGCGGCCTTCCGGGACCCCGACGTTCTCGGGGAGGGCCACGGCGCGGACGCCGTCAGGCAGGTCGACCGGCGCCCAGCCGTTCCCGACGACGACGCAGTCCACGTCCACGCCGACCTGAGCGAGCACCGAATCCAGCGCTCGACGCAGCTCGACCGGACGGTCGCCCTGGCTGAGCACCACGCAGCCGAGGCATGTCACGTCTGGTCGTCGTCGGCGTCGTAGGCCTCGAGCATCTCCTCGATCGACCCCTGCAACGGGTCTTCGCCTCGTCGCAGGTAGATCCCGCGGGTGCACCAGCGCCGCAGGTCGTTCTCGCTGTGCGACACCAGCAGCATGGTGCGGCCGTCGCCGAGCATCCGCTCGATGACCTTTCCGCACTTGCGCCGGAACGCCCGGTCGCCGACCGCGAGCACCTCATCGACGAGGAGGATCGGCTCCTCCATCCGGGTCACGATGGAGAACGCGAGCCGGGCGCGCATGCCGCTCGAGAAGTGCATGACGGGGGTGTCCACGAACTGGCCGACCCCGGCCCACCGGATGATGTCGCCGAACCGCTCGTCGGTCTGCTCGCGGCTGAAGCCGTGCAAGGCCGAGATCAGGTACACGTTGTCGCGGGCGGTGAGGTCACCGACGAACCCGGCCGAGAGCTCGATCATCGCCCCGACGCCGCCGTTGACCTCGATCTCGCCCTCGTCCGGCAGCATGACGCCCGCGACGAGACGCAGCAGCGTGCTCTTCCCGCATCCGTTGCGCCCGAGCACCCCGACCGACTCGCCCTGAGCGATGTTGAACGTGACGTGCCGCAGCGCCCAGTAGTCGCCCTCGCCGATCGCCTCGCGGCCGGCGATGAACAGGTTCTTCAGCTCGAGCCGCCGCCTGCGGTTGACGGCGAACTTGATGCCGAGATTCTTGACCGCGATCGCGTCGCCCACCGCTAGAGCTCCTTGAGGACGGTGCGCTCGGTGCGCGCGAACACCGAGAACCCACCGACCAGGACGATGCAGGCGCCGATGATGGAGTTGATGACGGGTTGCCAGCCGGTCCAGTAGCCGGGGAACCACACCGCCCGCTGCATCTCGAGGATTCCCGTCAGCGGGTTGAGGGCCTCGAGCGTCCGATACTTCGCCGGGAGCCGCTGTAGCGGATACAGCACCGGGATCAGGTAGAACATCATCCGCAGCACGATCCCGATGCCCCGCTGGACGTCGCGCAACACCGTGTTGAGGGCCGAAACCAGCAGCGCCATGCCGACGCAGATCATGATCTGGAGCAGCAGCGCCAACGGAAGCAGGATCGCGTAGTAGCTCGGCGTCGCTCGATAGAGCAGCGCGACGACAAGCAGGATCGGCAGGCTGAGGAAGTACTCGACCGCCTTCTGCGCTGCGTCAGCGAGCGGATAGATCTCACGCGGCAGGTTGACCGACGTGATGAGCCGCGCGTTCGACCGCAGCGAGGACAGCGACGAGGTGACGGTGCCGTTGAACCACTGCCACGCCAGCACCGTCGATCCCACGAACAGCGGGTACATCGGGTAGCTGCGGTGGAAGATCTTCAACAGCAAGAAGTAGGTGAGGATGAACATCGCCGGCTCGATGAGCGACCAGGCGTAGCCGAGCACCGAGCTGGAGTACTTCGCCTTCAGCCCGCGGTCGACCAGCATCCGCAGCACGTCACGGCGCACCCAGACGTCGTACAACCGGTCTGCGAACGGGATTCCGGTGGAACGACGGATCGTCGTGGCCTCGTGCAGCCGATGGAAATCCGCGCTGAACTCGTCAACGGTCGGTGCGGCCACGCCACAACGGTATCTGGCAGCCCTACTCGCGGATCGCCTTGAGTAGGCGGGAATCGATGTCGGCGACGCTCGCGCAGCCGCTCAACGCCATCGCCAGATCCAGCTCGGCGAGCAGGCTGCGCAGCACGTGGCGGACGCCGGCTTCGCCACCGAGCCCCAGTCCGTAGACGTAGGGACGGCCCACCAGCACCGCTCGGGCGCCCAGCGCTATCGCCTTGACGACATCGGATCCGGTGCGTACGCCGGAGTCGAACAGCACCTCGATCCGGTCGCCGACAGCGGTCACGACGTCCGGCAACGCCTCCAGCGAGGCGATGCTGCCGTCGACCTGGCGGCCGCCGTGGTTGGACACGACGACGCCGTCCATCCCCGCGTCGGCTGCCCGCCGTGCGTCATCGGGATGCAGGACGCCCTTGAGGACGATCGGCCCGTCCCAGTGCTCACGCAGCCATGGCAGGTCGTCCCAGGTCTTGCTGGGATCGCCGAACATCGACAGCCACCGCAGGATCGACGACGTCGGGTCGTCGTCCGGCGACCGTTCCAGCCCGGCCAGGAACGCCGGGTCGGACTCGTAGTTGGCCAGCCCGAGCCGTTGCAGGAACGGCAGGTACGCCGCGGCGAGGTCCCGAGGCCGCCAGGCGAGCGAGAAGGTGTCCAGCGTCAGAACGAGCGTGGTGAAACCAGCAGCCCGCGCCCGGCCCAGCAGCGATGCGGCGACATCGGGGTCGCGGGGCCAGTAGAGCTGGAACCAGCGCGGCGAGTCCCCCGCCGCCTCGACGACGTCCTCCAGCCGGTACGACGACACGGTCGAGAGCGTGAACGGCACCCGCAACGCGGCAGCTGCGCGGGCCACAGCCAGTTCGGCGTCGGGGTGCACGATCCCTTGGACGCCGACGGGGGCCAGCACGATGGGGGCCGGCATCGCCGTACCGAGGACGGTCGTCGACAGGTCGCGCACCGAGACGTCGCGCAGGAAGCGCGGGACGATCCGCCACCGGTCGAAGGCGGCGCGGTTGGCACGCGCCGTCGACTCGGTGCCCGCGCTGCCCGCGACGTACCCGAACGCCTCCGGCGAGAAGACCCCGGCGGCCGCGGTCTCGAGCACCCCTGGCTCCACCGGGAACTCCGGCCGGGTGCCGTCCATTCCGACCAGGTAGATCTCGTTCTGGTAGTTCGCGAAAGGTTGATCAGTCACGCCGGGAGCATGCCACGACGGCGGCGCCCGACGGGGATCCGTAGAGTGCGGCGCATGCGCAAGGTGCTCATCGCCAATCGCGGCGAGATCGCAGTGCGGGTGATCCGCGCGTGCCGGGACGCCGGCCTCGACAGTGTCGCGGTGTACGCCGACAGCGACCGGGACGCGCTCCACGTGCGGCTGGCTACCGACGCCTACGCTCTCGACGGGACGACGCCGGGTCAGACCTATCTCGACATCGCCAAGCTGCTGGACGTGGCGAAGCGCAGCGGCGCCGACGCGGTCCACCCCGGCTACGGCTTCCTGTCGGAGAACGCGGAGTTCGCCTCGGCCGTGATCGAGGCCGGGCTCACGTGGATCGGGCCGCCGCCGGCCGCCATCGAGGCGCTCGGCGACAAGGTGCAGGCTCGGCACATCGCGGCCGAGGTCGGTGCACCGCTCACGCCGGGAACCCCTGACCCGGTCGACGGCGTCGAGGAGGTGCTCAGCTTCGTGGCCGAGCACGGCCTGCCGGTCGCGATCAAGGCGGCGTTCGGCGGCGGCGGCCGCGGCCTGAAGATCGCCCATGAAGGCGACGACGTGGCGGCGCTGTATGACAGCGCGGTGCGCGAGGCGGTGGCCGCGTTCGGGCGGGGCGAGTGCTTCGTGGAGCGCTACCTCGACAAGCCGCGCCACGTCGAGACCCAGATCCTCGCCGACAGCCACGGCGGCGTCATCGTCGTCGGGACCCGCGACTGCTCGTTGCAGCGGCGGCACCAGAAGGTCGTCGAGGAGGCACCGGCGCCGTTCCTCAGCGACGAGCAGCGCGAACGGATCCACGACGCGAGCAAGGCGATCGTGGCCAAGGCCGGGTACGTCGGAGCCGGCACGTGTGAGTTCCTGGTGGCCCAGGACGGCAGCGTGTCGTTCCTGGAGGTCAACACCCGGCTGCAGGTCGAGCACCCGGTCACCGAGGAGACCAGCGGCGTCGACCTGGTGCGCGCGCAGTTCGCGATCGCGGACGGGCAGCGGGTTCCCGACTCGGACCCGGTCCCCCGCGGCCACGCCTTCGAGTTCCGGATCAACGCCGAGGACGCCGGCCGCGGCTTCCTGCCGGCTCCGGGCCGGATCACGTCGTGGCAGCTTCCGTCCGGTCCCGGGGTGCGGGTCGATGCGGGGTACGTCGATGGCGACACGGTGCCCGGCGAGTTCGACTCACTGCTGGCGAAGCTGATCGTGACCGGTGCCACGAGGCGCGAGGCGGTGGAACGATCGCGCCGCGCGCTGGCCGAGTTCGAGGTCGGCGGCATGCCGACGATCCTCGCCTTCCACCGGTTGGTGATGGCTGATCCGGCGTTCACCCCGGCCGACGACGAGACACCGTTCTCGGTCCACACCCGCTGGATCGAGACCGAGTGGACCGGCGAGGTGCCGCCGTACCCCACGCCTGTGGCGCCCGGTGAGGTCGGCGAGCGGGAGCGCGTCGTCGTCGAGGTTGGTGGGCGCCGCGTCGAGGTGTCGCTGCCCGCCGGACTCGGGGGCGGCGGTGGTCGCCCGGCCCGGCGTACCCCGCCCGGTTACCGCTCCGCGACGACCGGAGCGGCGGCGGGCGGCGACGCGCTGGTGGCGCCGATGCAGGGGACGATCGTCAAGATCGCGGTCGCCGACGGTGACACCGTCGCGGCGGGCGATCTGGTCGTGGTGCTCGAGGCGATGAAGATGGAGCAGCCGATCACGGCCCATCAGGCCGGCACCATCTCCGGCCTCAC
This sequence comes from Mycobacteriales bacterium, assembly GCA_036267755.1. GTDB lineage: Bacteria > Actinomycetota > Actinomycetes > JAFAQI01 > JAFAQI01 > DATAVK01. The sequence goes on from DATAVK010000015.1 coordinate 33,524, forward strand.
CGCGGAGGTCGGCGCCGTGGTGACCGCGGGGGCGCAGCTCGCCACCATCACCCCCGACACCTGACCCTGCACCAATGGCCCATCAGTGCGCCTATAGCCCCACCAATGGGCCATAGGTGGGGCTATAGCGACACCAATGGGCCATGCGTGTGGTGGATCAGTCCTGGACGGCGAGGTGGAGCTGGCGGGCGGCCTCGGCGATGCTGCCCGACAGCGACGGGTAGATCGTGAACGTCGAGGCGAGCTGGTCGACCGAGAGGTTGTGCTGGACCGCCAACGACACCGGCAGGATCAACTCACTGGCCCGGGGCGCCACCACGACGCCACCCAGCA
>DATAVK010000016.1:0-7520 GCA_036267755.1 Mycobacteriales bacterium
GGCCCAAATGCACGCTCGAGCGACCTGACAAGTCGGTGTGGCGGAGGGTGTGAGATTCGAACTCACGAGACGGGATGAACCGCCTGGCCGCTTTCAAGGCGGCTGCACTAGGCCAACTATGCGAACCCTCCCGGCGCCGTCAGAAGCCGGCGGCCCGTTGCCTCATCATGCCAGCGGACGTGGCGGTTGCCCGGTTGTGGGCGTCCTGAGTGCCACACTGGAGGCGCGGGAATGGTCGGAATGACCCGCGCGACTGTCGCGCAGACCGGTGCGCGAGATCGAATGGGAGCCGACATGAGGTCGCCAGTCCTCAGGTGGCTCCGCCGTGGCGTCATCGTGCTGCTGCTGTTCGGCGTCCTCGACTACCTCGTCCTGCCGCAGATCGCCGGCACCCGCAGAGCGCTGCACCTGGTGAGCACGATTCATCCGTGGTGGGCGATCATCGGTGTGGCGCTGGAGACCCTCAACTTCGTGAGCTACTCGTTGCTCACCCGCAGCGTGCTGCTCGACGACCGGCCGCCGTACTCCTGGCTGATCCGCACCGATATCACCGCGCTCGGCGTCAGCCACCTGGTCCCGGGTGGGGTCGCCACCGCCAGCGCGCTGCGGTTCCGGATGCTGCGCGAGGGCGGTACGCCGGCCGACGACGCCTTCGTCGGGATGGCGGTCGAGGGCGTTGGGTCGACGCTGGTGCTGGCCCTGATTTTCTGGCTGGCACTCATCGCGTCGATCCCGATCTTCGGCGTCAACCCGGCGTACGCGACGGTCGCCGTCGTGGGCGCCATCCTCATCGCCGGCTCACTGCTCGTGATCTTCCTGCGATCGCGGCTGGCCCCCACCACGACGACCGACCGGTCCTGGCGCATCATCCATCGGCTCCCGCACCGGATGCAGCCGCGCGTCGAGCGCATCGTGCAGGAGTACTCCGAGCAACTGCGACGGCTGCTGGCCGACAAGGCCGGGTTGCGCGCGTCGGCGCTGTGGGCGGCGGGGAGCTGGCTGATGGACGCCGCGTCGCTGTGGGTGTTCGTGGCGGCGTACGGGCATCGAGTTGATCCGATCGGGCTGCTGGTCGCCTACGGCCTCGCCAACCTGGTCGCGATCGTCCCGATCAGCCCGGGCGGCTTGGGAGTCATCGAGGGCGTGCTGATCCCGTCCCTGGTCGGGTTCGGAACGCCTCGGGCGATCGCGGTGCTGGGCGTCGTCTCGTGGCGGCTGTTCAACTTCTGGGCGCCGATCCCGGCGGCCGGTGTCTGCTACCTGTCGACGCGCACCAAGACCTGGGGCGGCGGCCGGTTCTTTGCCTCGGCTCGCCGATAGCCTTCAGATTCGCCATGAAGGCAACGGAATCTCGAGTCGCGCAGTCGGGCATTCAGGCCCAGCTGGCCGTCCGCCGTGGCCGCGCCGCCATCGAGTTCTACAAGGCGGCGTTCGGTGCCGTCGAGGACTACCGCGTCGGAGGCACCGACGAACACGAAGCCGTCGTCTCCCAGCTCCGGATCGGCGACGCATCCTTCTGGGTCGCCGATGAGTCGCCGGAGCATGGCAACTTCAGCCCGCAGACCTTGGGTGGCGGTACGACGAAGCTCTTGCTGGTCGTCGGGGACCCGGACGCCGTGATCGCACAGGCCGTCGCCGCCGGCGCAACCGTCGTGTACCCGGTGAGCGACGAGCACGGCTGGCGGCTGGGACGGATCGAGGACCCGTTCGGCCATCACTGGGAGATCGGGACGCCACTGGTCGCCTGGCCGCCGCGCACGAACGCCCGTGAGACGCCATGAAGCTGAAGCTTGACCTGCACGACATCTACAACCGGGGTGGTGACATCGACCGGGCCTTGCAGGCCATCATCGATGAGGCCGTCGCGAAGAGGGCTCCGCTCGTCGAGATCATCCCCGGCAAGGGCTCAGGGGCTCTTAAGAAGCACGTGTTGCGCTTCCTGGATCGCAAGGACATCAAGGCGCAGTACCACCGGGTGGAGAAGGACTCGAAGAACTTCGGCCGCGTCTTCGTCCACTTCCGGTGGAAGTAGCTGTGACGTGTGATCGGGCGGTGACCGGGCAGTGAAGCCACGTGGCGAGAAGGGTGTCGGTATGAGAGGCGCTCGCTGGCTCGCGGTGGCGGCCGGGTTGGTCGTCGCGGCTACGGCGGCCGGCTGCGGCAGCGGGTCGTCGCCGGGTACGGCGGACATCGTCGCGACGCCGGGTACGACGGTCAGCGCGTCGTCGGGTGGCGCTCACATCGTGGGCCTGCCGCTGGGTACGGCGAGGACCTCGACGCTGGACATCCAGTCCGGCGTGACCGCTGTGGAGGTCACGACCGCGAATCTTCCCAGTCAGCTGGTGACGGCCGTGACGCCGGCGGACTCGGGGGTCCAGCCGTCGCTCACGACGGACAGCAACGGGATCATCCACGTCCTGCTACCGCACGCGTCGGGCGGCGGGCGGGTGAGCCGGCTCGTCGTGGTGCTGAACCGCGCGGTGACCTGGTCGATCTTCCTGGACGGCGGCGCAAGCACCGAACGGGTGAACCTGCGGGGGGCGACGATCAACGTGGTGGATCTCGGTGCCGGGGTGTCCTCGGCCCGGATCACGTTCCCGCGGCCGACCGGCACCGACCTGCTCCGGATGACCGGCGGTGCGTCGCAGCTGGCTATCGACGTACCTCGCGGCTTTCCCACGAGGGTGCGCGTGAAGGGCGGCGCCTCATCGGTGCGGATCGGGCCGATCCGGCACACCGGCATCGGGCCGGTCGCCACCTTCAACTCGAAGGGGTACCGCAAGGCAAGCCGCCGGATCGACCTCGAGATCGAGGCGGGCGTCTCTGCCCTGTCCGTGCAGCCGTACTGAGCCGAAGCTCAGGCGGCCATGGCTTTCTTGTTCCAGGTTGTCTTCGCGACGTCGAGGACGCCACTGATCGTGGTCTCCGCGCCATTGCGGTACCAGCGACCGGTGTCGCAGCGTCGGCAGTAGGCGAAGGTGAGCATCGACTCGCTCGCGCTGATGTCGATGGTGGTCACGGGCTTGTCGCAGCAGGCTGAACTCATACCATTGCTTCGACCGCTTCCCCGATTTTCCACATAGACGATTGGGACCCTCTCGTATCACCCGAGAGGACTAGTCCAAATCTGGTCATTTGCCGACTTATGCGGTGAAGTGGAGGGTGATCACCCAAGCCGGGTGCGGGGGGAGATCCTGGGAATCGGCTGGGCGGCACCGGCTGAATGGGGGAGTATGGACCCAATGAGCGATCGGGTTGTGTGCCAACCCGGCGCAGGGTCGGGGAAGGCCGTGCGTTCGGGATCGCTCACGGACGCCCCCGCGCGCCAGCCTGTCGCCAGCCCGTCGTCGAGCGTGGACGCCCCGCGTCGCCACCGGCGGCAGTGGGCCTGGACCGCGATCCGCGGGATGCGCGAGATCATCCTCGTGGTCTCGGTCTACTCCCTGTACGACGTCAGCCGGTACCTGGTCAAGGGCGACCACGATGGCGCCGTCAGCCACGGTCTCGCCATCCTGCGGTTCGAGCAGCGGCTCCACCTGGATCCCGAGCACGCGCTCAACAAGCTGTTCAGCGCGCACGTGCTGCTCGCGCTGCCCGCGGACTACATGTACGCGACGCTGCACTACGTCGTGACACCCGTCGTCTTGATCTGGATGTGGCGTCGGCACGGCTCGTCGTACTCCAGCGCCCGCAGTGTCCTGCTCGTGGCGACCGTGCTCGGGTTGGTCGGCTTCAGCCTGCTGCCCGTGGCGCCGCCTCGGCTGCTGCCCGGCTTCATCGACACGATGGCGAAGGAAGCCCACTACGGCTGGTGGGGCAAGGACGCCAGCGCCCCTCGGGGCTTCGGCGGCGACACCAACCAGTACGCCGCGCTGCCCTCGCTGCATGTCGGATGGGCGCTGTGGAGTGGCTGGCTGGTGGTCCGCTACGCCACCCGTCGTACCGTCCGGATCCTCGGTGCGCTCTACCCATTGGTCATCAGCTTCGTCGTTATCGGCACCGCCAACCACTATCTGCTCGACGTCGTCGCCGGTGTCGCCGTGCTGTTCCTCGCGTGGTTGTTCGTGCGGCTGGTGGCGTCGTTACAGTGGCACCCGTGGCGCAGAGCGGGAGTCGCGGCGCCGAGCGTGCCCGCGAAACCTGGCTAAGCACCGTCGCTGCATGAGCACGCCTGGCTCCTACACCGGGATCGGTGTCAGTGCCGGGACCGCGGTCGGTCCGGTCGCGAGGGTGCAGGGCCCGGTCCTGCCGTCTCGGGACGATGCCGCCGTCGACGTCGGTGTGGAGACCGAGCGGGCAGCCGCGGCGCTGGACACGGTAGGCGCGGAGATCGAGGCGCTGGCCCAGCGCGCCGGCGTCTCCGGGTCAGTGCTGGTCCGGCAGGCTCGGATCGCTCGCGACCCGTCGCTGGGCGCGCTGGCCGCGCAGCTGGTCCGCACCGGGCGGCCGGCGGCGCGGGCGACCTGGGAGGCGTTCGGCGCGTACCGCGACATGCGCGCCGCCGACCCGATGCGCGCGGTCCCGGACCGCGCCGAGCTCGACGATGTCCGCGACCGGGTCGTAGCGCTGCTGCTCGGTGAACCCGCTCCCGGCATCCCGGACCCTGGTACGCCGTTCATCCTGGTCGCCCGCGACCTGTCCCCGGCGGTCACCGCTGGGCTCGATCCGAAGCGCGTGCTGGCGATCGTCACCGAGCGCGGTGGGCCGACGTCGCACACCGCCGTCCTCGCCAAGTCGCTCGGCATCCCGGCCGTGGTCGGCTGCCCGGGCGTCGCCGCGCTGCGCTCCGGGCAGCAGGTCCTCGTGGACGGACTCGCCGGCGAGGTCACCGTCGATCCGAACCTGCGGGCCCGCTCGACCGCGAGCCGGTCCGCCACCGCCGTACCGGCCGGATCCAGCGCCGACTCGGGTGATGAGGCGGAGCCGGCCGGGCCGGGCCGGCTCAGCGACGGCCGGTCGGTGCAGCTGCTCGCCGCGGTCGGTGGCGTCGCCGACGTGGCCGCCGCGGTGGAAGCGGGAGCCGAAGGCGTCGGGGTGTTCCGGACCGAGTTCGCGTTCCTCGACCGGCCGGAGCCGCCGAGCGTCGCCGAGCAGGCCGAGGCCTACCGCGCGGTCTTCGACGCGTTCGCCGGGAAGCCGGTGACCGTGCGGACACTCGACATTGGCGCCGACAAGCCGGCGTCGTACCTGCGGCTCGGCGACCAGCCCAACCCGGCGCTTGGCATCCGCGGCCTGCGGGTCGCGCGCCGCCACCCCGAGCTGCTGGTCGACCAGCTGACCGCGATCGCCCACGCGACCCGGGGCAGCTCGGCCGACGTCCGGGTGATGGCGCCGATGGTGGCGACGCCCGCGGAGGCAGCGTGGTTCGCCGCGCAGGCTCGCCAGGCAGGTGTCACGACGACCGGGGTAATGGTCGAGATCCCGGCCGCGGCGCTTCGGGCCGCCGACATCCTGCAGGTCGTCGACTTCGTGTCGGTGGGCAGCAACGACCTGGCTCAGTACGCGTTCGCGACCGACCGCTCCGACGGTGAGCTCTCCGACCTGCTCGACCCGTGGCAGCCGGCGTTCCTCGACCTGGTCGCGACCGTCCTGCGCGCCGGGTCCGTCGTGGGCCGGTCGGTCACGGTCTGTGGCGAGGCACCCAGCGATCCGCTGCTGGCGCTGGTCCTGGTCGGGCTCGGGGCATCCGGCTTGTCGATGGCGCCGCGGTCGCTGGCCGTCGTACGGCAGACCTTGGTCCGGCACAGCCTGCCGGACTGCACTCGGTACGCCGCCGCCGCGCTGTCGGCGGACGGTCCTTCCGAGGCCCGGGCCCGGGTGCGCGACGCCATCGAGTCCCCCCGCACCAATGGCCCATTGGTGTTGCCATAGCAACACCAATGGGCCATGCGTGTTGCTATAGCCGCACCGATGGGCCATGCGTGTGGGAGGTAGCGTCCCGGGGATGCGGGTCACGGGCGATGGCGGGGTGGGCATCGAGGTCAGCGTCGAGGGACCCGACGACGGCAGGCCGGTGCTGCTGATGCACGGCTGGCCCGACACCCACCGACTCTGGCGGCACCAGGTTGCGGCGCTGAGCGCGGCCGGCTACCGCACCATCGCCCCCGACCTGCGCGGCTTCGGCGCGTCCGACAAGCCCACCGAGGTCGAGGCCTACAAGCTCACGCACTCCGTCGTCGACATGCTCGCTGTCCTCGACGCCTGCGACGTGTCCAGCGCCGCGGTCGTTGCCCACGACTGGGGTGCGGTCGCCGGCTGGGGATTGGCGGCTTTCGCGCCGGACCGGGTCGAGCGGTACGCCGCACTCTCGGTCGGGCACCCGAAGGCCTTCATGGACGCCGGGTTCGCCCAACGGATGCGCTCGCTCTACATGCTGCTGTTCAACATCCCGGTCGTCGCCGAGCAGTGGATGTCAAAGTTTGGCGACCAGATGCTGGCGAGCCACGCCGATCGCGAGGCCGTCCTCGCCGAGCAGGCCGAGCCAGGCGCGATGACCGCGGGCTTCGGCTGGTACCGCGCCAACGCCTCACCCAAGACGATCGTCAACCCGCCACCGGCCCTGCCACCCGTCACCTGCCCGGTGACCGGAGTCTGGAGCAGCAACGACATCGCGCTCACCGAGGCGCAGATGATCGGGTCGGAAAAGTACGTCGATGGGCCGTGGCACTACGAGCGGATCGAGGGCGCCGGGCACTGGATGCAGCTCGACGCCCCGGACGAGCTCAACCGGATCCTGTTGGACTTCCTCACCTGACGACGGTCTCCGGTGAGGTCGGCATGATCTCGTCGGCCCGCTGCGCGGAGCGGTCACCGCCGGTCGTCGCTCGCAGCGGGACCTCACGCAGGAACCAGGTCAGTGCGAACGCGATCAGCGCGAACGGCACCGCCGACAGGAACACGACATGCAGTGAGTCGCTGAAGGCGACCCGCAGGCCGTCGCGCACCAGCGTCGGCAGCGCCTTCACCTGAGCCGGGTTGGCGGCGACGTTGGTGCCGTGTAGCGCCGCGAGCGCCGAGTGCGGGATGTGCTTCGGCAGGTTCGCGGCAAGCCGGTTGTTGAAGACCGTCCCGAACACCGCGACGCCGATCGACCCACCGATCGAGCGGGCGAAGGTCGCGAGCGACGTCGCGGCGCCGAGATCGGAGTACTGGACGGAGTTCTGTACAGCGAGCACCAGCACCTGCATCGTCAGGCCCAGCCCCGCGCCGAGCAGCGCCATGTAGATGGCGCCGATCCAGTACGACGTCGTGACCCCGATGAAGGAGAACAGGTACAGCGAGAGGGCAATGAGCGCCGTACCCACGATCGGGAACCGGCGGTAGCGACCGGTCGCCGAGATCCGCCGGCCGCTGCCGATCGAGCAGATCAGCAGCGTGACCATGATCGGCAGCAGCTGCAGCCCGGAGCTGGTGGGCGACGCGCCGTGCACGACCTGGAGGAACAGCGGCAGGAACGTGATCGCGCCGAACATCGCGAAGCCGACCATGGCGCTGGTCGCGAACGACGTCCGGAAGATGCC
>DATAVK010000017.1:0-23979 GCA_036267755.1 Mycobacteriales bacterium
ACGGAGCTGTTCGTCTCGATCAAGACCGTGGAGACCCACGTGTCTTCGGTGCTGCGCAAGCTGCAGCTGAGCAACCGGCGGGAGCTCACCCGCTGGGCTAGCGAGCGACGGCTGTTCCCCTGATCGTTCAGCTCTGCTCACCCCCGCGAGATAGATTCCGGAACGTTGCGGCAAGTTGCTTGGGGGGCACGCATGTGGACACACCGTCGTCTGTCAATGCTGAGGTACGTCGCTGGTGGCGCCTCGGCCTTGCTCCTCGCCGGTGCCCTCGCGGCGAACCCGGCCAGTGCAGCGAACGGGTCAGGCGCGCATGGCCTGCTGGCATCGACCACGGTCGGCGCGGCCGGCGCTGACGTGGGCTACGCGGTCGACAAGCCGTTGTGCTCGACCAAGGTGGTGCCGGGACACGCGAACTGCTTCGCGATGGGGCGCGTGCCGGTCAAGCCCGGCACGCCCGGAGCCATCCCCTACGTAGAGCGAGGCTCGACATCTGTCGATGCCCCGCCGCTCGGGCCGGCTGGCGGATACACGCCGAACGACATCGCGACTGCCTACGAGTACAACCCGAGTGTCAACCGCTCCAACCAGACCGTGGGGCTCGTCGACTGGTTCGACGACCCCAAGATCGCCGCTAACTTGGCGCACTTCGACAGCTTCTATGAGTTCCCGAAGGAGACGGCGTCGTCGTTCCGCAAGGTCAACCAGACCGGCGCCAAGTCTCCCCTGCCGTCCAGTAGCCGCGGCAGGCACACCGCGGCCGAGATCGCACTCGACGTCGAATCGGTCCGCGCGGTGTGCCACACCTGCCGGATCCTCCTCGTCGAGGCCAAGTCGTCCTCCCTCACCAACCTCGCGGCCGCCGAGAACACCGCCGTGCGGCTGGGCGCCACCGAGGTGTCGGACTCCTTCGGTGCGCCGGAAGCGGAGGAGTCGAAGACGATCCGAAACGCGTTCAACCATCCGGGTGTCGTCCTCACGGCGTCGACCGGCGACGACGGGTGGTTCGGCTGGGATTTCGTCAATGCGAACGAGGGGTCAGACAATGCCCCCAGCTTTCCGTCGACCGCGCCAACCGTGGTGTCCGTCGGCGGCACGCGACTCCAGCTGAACAGCAACGGGAGCATCGGCGAGCAGACCATCTGGAACGAGAACGGCAAGGACGACAGTGTCGGGCTCTCAGACGGAGCTCCAGACGGCGCCGGCGGCGGTGGATGCAGCACGGAGTTCACCGCACCTGCCTGGCAATCACACTTCGCCGGCTACTCGGCGGCGCATTGCGGCGGCAAGCGGTTGGCGGCTGACGTGTCCGCCATCGCGGACCCAGACATCGGCCTCGACGTCTTCGACACCTGGGGCACTCACGATCACGGCTGGGTGACGATCGGCGGCACCTCGCTGTCATCACCCGTGATCGCGGCAATGTTCGCCCTGGCAGGTGGCTCGGGAGGCACGGTGTACCCCGCGGCCTCGATCTATGAGAACGCCAAGAACAACCCAAGTCGGGTGTTCGACGTCGTACCGACCAACGACGGCCTCACCTCGGGCAACGGATTCTGCGGCGGCGATGCCACCTCCACCTGCGGGAACGATGTCTCCACCGACACGCACGGCGGGACCCACAACCCCAACGCCCTCGGCGCTGGGGAGGTCGACTGCAGCTTCCCCCGCAACGACACCAACCCAGCCAAGTTCCCGCCGCTCTCTCCCGAGTGCAATACGACGGCCGGGTACGACGGCCCGAGCGGCGTGGGCACTCCGTTGGGAACGGGTCTGTTCTCGCCGACCAGTCCGGCCGTGTCACTGCGGTCCACGACGAAGGTCGCCCGGCTGCACAAGGTGATGGGTTTCACCGCCGTCGCGACCGAGCGACTGGCGGGTCAGCACGTCACGAGCGTCACCTTCACCTGGGGCGATGGGCACTCCACCAGCGGCACGTCGCTGAAAGGCACTCACGCGTTCGCCAAGAAGGGTCGCTACGACATCGACGTGGTGGTCACCGACAGCGCCGGCGGGCAGAGCCGCGCGGATGTCCACATCACGGTCGGTGAACCGTCGGCCGGCAAGCCCGTCGGCCCCAAGACGGTCAAGCACGGGCACAAGGCCAAGTTCCACATCAGAGCCACCGACCCCAATACCGGCGGCAAGATCAAGAAGATCACGTGGAGCTGGGGCGACCATCACTCAAGCAGGGGCAAGAGGGTCTCTCACCGCTGGCACGCCAAGGGGAAGTACCGCATCACGGTGACGGTCACCGACACCACCGGCGTACGCACCAAGTTCGTCAGGCACGTCCGGGTCAAGTAACCGACCGCCCTGTAAAGTGGCCGAGCACCTCATCACGACCCGGTTTGCGGACCTCGGCGCTCAGCCGTCGCGCCGCAGGACGGGCAGGTAGCTCAGTTGGTACGAGCGCCCGCCTGAAAAGCGGGAGGTCGGCGGTTCGACCCCGCCCCTGCCCACCACCGAAGGCAGGCGTTGCCTTCCGCGCCTCGGTTTCGCGGTGCTAGCGGCCGAATCCAGATGTGCTGTGCTTCGCAGCGTGCGCGATCGCCGCGTGCGTGATTGAGCCCGCGACCTCGGTGCCTGTCTTGATCGCGGTGATCCCACCGTCGAACACGGTGTCAGGGCTCGGGTTGGTCCCGCCGGTGTCGTCGAAACAATAGACACCGATCTTCTGACCGTTGCTCACGGTGACAGTCCCCGACAGGGACGTGGTCAGCAGTTGCTCCAAATCCGGAGTCGACGAGTACTGGACAGCACGTGCAGCGCCCGCAACGTAAAGGTCGCAGATGACACCTTCGGTGTCTCCCTCTTGGACCATCACCGAGGCATTCACGTAGTAAGTGCCGTGGGGGAGTTTGCCGGTGGACGCGATCAGCTGACCGATAAGGCCTGTCGATTCGGTCGGCAGCGGAAGATCCTCGCCCTCGCTCGTGTTCGTCGGAGTGATCGCACCACTACCGGTGCTCTTCACTGCGCTCGCGCTCAGGCCACCGAGCAGGGACGCGTTCAAGTGTGCGACCTGCTTGGAACTGTTCACCTTCAGCGGCGGCTTCGACTTCTTCCCGATGAGGGACAAGGGTGTGCCCTTGCTGTCCTTCAGCGTCGTCGTGCTCGTTGCCGAGTTGTGGTGCCCCAGCACGAGTGAGCCGCCGTTCGCCGCTGTGGCGACCCCTAGGCCTCCGACAACCAGACACAGCGCACCTATGCCGCCCGCGAACGCACTCCGGCCGGCCAACTGACCCAGATTCATGTCCGCTCCCCGCTCGCCTAGGGCATCGAAACTCGACCTCGGCGCAACTTAACCGTTCACGGCGGCGAAATCCGTGAGGCACATCCTCGGCGTGGCGGCGATCAGCGTCGAAGCCGGCGCCACCGGCCACGGAGTGCCTTTGCCGCGAGCCGGGCCACGTCACGCGCCGTCGGGTCCTTAGGGGCGGCCCGCTTGACCGGCGCTGGCCGGAGTTGCCGGGACTGCAGGCAGGCGCCTACCAGCGCCTGCACAGCTGCATCGATCGGCAGGAGAACCAGCCCCTCAACCGCCTCGTCGGCACCCGCCGGGGGCATCGGCGTCGCCAGTCTCGTCAGATCACCGACGATCTCGATGCCAAGACCCTCGATGCGCTCTGGAAGGTCGGCCGTAATCTCCGCCGCCCGCTCCAGCGCCCACCCTGGCGTACGGACCCGCGGCTCGTCCGGGCCAGGGGTCCGCTTCCACCACATCTGGTGAGCGGCCCCGCGCCGGATCCACTCGCTGTACTCCTCCCAGGTGACGTCCCGGGACATCAGCTCCACGTTGACCCGTCGGATCAGCTCGGCCTCGGCACCGGTGAGGGACCGGTTGGCACGTTCCGGCAGGTCCTTGAGCGTTCCCGCTGGCACACCCAGCATTTTGTCGACGGTCCGGAAGGGAAGCTGCCGGTCACGCTCGTCGAGGACGATGAGGGTGAGTCGCTCGGGCCCGAGCACGCTCGCCCACCGGGCCAGCACGTCGCCGTGGCTGTGCCGCTCCCAGAAACCTCGGTAGGTCTTCATCGACTCGTCGCCGTTGAGGACGACGTCCAGCCACTCGTCGTAACTTCTCCGGACACCGAACTGGACGTTCTGTTGCCAGGCGGAGGGCAGGACCTTGTTCAGCGGGCGGACGGTTGCCAGCACGTGGACCCGGTCGCCGCCCAGGCCGTCGGCCACGGTCCGGATCGTCGCCTCGTCCGCGATGTCGAAGAACTCGCTATCAATGACGATCTGCCGGTCAGGGCCGATGTCACGAACGGTTTCGACGAGCTCGTCCCACTTCTCCCGGGTCCTCGGTTTCGCGCCGAGCGACACCCAGCCGTTGGTCCGTCCGGTGACCGCGAGCGCCGCGGTCGTGTGGTTCAGGTCGTGGCCGGGGTAGGCGATGCCGAGCGCTGCGAGCTCTGGCCGGGCCGCCCGCAGCGCCTGTTGGAGGCCTGTCGTCCCGCACTTGCGGAAACCGATGTGGAGCAGCCTCGCGTCGCCCGCCAGGGTCCTTGGCTCGATCACGATGCCGCCACCATAGACGCGCTCGCCGGGGAGGTACTAGCACCATCGTCCAGTTGCTGGCCGGACCACGCAGTGCCGATGCTGAGGTCATGGGACGAGCCAGTACGACGGTCGCCGCGGCGACGGCCTCGCTCGTCCTGCTGGCCGGGGTGACGTACGCCGCGGTGCAGTCAGTCGACACGAGCCCCGACGCTCAGGTGGTCATCCCCAGCTCGCCCTCCGCCACGCCACACCCGGCCACGCCGAGGCACTCCAGCCGACCGGCTCGTCCGGCGAGCTCCCCGACGCCCGACGCCCGCGGATCCGATGATCCACCCGGGCACGATGCGGGCGACGACCACGGCGGCGACACCGATCGCCAGCGTGGGGACAACGGCGACAAGCACAAGGACGGCAACCGTAACCGGGAGCGCGAGCCGGGCGACCACGATCGTCACGGCCGCGACCATGGCGTTAAGGACCATGACAAGGACAAGGGCGACAAGGGCGGCGGCTCGACGAGCGGTGGCGGCTCGGGCTCCGGTTCAGGGAGCAGTGGCGGCAGCAGCGACGGCGGCGGCAACCACTAGCTGATCGGAAGCTCCAGTCGCAGCCGAGTGCCGTTTCCCGGGCTGGACTCGATCTGCAGCCGGCCGCTGGCATCGGCGACCAGATCCGCGAGCCCCCGAAGCCCGACGTGGCCCTCCGCTGCGCGGGCTGCCGCGGTCTCCTCGGAGAATCCGACGCCGTCGTCCGCCACGACCAGCGTGGCCATGCCGTCATGGGTTGTGACCGTCACCGTCAGGTGGCGAGCCTTGGCGTGCGTGACGACGTTGCGGATCGCCTCGCGCGCCGCTCGGTAGATCAGTCGATCGGTCGGTGAGGGAATCTCGACATCGATGCCATCGACCTCGCAACTGGTCACGAGCCCTCGGATCGATGCGGCGGTGGTCAGGTCCATGAGCGCTGCACTGAGGCCGGCCTCCGCGAGCTTCGGCGGGTAGATGTCGACCAGCAGCGACCGCAGCGAGGTGATGCTCTCGCGGACCTGCGTCGCGGAGCGCTCGAGCAACGTCGACGTGGCCGGCAGTACGGCGTCCTGCCGGGCCGATCCGGCGAGCTGGAACGCGACACCAGCCAGGTCCTGGACGACGCCGTCGTGCAGGTCGCTCGCAATCCGCCGCCGCTCGTTGTCGGAGGCCTCGACCGCCTGCCGCAGCAGCCGCTCTCGTTCCTGCTGCCGCGTGCGCAACCGTCGCGCCAGCGACCAGGCCAGCGGGATCTGCACCAGTTCGAGCGCCACGAGCGCCCCGATGGACACCGGGGCGAAGCTCCGCCAGATCCGCCGGCCCGACGCCGACACCGCGCCGTACCGGTAGTAGGCCTCAAACAGCAGCCGGCCGCCGTTGGGCATCCGGATCGGGAGGTAGACCTCGAGCAGCTTGCCCTGGTTCCGTTCGAACTGGTTCTCGGGTCGCGACAGGTCACTGACTTCGGCCTCGATCACGCCGTTGTCGAGCGCGGAGCGCTCCTCGTCCCCGAGCTGGAAGGTCATTCCCTGAAGCAACGGCTGGTCGGAGTACACGATCGTGCCCGACCGGTTCCAGATCTTGACCCGAACCAACGAGGGATCGAGGACCGAGCTCCGGACGACCTGCGCGACCTTGGCCACCGCGGCCGGTTGACCCGAGGCGAGCCCGTTCGTCACGACCGGCTCGACGATCGTCTGCGCCTTGATGAGGGTCGTCGTACGGGCGTCGGCGATGGCTTCGCGCTGACCGACCCGGCGGCTCGCGGCGAAGGTCCCGACACCGACGATCGAGACCGCGACGATGCCGACGAGCGCGAACCCGAGCACTGGTCGGGCCACGCCCCACCGCCCGGAGCTGTCGTCCCGTCCGGTTCGATCGCGATCCGGCTCCACCCCCAGATAACGGGACGCAGCCGGCAACGGTTCAGGTAGGAGGGTTCGCGTCCGGATCCCGGTACTGCGGGGTGCGCTGCCGGCGGCGCATGATCCGCCAACCGAGGAACCCCAGCACCGCGACGATGTAGACGACGTGGATGACGTCGTACGCGGGACCATGATGGTGGAAGATCGCGCCACCCACGATCAGGATGGCGAGCAGACCGAGCCGCATCGCCATGTAGTTGGCTCTCGGGCTCCTGCCGCCACGCAGCGGTGACGTCACGGCGTACCACCTTGTCCTTGCATCCCCGGCTGCACACCGTATGCCCGCAAGCTGATGGCCGCCGGGGAATCGTGGGAAGGCATCCGCCGCGTGACACGTTGGCTCGGACATGCAGGTGGAGATCTGGTCTGACGTCGTGTGCCCGTGGTGCTACCTCGGGAAGCGCCGGTTCGAGCAAGGGCTGGCGGCCTTCGAGCATCGCGACAAGGTGGAGGTCGTGTACCGCTCCTTCGAGCTGGACCCCAGCGCGCCCACCGATGCGACCGAGCCGACGATCGACCTGCTCGCCAGCAAGTACGGGATGACGCCCGCGCAGGCGCAGGACGCGCAAGTGCAGATGGAGCAGCGGGCCGCGGCCGACGGGCTGGAGTTCCGGATGTCGGACCTGCGCAGCGGGAACACGCGTGACGCGCACCGGCTGCTGCACCTGGCCAAGGAGCGCGGTCGGCAGCCGGAGCTGGCCGAGCGGCTGCACCGCGCCTACTTCAGCGAGCAGCGATCCGTGTTCGATGCGGCGTCGCTGTCCCAGCTGGCGGTCGAGGTTGGACTGGACCCCGCAGAGGTGGCCGATGTCCTCGCCGGCGACGGGTACGCCGATGAGGTCGAGGCGGACGAGGCGACCGCGCAGGCCCTCGGAGCCACCGGCGTGCCGTTCTTCGTCATCGATCGGCGCTACGGCATCTCCGGCGCCCAACCCGCGGACGCCATCACGCAGACGCTGCAGCGAGCCTGGTCCGACGCCGACTCATGACGGTTGCGGCGCGGCCTCGGCGAACGAGCGGAAACGCTGGCAAGTAAACCCGCTGGGATTGCTCCAAACGGGTGGTTTTTCGTGACAGAGGCCAAAAACTGGGTCAAAAAGGGGCGATCGAACCCTAAGGTCAACCGCCCCCAAGTTCCGATACATGAGGTATGCGGATCCGAGCCCTGACCCTGGTATCGGCCACACTTGTGCTCGGAATGGGCCTCCCCGTGGTCGCCCAGTCCGCGCAAGCGACAGTCCCCCGTGGGACCCGCGAGGTGCACCACAGCGCGCACAAGAACGCCGCGCACAAGAAGGTCAAGCCGGTGCTGTTCGGCCTGAACGACCACTGGGAGAACCAGATCATCTCCGACGACAGCCAGGACCACGCCAGGTCAGGCATCGTCGGGACGTTCCTGCCGTGGCGCGAGTCGACCATGACCGTCGCCGGCGAGGCGTCTGCCGTCGTCCACTACTCGCAGTGGGCCCGCAGCCGCGGCGCGATTCCGATGATCGACCTCTACCCGCCGGCCGGTGTCACGCTCGCCCAGATCGCTGCGGGCGATGAGGACGACGCCCTCAATCTCTACGCGAAGGACCTGGCGGGCTGGAACCACACCTTCCTGCTGCGGTTGTTCCCCGAGATGAACGGCCCGTGGGAGTCGTACTCACCCGGCTATAACGGGAACACCGCGGCGCAGTTCATCGCGGCGTGGCGCCACGTCTACAACCTGTTCCACCAGGACGGCGCGAGCAACGTGCAGTTCATCTGGAACCCCGACAAGCTGCTGACTCCCCAGGCGGTCTCCTTCGCCCGCCTGTGGCCCGGGTCGCAGTACGTCGACTGGGTGGGCCTCGACGTCTACATGAACGGCGCCAACGTCAAGACCGTCGTCAGTGCCCGCGCCGCAGCGCTGCCGTCGGTCCAGGCGATCCGCCGGTTCACCAACAAGCCGCTGATCATCCCGGAGGTCGGTGTCTCCAACACCTCGCGGAAGGCGCACTGGATCGCGAACTCGGTGCGCGGCCTGGCATCGCTGGGCGCCAAGGCCATCGTGTGGTTCAACGAGGCACTGACCAAGAACACGAACTGGCGGTTCGACTCGTCCAGCTCGGCGCTTGCCGCGGCCCGTCGTACCTTGGCCGGACCCCTGGTGGCCTGGCCGGGACACAACGGGGGCAGCCTCACGCACGACCAGGCTCTGGTCGCCAAGGGCAGCTGGTAGCAGCGTCGGCGGGTCGTTGACCCGCCGCCCGTCACGCGGTCAGGACCACCGGACCGTCATCACTTACCGCGATGGTGTGCTCGACGTGAGCGGTGCGACTGCCGTCCCGGCTCCGGATCGTCCAGCCGTCCGGATCCACGACGTAGGCGTCCTCCCCACCGGCCATGAACCACGGCTCGATCGCGATGACCAGGCCGGCCTGCAACCGCATCCCGCGACCCGGCCGACCGTCGTTCGGGATGCTCGGCGCTTCGTGCATCTCGTGCCCTACCCCGTGGCCTCCGAAATCGGTGTTCAGTCCGTAGCCGTTGGCGCGGCAGACCGTCGAGATGGCCGCGGAGATGTCTCCGATCCGGGCCCCGACGACTGCCGCTGCAATACCCGAAGCCAGCGCGCTCTGGGCGGCGTCGACGAGCCGCTGATCGTCCGGGCGCGCGGTGCCCACGGTCACTGTGACGGCAGCGTCGCCGACCCAGCCGTCTATCTGGGCGCCGCAGTCGATGCTGAGCAGGTCCCCGTCACGGAGCCGATAGCCGGTCGGGATGCCGTGCAGCACCGCGTCGTTTACGGAGGTGCAGATGGCGCCGGGATACGGGACCGGCGCGCTGGCCGGCTGGTAGCCCAGGAACGGCGAGGTGGCACCCGCATCCCGCAGCAGCTCGCGCGCGAGCTCGTCGAGCTCGCGGAGCCGGACACCGACACTCGCCTGGCGACTGACCGCAGCGAGGATCTGGCCCACCAGTCGGCCAGCCGGGCGCATCTGGTCGATCTCGCGGCTCGTCTTGAGGGTGATCATGACACGACCGTCACCCGGCGGGTTGGCGCGCCGCTTGCGCGGCGAGGGCAGCTCCGCGGGCACCGGCCATGTCGAGGTCGGGTACGGCGGTGACGACCAGCTCCCCCGACTGCTGCTTGCGGTAGGTCAGGCCGGCCCGGACATCGGCGAGGTAGCGCTCCTGAAAGGCCGCGCCGGCCTCCTCGAGAACGCCACCGCCGACGAAGCTGACATCCGGGTCGATGACGTTCATGCAGATGGTGAGCAGCCGGCCGATTGCTGTGGCCTGCTGCCGGAAGATGGCCAGCGCGAGTTCGTCACCGTCGACCGCGAGCCCTCGCAACGACCGGGCCGCGTCCGCCGGATCCATGGCAGCGAGCGGATGCGACGGATACCGCGAAAGCCACCAGGGCAACAGGTTCTGACGAATCCCCGTCAGCGAGGCGACGCTCTCAGCGTCGGCGATGAAGCCGCAGTTGCAGACGGGGATCGTCTGGCCGGGCTCGAGGACGCCTTCGAGCGGGATGTAGACGTGGCCGAGCTCGCCGGCCATCCCCGACGCGCCGGCCACGATGCGGCCGCCCGTGATGATGCCGCCGCCGAGCCCGGTCCCGACCACGACCGACACCGAGGACTTGTCGGCCGCTGCCGGCCCGAAGTAGACCGCGTGGGCGTAGAGCGCGGCCGCGTTGCCGTCGTTGCTGTAGACGACGGGCTTGCCGAGGGCCTGCTCGGCGGCCAGCCGAATGTCGAAGCCGAACCACGCGCTCCCGGAGAAGTTCGTGCTGCCCTGCGAGGAGAGAACGCCGTCGGCGCTGGCCGGGCCCGGCGTACCGAGACCGACCGAACAGACCCGCTGCTCGTCGATGCCCGCGGTTTTCAGCACCCCGGCCAAGGACTCGCGCAGCGCCGCCATCGCGACGTCTGGGCCCTCGAGGACCCGGCTCGGGGTCTCGCACATCGCCTCCACGACGAACCGACCGGACGCCACGTCGAGAACGGTTGCGTTAACCGACGTCCCCCCGACGTCGAGGCCGACGACGACGTCCGAAGCGTCGGCTACAGGCACCGTGATCCTCACTTCCATCGGGGAAACCCCATCTAACATCGACCCCGCGCCGGCCGACGTTACGGCATCCGAGGAGGCAGTCACGTGTTCACGACCCGGCCGGAGCTCACGGGCAACCTCGGCATGGTCGCGTCCACCCACTGGCTCGCTTCGGCCTGCGGCATGGCGGTGCTGGAGCGCGGCGGGAACGCCGTGGACGCCGCCGTGACCGCTGGCTTCGTGCTGCGGTCGTGGAGCCGCATCTCAACGGGCCGGGCGGCGACGTACCGATCCTGGTCTCCGGGCCGCACGGCCCGGTGCAGGTCTACTGCGGCCAGGGTCCGAGCCCGGCCGCCGCCAGCATCGAGCACTACCGCGCTCTCGGGCTCGACCTGGTGCCGGGAACCGGCCTGCTGGCGGCCGTCGTACCCGGCGCGTTCGGCGCCTGGATGCTGCTGCTCGAGCAGCGCGGCACCTGGCGACTCCGGGACGTCCTCGAGCCGGCCATCGGGTACGCCGAGGACGGCCATCCGATGCTGGCGGGAGCCGCGGCCACGATCCGGGCCGTGGAGCAGCTGTTCCGCGACGACTGGCCGACCTCGGCCGCGACCTACCTCACCTCAAGCGGCGCGCCGGCGGAAGGCTCGCGGTTCCGCAACCCGGTGCTCGCCGCGACCTACCGGCGGATCATCGCCGAGGCCGAAGCGGCAGCGGCCGACCGCGAGGCGCAGATCAGCGCGGCGCGCGGCGTCTTCTACCGCGGCTTCGTGGCCGAGGCGATGGCGAGGTTCTCGGCGACCCAGGAGGTGATGGACAGCTCCGGACGCCGTCACCGCGGGCTGCTGAGCGGGGATGACCTGGCGCGCTGGCAGCCGCCGGTCGAGGACTCCGTCTCCGTCGACTACGGAGATCTGACGATCCACAAGACCGGGCCGTGGGGGCAGGGGCCGGTGCTGCTGCAGCAGCTGCAGCTGCTGGCCGGCTTCGATCTGGCGGCGATCCCGCTGCTGTCCGCGCAATGGGTCCACACCATCGTCGAGTGCTCGAAGCTCGCGTTCGCCGATCGCGAGGCCTGGTACGGCGATCCGGACGTCGTCGACGTCCCGCTCGACGACCTGCTGAGCTCGGGGTACGCCGATGCACGGCGGCGGCTGGTCACGGACACCGCGTCACTCGACCTGCGGCCGGGATCACCCGGTGGCCGGTCGGCTCAGCTCCCCGACCTGGCCGCAACGACCGGGGCGGCCGCGGCTCCGGCTGCCGGGTCGGGTGAGCCCACCGTGTCGGCGAACGGCCGGACGCGCGGTGACACCTGTCATCTCGACGTCGTCGACCGCGACGGGATGATGGTGTCGGCGACTCCCAGCGGCGGGTGGCTGCAGAGCTCCCCGGTGATCCCTGAGCTCGGCTTCTGCCTCGGGTCACGGGCGCAGATGTTCTGGCTGCAGCCCGGGCTGCCGGCCTCGCTGGCTGGTGGCAAACGGCCCAGGACCACGCTGTCGCCGTCGCTCGCGACTCGCGACGGCGTGCCGTATCTCGGGTTCGGCACCCCTGGCGGCGACCAGCAGGACCAGTGGCCGCTGATCGCCCTGCTCGCCAAGCTGCACAAGGGCCTGGGGCTGCAGGCATCGATCGACGCCGCGACGTTCCACTCGGATCACTTCCCGAGCTCGTTCTACCCGCGTGAGTCCTATCCGGGTCGGCTGGTCGTCGAGGAGCGGCTAGGAGCCGACGTCATCGGGGAGCTCGTCGAGCGCGGGCACGACGTCGTCGTCGTACCCGACTGGACCGGCGGCCGATGTTGCGCCGTCTCGCGAGATCCGCAGACCGGATTCCTGTCGGCAGCGGCGGACGCGCGCGGGATGCAGTGTTACGCCGTGGGGCGCTGACCGGCACCGGTCACGCCGAGCGAAGCTGACGGTGGGTGTTTGTACAGTCCGGGCATGAGTGACCCGTCTGCTGCGATACCGACCGCCCCCGAGCGCATCGACCCCCCGTTCGTCAATGACGAGCGCACCATGCTCGAGTCGTGGCTGGAGTTCCACCGCGCCACGCTGCTGATGAAATGTGCCGGGCTCGACGACGCTGCACTTCGACAACGGTCGGTCCCGCCGTCGTCGATGTCGCTGCTGGGTCTGGTGCGTCACATGACCGAGGTCGAGCGCAGCTGGTTCCGGCGGACCCTGATCGCCGATGGCGCCGCGCCGCTGTACTACTCCGATGACAACGGGGACGGCGACTTCGACGATGTCGACGACGCGGACGTCGCCGCCGACATCACGGCGTTCCGGGACGAGCTCGACACCTGCCGCGCGATCGCGGCCCGGCACCCCGACCTGAATGCGGTTGGCGCCGGTAAGCGGGACGTCCACGACGTGTCGCTGCGGTGGATCTACCTGCACATGATCGAGGAGTACGCCCGCCACAACGGCCACGCCGACCTGCTCCGCGAGCGCATCGACGGTGCCGTCGGCGACTGATTAGGTCCCGCCGCTGCGCGCAGCGGCGATGACGTGCGTCAGCGCACCGTGAAGCTCGCGCAACTCGGCGACGTCGATGCCGAGCCGATCGACCACGGCGTACGGAATCTTTTCCGCCTGTCGACGCAGCCGCCTGCCGCTGGGCGTCAGCTCGAGAGTGAGCGACCGCTCATCGTCGGCGCTGCGCTCTCGGGTCAGGTACCCCAGGGCCTCGAGCCGCTTCAGCAACGGTGACAGTGTGGCCGAGTCGAGGCTCAGCGCCGACCCGAGATCCTTGACCGTACGCGGTGACCGCTCCCATAGCGCCAGCATCACGAGGTACTGCGGGTGAGTCAGACGTAGCGGTTCCAGCAGTGGTCGGTAGATCGCGATGACAGAGCGCGCGGCAACAGCCAGCGCGAAACAGACCTGTTGCTCCAAGGCGAGCGGGTCCTCACCGAGGTCGATCACTTCACCGTGCCTGGCCGTCCGCGACATATGTCACAGACTATCGGTCACACGATGAGATCGTGTAGTATTTGTTAGTACACGATCTAATCTTCTCTCCGGGAGGCCCGGCTCATGCCGCGAACCACGGCAAGGCGTCGTACCGAGACCGGCGACCGGGTCGCGGGGTTCCTCCACCGTCATCTGTTGCCCTACTTCGGACCCGCCTCTGTCATGCCGCTCGGGGATCCGTACCCGCCCATCGATCCCGATCCGGCCTGCCCGCACTGCGGTTCCCACGAGTCCGAACATCTGGCGTTCCGGACGTCGGACGGCAAGAGCCTGCGCCGCTGCCCGACCGGTTGACGAAGCGGCTAGACGGCGTCCGAGACGTAGGCCATCGCCGGGTCGCGCGGACGTTGCGTCGGCAGCCGCAACTGCCCGAGCGGCCGCATGCCGAGACACATGCTGAACGTCGCTGCTGGCATCGGCCGGGCATAGAAGTACCCCTGTGAGTGGTCGCAGCCGATCGCGCCGATCTCGTCGCGTTGGCCCGGGGTCTCCACGCCCTCGGCCGTCACAGTCATCCCGAGCGCATGCGACAGGTTGGTGACCGCGGCGATGATGGCGTCGACCCCCGGCGCTTGGTCGATGTCGGCCACGAAGCCCTGGTCGACCTTGACGATGTCGATCGGCAGCCGACGCAGGTAGCTCAGGGACGAGAAACCCGTTCCGAAGTCGTCGAGCGCCAGCCTGACACCGAGTTCCTTCAGCTCCCCGAGGACGGCGACCGAGCGGTCGCCGTCTTCGATCAGGACGTTCTCGGTCAGCTCGAGGACCACTCCTGCCGGGTCGGTGTCCGTGCGTTCCAATACCGCTGCCACGGTGGCCCGGAAGTCCGGGCTCATCAGCTGTCGCCCCGAGACGTTGACCGCCAGGTCCAGGGGAATGGCGTGGCCCTCCTTGAGCCAGTCGGCCCGGTCGCGGCAGGCCCGCTCGAGCACCCACGCCCCGATGTCACTGATCAGGCCGCTCTGCTCCGCGACAGCGATCATCGCCGGCGGCGAGATCGGCCCGCGCCGGGGATGGTTCCATCGCAACAACGCCTCGACGCCGGTGACGAGTCCATCCACGCTGCGCACCATCGGCTGGTAGGCCACCTCGAGCTGACCCTGGACCAAGGCGGTCCTCAGGTCCTTCCCGAGGCTGTGGTTGTCCGTCATCCGCTGGGCTTCGCGCAGATCGAAGATCTGGTGCCGACCGCCGCCCTGACGCTTCGCTTGGTACATCGCGATGTCAGCGTCCACGAGCAGCTGCGACGACAGGTCCCGACCTGGGCCGGAGTACGCCGTACCGACGCTCGCCGTGATGGAGATCTCGACGTCAGTCAGCATGAAGGGAGCCGCGAAGGCTTGCTCGATCCGGACGGCCAACATCTCGGCGTCCGCGACGCTGAACAGGTCCTCGCACAGGAACACGAACTCGTCACCCGAGAAACGGGCCAAGGTGTCGCCCGGCCGAACCAGTCCGGAGAGCCGATGCGCGACCGCGAGCAGCAGCTCGTCCCCTACCTGGTGCCCGTGGGTGTCGTTGACCTGCTTGAACCGATCGAGGTCGGCGAACAGGATCGCGGAGTTGGTGTGCGACCGGCGGGCCCGCAGCGCAGCGTGCTCGAGTCGTTGCCGCAGCATCATCCGGTTCGGCAGGCCGGTCAGCGCATCATGCAACGCGCTGTAGCGGAACTGCTCCGACGCGACCTGAGCCTCCTCCCGCGCCTGCGCGTTGAGCAGGTATGCCGCTGCCACGTCCGCCAGGGTCTGTGCGGCCTCCATGTCGTGCGGGTCCAGCGAGCCCGGCGTATCGCGATAGAGGTCCAGGGCACCGAGGCGGCCGCTACCCTCGCGCAACGGGAACGTGAACACCGCGGCGAGGCCTGACTCCAGCGCCGCCGGCCCGAACCGTGGGAACCGCTCGTCGCTGCTGAGATCCGCAGCCGCGATGGGCTCACCCGACTCGTGAGCGAGCAGGCACGGACCTTCCCCCAGTTCGATCTGGAGATGCTCGAAGCGCAATGCCGAGTCATCGGACGCCGAGATGTACTGCGGCGCCTTGCCCAGTGACAGCACGGTCACCCCCGCGGCGGTGACCGGCAGGATCTCGACGATGCGCTCGACCAGGTGGTCGAGGATGCCCTGGATCGGAAAGTCGGTCGCCAGCGTGCGCGCGAAATCCGTTAGGACAGCGGAAAGCTTGCCCTCGTGAACCGCCACTGCGTCACCCCAGACAGGAGCCAAGCGGGCCGCGTTGTCTGGACGGGGACACGTTTCGGAGTCGTCAACCCACCCCGTGTCCGAGTCCAGTCTAGCCGACGATGTGACTCAGGTTTCGCACGCAGTTGACTTCGACCGTCCAGATCACTCGATCGGCGCAGCAGACTGTCACTGTCTGTATGTCGAGAGGAACTCTCCGAATCGACCGATCGCATCGGTCAACGTGTCGACGTCGGGCAGCGTCACGATCCGGACGTGGTCCGGCGTCGGCCAGTTGAAGCCGGTGCCATGCGTGAGCAAAATGTGCTGGTCGCGCAGCAGGTCCAACGCGAGCTTCTCGTCGTCGTGGATCTTGTGGACGGCCGGGTCCAGCCGCGGGAAGACGTAGAGCGCGCCCTTCGGCTTGGTGCAGCTGACGCCCTCGATGTCGTTGAGCAACCGGTGCGCCACATCGCGCTGATCCCGCAGCCGGCCGCCGGGCAGCACCAGGTCGTTGATGCTCTGGTGACCGCCCAGCGCGGTCTGAATCGCGTGCTGTGACGGCACGTTGGGGCACATCCGCATGTTCGCGAGCAGCGTCAGGCCGGCCAGGAAGCTCTCGGCGTGCTGCAGCGGCCCGCTGACGACGGCCCAGCCCGAGCGGAACCCCGCCACTCGGTAGGCCTTCGACAGGCCGCCATAGGTCACGCAGAGCACGTCGTCGGCGAGCGATGCGGCTACCACGTGCTCGGCGTCGTCGTACAGGATCTTGTCGTAGATCTCGTCGGAGAGCAGGACCAGGTCGTGACGTCGCGCGATCTCGAGCAACGCCTCGAGGGTCTCGCGGGGATAGACGGCACCGGTCGGGTTGTGGGGGTTGATGATGACCAGGGCGCGGGTCCGGTCAGTGACCTTGGCCTCGATGTCGTCCAGATCGGGCTGCCAGTCCTCCGACTCGTCGCACAGGTAGTGGGTGGCGCGACCGCCGGACAGTGCCGTCGCCGCGCTCCATAGGGGGTAGTCCGGTGCCGGGATCAGCACCTCGTCGCCGTCGTTGAGCAACGCCTGCAGCGTCATCGCGATCAGCTCGCTGACGCCGTTGCCGAGCCAGATGTCGTCCACGCCGACGCCGTCGATGCCGTGCAGCTGGTAGTACTGCTCGACGGCTGTCCGCGCCGAGAAGATGCCCTTGGCATCGCTGTATCCCTGCGCCGTCGACAGGGTCCGGGTCATCGCCTGGAGGATCTCGTCCGGCGCCTCGAACCCAAACGGTGCGGGGTTGCCGATGTTGAGCTTGAGAACCCGATGGCCCAGCTGTTCGAGCCGGTTCGCCTCGACGAGCAGCGGGCCGCGCACGTCATAGACGACGTGAGCGAGCTTGTCGGACTGCCGGACCTCCACGCGGCTCAGCGTACGTGCCGGATGGCCCGATCAGTCCCGATTTTCCCGGCGCTGCGGCCGGCGACTACCGACGAGGTCAGTCGGTGCGCTGGGTCGGTACGCCGGCCAGCAGTGCCCGAACTTCGCTCTCGCGGTACCGGCGGTGGCCGCCGAGGGTGCGGATCGAGGTGAGCTTGCCGGCCTTCGCCCAGCGGGTGACCGTCTTCGGGTCGACGCGGAACATAGTGGCAACCTCGGCAGGGGTGAGCAACGGCTCTGCGTCTGTGGTCCGTGCGGTCATCGTGAGGCTCCCTAATGCGACCGGCTGCTTCAGCCGCTTCGTACTCCATAATCGTCTTAGCCCGGCTTGTCCGATATGGCCTAACCGGACCATTGTGGACTAAATGTGCCGTAGCCCTTTGTGACCAGCACGTTAAGCGGGGTCGGAGCAGCGCTCAGTTGGCGTGTTCGAGCGCCGCCACCAACCGCCAGCGGGCCACCACCTGCTCGTAGCACTCGCCGGCCGCCTGGGCATCGCCGTGGGACAGGTGGTCGAGCGCGGTCGCGATCTCGGCGACCGAGGTGTCGGCCGACAGCGTCTCGTCGTCGAGCAGGTGGACCAGGCCGCCGTAGTCCAGCTCGACGAGTGAGTGCGGGTGGAACTCCTCGAGCCAGCGACCGATCTCCTCGATCGCCATCGTGGCCGGGCCGTCGTCGAAGACCTTGCGGACGATGTGCAAGGCGCGAGCAACCCGGCGACGGGCCCGGGACATCGCGGTGAGGTAGACGAGCGCCCGGTCGAGTCCGCTGACCGCCGAGGGGCTGCCGCTGCGGCGCTCACCCAGGACGAGTCGGCGTTCGTCGGCGTCGAAGACCGTGAACCACGGCACCGGCACCTGCCAGGTCGACGTGAGGATTCCCGGTCGCACGTCGGGGTTGCTGGCGACCCAGGCGTCGCGGGCGTCCTCGGCGGCACTCGCCAGCAGCGACGGGAAGAACGCCTCGCTCAGCTCGTCGGGAAGCTGGGTCCGGAAGTTGTCGAGGGCATCCCAGGCGCGCAGCTGTAGCCGCCACGGGCAGACGTAGGTGAGCCCGTCCAGGTGGCGGACGTAGGCGTGGTCGACACCGTCGGCGAGGTCGAGCCGAGGTGGCACGGCCAGCACAGCCGAGAGGGCCAGCTCGTGCTCGCGGGCCATCTGCACCGGGCGGCTGGGCACGTCGCCGGAGGCGATGTAGGCCTGCCAGCGCTCCCGCTCCGCCTCGGGCAGCCCGGAGAGCGGCTCATAGATCCGCAAGTGGGCGGCGTACCCGATCACGGCCCTCATCCTGTCACGCGCTGCCGCAGTCGGACCCGGGACTAGCCTGACTGACGTGGGTGTCTTCGACTCCGGAACCTCGCACGAGCAGGTCGTCTTCTGTCGAGACCCCGAGTCCGGGTTACGGGCCATCATCGCCATCTACTCCACGGCCCTCGGGCCGGCGCTCGGCGGCACCCGCTTCTACCCGTACGCCGATGAAGCGGCCGCGCTCGCCGACGTCTTGGCGCTGTCGCGCGCGATGGCCTACAAGGCAGCCTGCGCCGGCCTGGACCTCGGCGGCGGCAAGGCCGTGATCATCGGCGATCCCGCGGTCGACAAGACCGAAGCACTACTCCGGGCCTATGGCCGCTTCGTCCAGGCGGTCGGCGGCCGCTACTACACCGCCTGCGACGTCGGCACTTACGTCGAGGACATGGACGTCGTCGCGCGCGAGTGCTCGTTCGTCACGGGCCGCTCGCCGGAGCACGGCGGCGCCGGCGACTCTTCGATCCTCACGGCGTACGGCGTGTTCCAGGGAATGCGCGCCGCAGCCGAGGTGGCCTGGGGATCCCCCTCGCTGAGCGGACGTCGGGTCGGGATTGCCGGCGTCGGCAAGGTCGGGCGCCACCTCGTGGAGCACTTGCTCGAGGACGGTGCGTCCGTCCTGGTGGCAGACGTCTCGCGCGACGCGGTCGACCGGGTGAGGGCGGCCCATCCGGAGGTGGACGCGGTCGGGATCGACGAGCTGGTCGCCGCGCCGATGGACGTCTACGCGCCGTGCGCCCTCGGCGGTGCGCTCTCCGACGACACCGTCCCAGCGTTGCAGGCCTCGATCGTGTGCGGCGCCGCCAACAACCAGCTCGCCCACCCCGGCATCGAGAAGCTGCTCGAGGACCGCGGCGTGCTCTACGCCCCCGACTACGTTGTCAACTCCGGCGGCCTGATCCAGGTCGCGGACGAGATCGAGGGCTACAGCGAGCCCCGCGCGCGGATCAAGGCTGCCGGGATCTACGACACCACAAAGCGGATCTTCGGGCTGGCGATCTCCGAGGGCGTCCCGCCGTCTGTCGCGGCGGATCGGATGGCCGAAAGGCGCATGACGGAGATCGGTCGGCTGCGTCAGGTGTGGCTGCCTGCGCGCTGAGGGCCGCGGGCGAGTTATCCTGGACAGGACCCGGCGCTGCCGGTACCTATACACGTCCGAGGACGCCGCTGAGCCGGCGCAAAGGGGGTCGAGCCATGGGGCGCGGCCGGGCCAAGGCCAAGCAGACCAAGGTTGCCCGCGAGCTGAAGTACTCCAGCGGCGGCACCGATCTGGACAGGCTGCAGGAAGAGCTCGCCAAAGAGCGTGGGCGCTCGTACACCACGAGCACGCCGACACCGCCGTCTGACGAGGCGGAAGAGGCTGACGACATCTACTCCTACGACGAAGACCCCGCTACCTAACGGGTTTGTGCAGGCCTAGTGGCCACGGGTGACGGCTAAGTCTGCACAAAGCCGCAGACCCAGGACTCGACGCAGCGGTCGGCCAGGAGGGCGAGCGCGGCATCGACCGTGTCGTCGGGTACGACGGCGACCATGCCGACCCCCAGGTTGAAGGTCCGCTCCATCTCCTCGGGCGACACGCCGCCACGCGAGGCGATCAGCTCGAAGATCGGCGCCGGCGTCCACGTCGTACGGTCGATCTGAGCGCGCAGGCCGGCGGGGAGCACTCGCGCCAGGTTGGCGGTCAGGCCGCCGCCCGTGACATGTGAGAAGGCGTGCACGTCCAAAGCGGCGGCGAGCGCCAGGCAGTCTCGCGCGTAGATCCGGGTCGGGGTGAGCAAGACCTCGCCGAGCGGTACGTCGAGATCGGCCGAGGAATCCAGCGACAGGTGCGACGCCGTGAGCAGGACATGGCGGGCGAGCGAGTAGCCGTTGGAGTGCAGTCCGCTGGACGCCATCGCGACGAGAACGTCTCCGGCACGTACCCGCTCGGGTCCTAGCACCGCGTCGGATCGGACCATGCCGGTGGCGGCGCCCGCGACGTCGTAGGCGTCCGGGGCGAGCAGCCCCGGGTGCTCCGCCGTCTCGCCCCCGATCAGGGCGCAGCCCGCCAGCGCACAGCCCGCGTCGATGCCCGCCACGATGTCGGCGATCCGCTCCGGGACCACCTGGCCGCAGGCGATGTAGTCGGTCATGAACAGCGGCTCCGCGCCGCAGACGACGATGTCGTCGACCACCATGCCGACCAGGTCGTGGCCGATGGTGTCGTGCCGGTCCATCGCTTGCGCGATCGCGACCTTGGTCCCGACGCCGTCGGTCGATGTGGCCAGCAGCCGGTCGGCGTCGATCCGGAATAACCCGGCGAAGCCACCAAGCCCACCCACGACCTCGGGTCGGGTGGAGGTGAGCCGGGCCTTGATGAGCTCGACCGCAGCGTCGCCGGCCTCGATCGACACGCCGGCCGCGGCGTACGTCGCGCCGCCCTCGGACGGCGGTGGTGTCACGGACGTTGCAGCGCGTCGGCTGCGCCGACACCGGGAAGCAGCTGCTCGTACGCCGAGTCCGGGGACGGGTCACCGGAGCCGGCATCCGGCTCGACCGCCCGGGAAATCCCCTCGAGCATGTGCTTGCCGAGCAGTTCGGGTGCTGGCAGCTCGATCGGGTAGACACCGTCGAAGCAGGCCCGGCACAGCCGGTCGGCGGGGAGCGTCGTCGCGGAGACCAGCTCGTCGAGCGAGACGTACCCGAGTGAGTCGGCGCCGATGGACGCACACACCTGATCAACGGTGAGCCCGTTCGCGATGAGCTCGGCGCGGGACGCGAAGTCGATGCCGTAGAAGCAGGGCCACTTCACCGGGGGCGAGGAGATCCGGACGTGCACCTCGCGGGCGCCAGCCTCGCGCAGCATCCGGACCAGGGCGCGCTGGGTGTTGCCGCGCACGATCGTGTCGTCGACGACAACCAGCCGCTTGCCGGCGATCGTTGAGCGCAGCGGATTGAGCTTCAGCCGGATGCCGAGTTGACGGATCGTGTTCGACGGCTGGATGAACGTCCGGCCGACGTAGGCGTTCTTGACCAGCCCGATCCCGTAGGGGATCCCGCTCTCCTCGGCGTACCCGACCGCTGCCGGCGTACCGCTCTCGGGCACCGGGATCACGAGGTCGGCGTCGGCGGGATGCTGCCGGGCGAGTCGCCGGCCGAGCTCGACCCGGGTCTCCTGCACCGACCGGCCAGCGATCGACGTATCAGGCCGGGCCAGGTAGACGTACTCGAACAGGCACCCCTTCGGGGTCGACTCGCCGAACCGCTGCGAGCGCAGGCCATGCTCGTCGATCGAGATCAGCTCTCCCGGCTCGACCTCGCGAACGAACGACGCACCCACGATGTCCAGGGCGGCCGTCTCGGACGCGATGACCCAGCCACGCTCAAGCCGGCCGAGGACCAGCGGCCGGACGCCGTGCGGGTCACGAGCGGCGTAGAGGGTGTGCTCGTCCATGAAGACCAGCGAGAACGCGCCGCGCAGCAGCGGCAACACCTCCATCGCGGCCGCCTCGAGGGAGAGGTCGGGATGGCCCGCGAGCAGCGCGGTGATCAGGTCGGAGTCGTTGGTGGCCTGCAGCGTCTCGCCGCGCGCGGGGTCGGGCTTGATAGCCGGGTCACCGACCTTGGCGGCCAGCTCGGCGGTGTTGGTTAGGTTGCCGTTGTGTCCGAGCGCGATCCCGCCGCCGTGTGGAGACGACCGGTACGACGGCTGGGCGTTCTCCCAGGTGCATGAGCCGGTCGTCGAGTAGCGGCAGTGGCCGATCCCGAGGTGGCCAGACAGCGCTCCGAGGATGGGCTCGTCGAAGACCTGCGCGACCAGGCCCAGCTCCTTGTAGACGACGACGGTCGTGCCGTCGGAGACCGCCATCCCGGCGGCCTCTTGGCCGCGGTGCTGCAAGGCGTAAAGCCCGTAGTACGTGAGCTTGGCAACGTCCTCACCCGGAGCCCACACACCGAAGACACCGCAGGCGTCCTTGGGGGGGTTTTCGTCAGGGATTTCGTCGTCGGGCTGGAGGGGCACCGACTGGCTCCTTGTCGACATCGACGGGGGGAAGCTCTGCGTCACAAGTGTAGCCCGCGAGTCCGTCGCGATCCGGGAGCGAGTTGTCAGCACGTCATCGGGTCGGGGCACGATCACGTGCTGACAAGTCGCATCCGGATGCCGGGATGGGGGCGCAGCGTCACGGCCGCCCAGGTCCCGACCCGCTGCCCAGGCTCGGTGGCCGGTGCCCAGTGCCGGGCCAGCGTCGCGAGGATCAGCACGGCCTCCGCCCACGCGAATGACTCGCCGATGCAGATCCGGTTCCCGGCACCGAACGGCAGGTAGGCGCCGCGCGGCTGGCCGGGTGCTGTCGGGTCGAAGCCGCCGTCAGTGCCGAGCCAGCGCTCCGGGCGGAACCGGGCAGCGTCCTCGCCCCACGAGCGCGGGTCGTGATGCAACAGCCATGGGCTGGCCAGCAGCGTGGTCCCCACCGGCGCGACGTACTCACCGACCCGCACCGGCTCCAACGTCTCGCGCTCGATCATCCAGGCGGGCGGCCGCAGCCGCATCGTCTCGGCGATGACCGCGGTCGTGTAGGGCAACGCACTCATGTCGTCGTACGACGGCCGGCGGTCACCGAGGACGTCGGCGAGCTCGCGGTGCAGCCGGGCCGCGGCCCGCGGCTCCCGGTCGAGCAGCCACCAGGCCCAGGTCAACGCGTTGGCCGTGGTCTCGTGCCCGGCCAGCAGCAGGGTCAGGGTCTCGTCGCGGACCTGCTCGTCGGTGAGCGCGTCGCCGTCGTCGCGGGCGGCGAGCAGCGAGGCGACCATGTCGTCGACGATCGAGTCGGAGCCGCGATGTCGGTCGATGATGCGTTCCACCGTCGCGCGCATCGAGGCGGTCGCCTCGCGGATCTGGACCGCGATCGGCAGTCGGCTGGCGAGCAGCCGCTCGGAACCCGGGAAGAACATGACACCGAACCGCTTGAGCACGGTCTCCAGCGACTCGCTGATCGAGTGGGCGTCCTGGGCGGTGTCGTCGCCGAGCAACGTCTGACCCACGACGTCCAAGGTGAGGGCGGCCATCTCGGCCGGCATCTCGACGACGCTACCCGCGGTCCAGCGCTCATTCATCCGCTCCGCCGCCGCGACCATGACATCGGCGTACGCCGCGATCTTGGCGGCGCTGAACGCCGGTTGGATCAGCCGGCGGTTGCGGCGGTGGGTGACAGCGTCTGTCGAGGTCAGCAGCCCGTCGCCGAGCACCCAGCGGACCATCCGCAGACCCTCGCCCTTGGTGACCGACCGGGCCGACTCCACGAGGATCTCCCGGGCCAGCGGCGGCTCGAACACCAGCCAGACCCGTCGTCCCATCGGGCTGAGCGCGACGACGCCGGTGCGGCCGGCGGCCAGCCGTTCGAACATCCCGATCGAGCGTCGGCGGTCGAGCAGCGCCCCCAGCATCCCGGGCGTGGTCCGGACGTGGGGCGGCTTCGACCCGTCGGGCTCGAGGGCAGCAGTCGGCTCGCTGGTCACCCCCACGGCGGTCGTCACGCCAGCACCGGCAGATGACCGGACAGGTCTGCGCGCTCGCCACTCGCCGATACCCGGCCGGCGCTGCGGGCGTCGGCCCAGGCCAGCCGGCCGGTGGC